>CAXSED010000032.1:0-38723 GCA_964236475.1 uncultured Chthoniobacterales bacterium
GTTCACCTCGCCCTTATCTTCGACGCTCTCAGATAGTGCTAACACGCCCTAGGGCAGGCTCGATTCTTCGAATCGAAAGATTTTAAGTTGCCACATGCAGGTTCTGAATTTTTCTCGGAGAGTTCGCGCAGATCGGGAAATATCGAGTGCTCTTCGCCCGATTGAACAACAATCGGTGGCTCCTCAAGGGCAACGATCTCCTACCAACGATAGGAGAAAACCTGATCTATCTAGCCTTTAGCAGGCTGATGCTCTGGAGGACGTTGCCGCCCGACAAAATGAGCAGCAAAACCCGTTTCTGGACACCTGCTAGGCTGAATCGACATTCAGCGTAGCGCAAGGACGCGGGCTGTGGTTTGCGTCTGGATGATCCGACGCTACGAACTGAGCCAAAGCCAGTGGGACCGCATCGCTCACCTCTTGCCCGGCAAGGCGGGTGACCCGGGCCGCTACGCCGCCGACAACCGGTTGTTTGTGCACGCTGTCTTGTGGATCTTGCGCAGTGGCGCTCGCTGGAGCGACCTGCCCGCACGTTATGGCAAATACAAAACGGTCCATCGGCGTTTTGGCCGCTGGGCCGACAAGGGCGTGTGGGAGAAGGTATTCACCACCCTCATCGCCGACCCGAGCAACGACTATGTGATGCTCGATGCCAGCCTCGTCCAAGCCCATCCGCAGGCCGCGACGGGCAAAAAGGGGCTCCAAAAACCAGGCGCTGGGGCGTTCCCGAGGAGGACCAACGACAAAAATCCACCTGCTTTGCGACGCGCTGGGCCGACCGTTGCGCCTGGTTTTGACGCCTGGCCAGGCCGCCGAGATCAAGAGCGCACCTGCCTTGCTGGCCGGTGTCCGCGCCAAAGGGGCCATCGCCGACCGCGCCTGCGACGCCAACCCGCTGCGTGCCCTGCTCCTCGCCGCTGGCATGGAGGCGGTCATCCCCGCCAGGCGCAACCGCAAGGTGCCCATCGCCCACGACGCAACGCTTTACCGCACTCGCAATCGCATCGAGCGCTGCTTTAACAAGCTCAAGCACTTCCGGCGCATCGCCACCCGCTACGACCGGCGCGATATTTACTTCCTCGCCTTCCTCCACTTCGCTTGCACCCTGCTCTGGCTACGCTGAATGTCGATTCAGCCTAGGTCGGAACATAGCTGCTCACGCCCGATGGCAGAAAGCCTGTTCCATTGCTGGTTTGCCAACCACGCCATGATCAGTGGACATGAGCGACCGCGGATCGAACTGACATTTTAGTTGTCTCTGCGTCTGTGAACCGCAAAGTCAAAACTGCGTCCTGCAAACCCGGTGGTCCCGGATTTAAAGGGTCGAGCCGGGTGGTTGTGGCTGGGCCAGATGATCAGTGTGTCTTGTAGAAGTCTCGACCCAGACACAAAGAAACCCACAGTTCAGGGTGAGCCGCTTGGAACAGGAGTCGCCTGCCCGACGAAGCGCGCGGCCTCGGCTGGCTTGTTCCAGGCGATGTAAAGGTCGTGCAGCCGCCGGACCGGATCGGTGAGTCTCGGGATCGTGTCTCCCGGTGACGTGCGCAGATGATGGTAGTCTGCGAGCAGCAACGGTTCGGCGGCGGCGTAACGACTCTGCGCGAGCAAACATTCCCCCAACGCGCCCGATACTGTATCGGGCAAAGCATTGCCGTGTAGGTGATTGGTCTGTGCCAGCTCCAGGCATTCACGCAGCGCCGGTTCTGCCTCGGCCGCCCTTCCCTGCCGCGAGATCGCCAACGCCAGCAAGACCCTTCCCCCCACGTAGTCCTGCTCTCCCGTCGGCACTTGTGAAGCCAGGGCGGTCACCTGAGCCACGCGCATCTCCGCTTCCGCTTTCTTATATTCCCCACGCAGAAAATGCAGCCAACTTAGACAACCGATGTTCATTCCATAAGCAATATTCTTTTCGCCTACGGTGCGCCGGTTGAGTTCCTGCGCCTCAAGCAGGATGCCTTCCGGCTCGTCGAGCTTGCCTTCCAAAACCAGGTTGTAGGCCAAGGTTGTCAGTAACCTGGCAAACGATGGCGCGTGCGGACGCAGCCGCCGCTGGATCGCCACGGCTTGTCGCAGCGGTGCTTCGGCACCGGCATAATCTTCTTGGGCGAGCGACAAGCCGGCCATCTGCTCCAGCCCATCGGCGTAGATCATGCCTTGTTCTCCGCTCGTCTTGCCAATGAGAGCGAGGTATTCCGCCGTCATCGCTTTGGCTTCGTCGATCCGGTCGAGTTGGCTGAGAGCTTTGCCCTCGTGGCTCAGGATCAATGGGAGGCTACGCTGCTCGCTTGGCGGTTGGCGGCGCTCCACGATGAGTGCCTGATGCAGCAAAGGTTCTGCTTCGGAATACCTTCGCATCAGATCGACCAGCGCCGCTCCGAGCACCGCCTTGACGCGTGCCGTCACGATGTCTTCATCCCCGTAGATCCGGCGGTCGATCTCCAAGGCGGCACGCAGGTGATCCATGGCCGGAATGTCCTCCCGCAGGCCGGCGTAAGCTTGGCCGATGGTCACGTGCGCCTGGGCCAGCAGGGCCGGCTCGCCCGCCAACTCCTGGTCGAGCTTCGCGCTGGCTTCGTCAAGCACCTGCACGACTCTGAGATCGCGCCCCGGCCCGTCTTCCGGGTTGGCGCTGCCCAGCAGTGTTTGCAGGAAACCGTTGAGCTGCTCCGCTTGTCTTTTGGCTTGCTCGGAGCTGGCCAAGGCAACCCGGGTGCGGTCACGTTCCTTACGCGCCACATGCGCCTGCCAGTTCGCCGCCGCTAAACCGCCCACCAACGTCAGTCCGACCAAAACCGAAGCGATCACGAGGGTCTTGTTGCGGCGTACGAACTTGCCGGCGCGGTAGCTGAGCGTGTCCTTGCGCGCAATGACCGGCAGCCCCTCGCAGTGGCGGCGGACATCCTCGGAAAACTGCGCCACGCTGTCGTAGCGGCGGGACGGCTCCTTGCGAAGGGCCATGGTCACAATGTTGTCGAGATCGCCCTCCAAGCGGCGGCGCAGCCGGGCCGGGTTTTCTCCTCCTGCCGTCATTTCTCCGGTGGTGGCGGTGCGGCGACCCACCATTGTACTCGGACGTTCGGGCGGTTGCTCGCAGATCGCGCGCGCCAATTCATCCGGTCGCCGACTGTTCACTCGGTAGGGTCTTTCGCCCGTGAGCAGCTCGCAAAGCACCACGCCCAAGCTGTACACGTCGCTGCTGGTGGTGATCTTCTCGCCCCGCAGTTGCTCGGGGCTGGCGTACTCTGGGGTCATAGCCACAGACAACGTCACGGTAGGATCGGCTTGCGTGCCGGTGCCGCCTTCCGGGTCCAGCAGCTTGGCGATGCCGAAGTCCAGCAGCTTGGGCTCGCCCTCGGCCGTCACGCGGATGTTGGCGGGCTTAAGGTCACGGTGGATCACCAGGTTCTGGTGGGCGTAAGCCACCGCCGCACAGACCTTGCGAAAGAGCGCGAGTCGTTCGGTCACAGGGAGATTCCGCGTCGCGCAGTAGCGGTCCAGTCGTTCACCGTCAACGTACTCCATGACGAGGTAGGATTGACCCTCGAGAGTGATCGCTCCTCCGTAGAGCCGGGCGATGTTCGGATGGGTAAGACCGGCGAGCACCTTGCGCTCGTGGCGGAAGCGACGCAGCAGCGTGTCGTCGTCGAGTTGGGTTTTGAGGAGCTTGACGGCGACCAGACGTTCGAGCCCAGTGTCCCGCGCCAGATACACCTCGCCCATGCCACCCTCTCCCAGCAGCCGGATGATCTGGCAGTCTCCCAGGGTATCTCCGGGTTTCAGGTTCCCGGCTTCCAGGTCGTACAGGTTTTTACCCGCTTGGGCAAAAGCCGGTGTTTGGAGGAACTCCCCGACGACTTCCTCTTGCCCGATCAGTGACTCCACCTCTAGCCGCAACGCCTCGTTGGCACCGCACTCGGCGTCAAGAAAGGTCCGGCGTTCCTCTGGGGCGCGTTCGAGAGCTTCGGCGACAAGGTCGATGAGGCGGTCCGTTTGATCGGGTTCCATGTTACTCGTCTTTTTGCGCCAGTTCACGGTGCAGCCACAACCGCGCAAACTGCCAGTCGCGCAGGATGGTTTTCTCCGACACCTGTAGAACCTCCGCGATGTCAGAGGTTTCCATGTCGCCGAAGAAGCGCAACTCCACCACCCGACTCGGACGAGGGTACGCCTGCGTGAGGCGCTCCAGCGCGGCATCCAGCGCAACGAGGTCCACCCCGTTATCGTCTTGGGGCAGGTGCAAGTTCCCGGCTTCGGCGAGCGAAACCGTGAAATGAACGCCCCCTCGCTTGAGCCGCTGGCGGTCGCGGGCGTGGTTGACGAGGATGCGCCGCATGGCCCGCGCCGCGAGGCTGTAAAAGTGCGCGCGGCCCTGCCAGGAGATCGGTTCGCCGCGCGTGAGCTTGAGGTAGGCCTCATGGACCAGAGCGGTGGGCTGCAAGGTGTGGCCCTCCCGTTCCCGCCGCATGTAGTCGCGGGCGATGCGGCGCAGTTGGTCGTAGATGAGCGGCAGCAGTTGCTCGGATGCCTGCGGGCTGCCGTCGCCCCAAGCCTGGAGCAGCCGGGTCACGTCGTGGGTGGAGTCGGTGCTCATGGACGAAGGGCGGTTTGTCGCACGGCATCTTACCGGGCGATGCCTGCCGAGGGAACTTTTTTTCAGAAAGCATGTCCGTTCCCGGCTTTTGCGGGGCTTCTCTCTATAGGACCGCGTGTTTTCTCGCGCCCAACGCCCCTCCACCAACTCGTGATCGAATCCATCCTCACTGCCAGAAAATTCTACCTGGGCGCTGCTGGGCCTCGGGAGTCTTGGCTTCCTGGGCCTGGTCCTGCGCCGGCGGCACGGTCCCCGGTCCACCATTTGATCGCTCGCCATGCGGCGCAGGTCTCCGCTGCGGAGCACTTGGGCGCGTGATCCAAGAACTCGATTTCTGATCCAGCTAAAGCAGCAAAACAACACCGTGAAATTACTAACAAACCTCGCCTTGATCATCGCCGCATCGACGTTGCCCCGCCTCGCCTGCCAAGGCCAGACGGTAGGCGCGGGCCAGAGTGGCGACGTCGTCTACACCGTCACCGTGGCTGACGCCACATCCACCCTGACCAACAATACCTGGATCGATACCGAGTTGTATCATTCATACAATGGCTACCCGGTCACCGCCTTCTCGACCGGGAGTTTCCCCGACATCTCGCCGTTGGTTCCCAACGTGGTGAACATCGGCGATCCCGATAATACACCGACCGTCTACACTTATGGCCTCGTGGGGATTGACAACATCACCACCGGTGCCACGACCAACCAGTCCGTGTATCTCGGCTTTAGCAGCGCGAGCACCCTGCCCGTGAACGAGAGCTTCACCACCTTCTTCGCGCCGTTCTTCAACGCGAATCCGGACCTGGTAGCGAGCGAGAGTACCATCGTCGCCGGATTGCTAAACAAGGGCCTTACCGACAATGAAGGCGGCATCTATGATCGGTTCATCAATTATGTCGGTGAACTCGCGCTCTCGGGTTCGCAGCCGGCGACGACTGCCACGATAGGAACCGGCCAGCTCACCCTCGTGCATTTCAGCAACGGCACCGCTTTTGGAGGCTCCGAGGCTTTCCAGATTCCGTCGACGGTTCCCGAGCCGTCCACGTGGGCGCTGCTGTGTCTGGGCAGCGTGGGCCTGCTCGGTCTGACTCTGCGCCGTCGCCGTTGCGCCTGGCTCGCCTGACCATCCGGTGCCTCGGTCTTCTTGCCACTTTGTCTACCCCGCTGGTTCTCCGCACCCGGAGCGGCAGCAGTTACTAGGACGCCTGCGAGCTGCCGGTATCCCAAGCCTGCAGCAGTCGCGTCACGTTGTGAATAGCGTCGGTACTCACGGACGAACAGGCGGGTTTGTCGCACGCCAACTTACCCGCCACACTAGCTAAGGAAATTCTTTCAACAAAGCAGATCGATCCCCGGCTTTTGCGGGGCTTTTCTTTATGGGAAGACTTTTTTGCATACGAAACACCGCACGACGGTGCCCGAACAAGACTGTCTATCTTCGCCCGTCTGGAGCGCGTGTCCGTCCAACTGGAGCCGTGTCGTCGCCACTGAAACTCACCCACACCTATCACGATTTCTTACGATCCGTCATCATCCGTAGGCCTTTTATTAATCAACCCATGATCCCACTTGTTACTCTCCAATCTCGGAAAAGCATCTGCCGCCTGCTCCCGCTAGCCGGGGCGCTTTCGCTCCTCGCTTCGCACGCTCATGCACAGTCTGTCGTCTGGTCGGGCAACGACCCGCGCAACAACGCCGTGGACGGCCTCTGGAGCATCGGTCTGGTTGTGCCTACCCAAGCGAACGGCGAAACCAGCTACCCCGGCAACTGGTCGGGCAACTTTTCCCCTGGCCTCAACGGCGGCCCGACGGACGCCTACCTCGGTGCCCCCGGCGACACGGTCTGTGACGTGAAGGCCACTCTTTCCACCCTGGAGATCACTCCCGGCAGCGCGCTGGACATCGAATATGGCAACTCGCTGACGGTCGCGACCACCACCATCAGCACCGACGGCGCCATGACCATCGGCGGCGGCGGGGGAGGTTACCCGGCGTTCACGAACACCGGGACACTCACAAAGTCGGCTGGCACGGGCACCTATGCCTTCGACCCCGGCATGACGCTTTCGAGCACGCCGGGCACCACGATTTCGGTGGCCGCGGGCACCTTGCAACTCGCCGGCCAATACGGACTCTTCGACACGGTGACCTTCGACCCCGCCGCCGGGACGGTGATCGACCTCGTCAACCACGCCGCGAACAGCACGGCGACCAACTATTTTCAGGGGAATATCACCAATGGCACCGGTGCCGGCACCGTGCTGCTGAGCGGCGGCTCAATGGCCGGAACCTCGCAGCCCTGCACGCTCGCGTTCACGGGCACCGTGTTCCAGTGGACGGGCGGCGCCATGGGCGGCGGCGGCGGCAACTTCACGAACACGGGCGTCGTCACCCTGGCCGGCGACACCAACAAGCTGAGCGTGGCCAAGTTCACCAACGCCGGCACGATGGCCGTGACGGGTGGCGGCAATCTCCAGATCGGCTACTACAACGGTGGCGGCAGCTTCACCAACGCGGCCGGAGCCGTGTTCGACCTGCGCGGCGACGCGGGCGTGACCGGTGATTACAACAACCCCTTCACTAACGTGGGCGTGCTCATGAAATCCGCCGGCACGGGCACCTCCACCTTCGCGGCGGCGGAAGCCGGGTCACCTCCGTTCGTCAACACCGGCACGGTCGCAGTGCATAGTGGTACGCTGAGCTTCACGGGCGGCGTCAACGACATCTCCAACACCACGCTCACCGAGGGCACCTGGGCCGTGGACAGCGGAGCCGCGCTCACCTTCCCCGGCAACCCGAGCGGCATCACGATCAACCAAGCTAGCGTGGCGCTAAGCGGGCCGAATCCAAGCTTCCCAGCCATCAATTCGCTCACGGATAACCAGGGAATCTTCTCGCTGCTCACCCAGCTTCAGTTTAGCACGGCGGGCGCTCTTTCAAACGAGGGGACGGTTGTCCTCGATGCGGGATCGACCCTGCACGTTAGCGGCGGGTTCACGGCCGGCAGCACGGCGGCGCTAGAAATCACCGTTGGCGGCACGGCCACCCAAGGCGCGCAGAGCCCGGGAGTGCTCCAGGTGAGTGGCGCTGCTGCCGTGTCGGGCAACCTCACGGTGAGTTTCGCCACGGGTGCCACCCTGCCGGGCAACGGCGATACGTTGACCATCCTCTCGGCGGCTCAGCCAGTCTCCGGGAGCTTCGCGAACGTCGCCAGCGGCAGTCGTCTCGTCACCACCGACGGACGCGGCTCCTTCCGCGTCAACTATGGCACAGGCACGAACACCGTCGTCTTAAGCGATTTCCTGCTCCCCGGGCAGATGGACGCCTTGCCGATGGTCACCCTCAGCGCATTGGTGCCTTCGGTGACAGCGAACAGCGGACAGGATGGCGAGTTCCTGCTGACGCTTTCCTCCGCGCCGAGCAGCGACGTGCTGGTAAACTTTACGATCAAAGGCACGGCGACCAACGGCACGGACTACGTGCTACTTCAAACCACCAAGAAGATCAAGGCGGGCAAGACCAGCAAGCCGATCAAGGTGATCCCGCAGGGAGACCTGGGCGGGGCCTCCAAAAAGACTGTCGTGTTGACCTTGGCTCCTGGAAATGGCTATCAAGTCGGCACAGATGGCAAGGTGAAAGTCAAGATTGTCGGCCAGTAGCTTTGACCATCTGTCGAACAAGTGCGTCAGACGCAGTAGATGGGGAACGACGAGCTAACAGTCAATTTGGTCGACTTAATTACTTGGCAGCAAACGGGCTGGCCGCCAAGTAACAGTGGATGCCCCGTACCACTTTGTAGCCGGTGGCTATCCCCATCCCAGTGGGAACTGGCGTTGATGAAAGGCAAGCGGAACTGCCAGCAAAATTGCCAGCAGACCGATCCGGTTAGATAGTGAATGAGTAGTGACAGCCTAGTGCCAGACTAGCCTTGCCACCCGAGGGAAAAGCGTGCATTCTCTCTCCGTAATCCATAGGAAAGAACGACCTAATCCTACCGCTGAAGTGCGTAAGTTGTGTTTTTAGAATAACTTACCAAAGCAGTTCTTTTCTTGGAAGGCTTCTATGGCAGCCTTATTCAGCGAGCGTTTTCAAGACTCAAACGTGGTAAATTCAGGGGGGTGCACATACGAAGTGCGCCGATCTCTCTGGCGCGCCCTTCTATACTTTCACTGCTTCTATCAAAGCGGATACCACCGCGTCTTCGAGCTTTAGACCGGGTGCCCATGCTTTGATGAACTCCCGACTTTCGTCCTTGGGTTGAATCCGCACCGTCGAAAACCCGGCGGAATCAAGGGCTGCCCGGAGTTCGTCCACTACAGACGCGCCCGCCAAACAGCCGCAATGCAGGTCCAAGTTTCGGCGGACTTCCTCGGAGAGCGGGGTCGCCGTGACCACGTCGGAAATGCAGAGACGCCCTCCGGATTTGAGTACCCGGAACGCTTCACGGAACAACTGCGGTTTGTCCGGGGACAGGTTGATGACGCAATTGGAAATGATCACGTCCACGCTGGCGTCGGCCAAGGGCAGGTATTCGATTTCGCCCAAGCGGAACTCGACGTTGGTGTAGCCGCCCTTCTCGGCATTGCGACGAGCCTTGAGGAGCATGTCGCTCGTCATGTCCACGCCGATCACCTTGCCGGTGGCACCAACTTCCGCCGCCGCGAGGAAACAATCGAAACCGGCTCCACTCCCTAGATCGAGAACCACATGGCCGGGTTGGAGCTTCGCGGCAGCAATCGGGTTGCCGCAGCCGAGGCCGAGGTTCGAGCCTGCCGGGACGGCAGCCTGTTCGTCCGCCGAGTAGCCCAAGGCGGTCGAATAATCATCCGTCGTCACCGTGCCACCGCAGCACGCCCCGGCTTTCGCGGGAACCGGAGAGCAGCAGGAGCCTTCTTCCTGCCCTGTTTCGTCGTCCTTGCGGGCGAGCGAGCCGTAGCGTTCGCGCACGGCTGAACGGATGATGTCGGGTTGGTTGATAGTGTCAGTAGCCATAGGAATGGGTGGTTATGCGTTTGGTTGGTGTGAGTGGGACGAAGGTTCCGGGCAGGGCGAGTGGACGCAGCACACTTGGCGCGGCCAGCAGTCGAGCACGCGACCCGCCGTCGAAAGCTCGAACTCACAGCAATGCAGGAGCATTTCTCTGAGTTGGGCACGGCCCCGGCGCACGCGGGACTTGAGGGCCGTCAAAGAGATACCGAGTTTTCGCGCTGCTTCCGCTTGGGAGAGTTCGTCAAGCTCGGTGAGGCGCAAAGCGTTTCCGTATGCGGCGGGCAAATTCTCGATCATCGGACGCAAGCAGGGAGCCAGCTTGGCCTGGATAAGCTCCTCGGTGGGAGCTTCTGCATGGGTGAGATTGCTGGGAAGCTCCGTCGTGTCACGTCGTTGCCGCCAGTGGTCGATCGCAGCGTTACGCGCCACCTGATAGAGCCAGGCGCGGGGCGAGGTTATTTCCTTCAAGTCGCCCACGCGGCGATGCAGTTTGAGGAACACGTCCTGAAGCAAATCGTCGGCGGTTGCTGGCTCGCCCACCTGACCAACGAGGAAACCGCGCAGTTCCCCGCGCAGGTTCTTCCAAGTGGTTTCGATCAATTGGTCGGTTTGCATCACTCGGCTTCAAAAAAGGAGACGGGGTGCCTGACGAAAAGACGCAATGAATTGCGTGGATCAGAGCCGTTTGCTGAGGCAAATGGCACTCGTCGGGCAAAGACCCTTGAACTCGTTTGATTGCTGCACAGCTTCCGGGGCATCCGCGCGCTCGGCGTCTGCGTACCCGAGCCGACGGAAAAAGTCCGGGGCCGTGGTCGTCAGCAGCCAGAGCCGCCCGAGGCCGAGCATCCGCGCTTTTGCTTCGACGGCGGCCACGAGGCTTGCACCTACCCCGCGCCTCCGCAGAGCCAAGCTGACGGCCACGGAGCGAAGCAACCCTTCCCGACTTTCCCGGAAGGTTTCCAGACCTGCTACGGCGGCGAGAGAGGGTCCGTCACCGCCCATTGGAATGACAACGAAAGTGTCGAGGTTCGCGGGCGTGAGGTCTTCGTAAACCAGCGCGCTTTCGGCCAGCAAGCGGCACACCGCCGCGAAGTCGTCTTCTCTGGCTGCTCTGATTTCGTTCATAGCGGTTTGAGCATGGATTTGACTCTGGATTCGATTTCGTCCCGTACTTGGGCAAATTTCTCCGGTATCAGGTGCTTCGGATCGGGCAGGTTCCAGTCTTCCCGCCGCCGGGCGCGCAGCGAAGGGCACTCATCGCCACAGCCCATTTGGCTGCGGTTGGAATTCTCCACGCAAACGAAGAGCACCCTTCTGGTAGCGGTAGAAGTCATTCGCCAGGCAGGTTGTGAAAGAGCAGGCGACTCGTGAGCAGCAACACCATCGTCAGGAATCCACCCGTGGCGGTCAGCCAGTTGATGCCGGTTTGGAACATCAGGATCGCCGTGGTCGTGGCCGCGACGACCTGGGCGAAGCCCAACAGGACACGGACGATGGCCCATGTCCTCTTCTCGGGATCAACGAGCATGGAGAAGTAGGCGATCAAGGAAGGGTTGCCCGCTCACCCCCGGCGTGCGTTTCGGTGAAGAAGCGGCCCTTGAGCCGCAAGGCCACGCCGACGAGCAAGATCAGCACGGGCACTTCCACCAGCGGCCCGATCACGGCAGCGAAGGCCGCCCCGGAGTTCAGGCCGAACACGGCGACGGCCACGGCAATCGCTAACTCGAAGTTGTTGCTGCCCGCCGTGAACGCCAGGGTGGCCGACCGTTCGTAGTCCGTGCCCAACCGACGGCTCATAAAGAACGACAGGAAGAACATCACGAGGAAGTAAATGCACAGCGGCAACGCCACGCGCAGCACATCCAGGGGGAGGCGGACCATTTCCTGCCCTTTGAGCGAAAACATCACCATGATGGTGAAGAGCAGGGCCACGAGGGTCAGCGGCGAAATGCGCGGGATGAACTCGCGCTCGTACCACTCCCGGCCCCTGAAGCGCAGCAGGCCGAAGCGTGTGACAACCCCTGCCAGGAACGGCACGCCCAGATAGGTGAATACGCTCACCGCCACGCTTCCCATCGTCAGTCGGGAAAGGTCCACGTTTCCGAAGTGGATACCCAAGGCGGGTGGCAACACCTTGAGGAATAGGTAGGCAAACGGCGCGTAGAAAAGCACCTGGAAGACCGAGTTGAAGGCCACGAGGCCCGCGCAGTATTCGCTGCTGCCTTTCGCCAGATCGTTCCAGACAATCACCATGGCGATGCAACGGGCCAACCCGATGAGGATCAGCCCTGTCATGTAGTCGGGCCGATCCCGCAGAAAAGTCACGGCCAGGACGAACATCAGCACTGGTCCGATGAGCCAGTTTTGCAGAAAGGAGAGGCCGAGTACCTTCTTGTCACGGAACACGTCGCCCATTTCCTCGTAGCGCACCTTCGCCAGTGGTGGATACATCATCAGGATCAACCCAATGGCGATGGGGATAGACGTGGTGCCGACGCTCAAGCCGGTAACAGCGTGGGTCAGACCCGGCGCGAGATTGCCGATGCCCACGCCCAAAAGCATGGCGAGGAAAATCCAGAGCGTCAGGTAGCGGTCAAGAAAAGAGAGGCGGCGTTCGTCCGGTGTGGGCGCGGAGGTCATTTGGCGGCTTTGGCTTTTCTCTTGCGGCGAACGGCAGGGGCGGAAGGCAACACGCCCTCGATCCAGCAGCATTCGCTCTTGATAGCGGCGAGCCGCTTCAGGTCCTCCTTGAAAACCGGATGCGTCTGCACGCAGTCCTGGAGGCAGGCGAGTTGCAGGTGGAGTTCCGGGCTAGGAGCCGCCGGCAGGCGGTAGATCATCCACTGCTCGTGCCGGAGCGACTCGGCCAAGCCGTGTTCGCGCAAATAGGCCAGATGCTTGGAAATCGTGACCTGAGGCAGTTTGAGGATCGTCTGGAAATGGCACACGCAAAGCGGTCCCTGCTTGAGCAGATGAACGATGCGTAGCCGGTTCTCGTCGCAGAGACAGCGGTAGATTTGCACGAGCGGAACAGACTTCATATCGAAAGAGGTATAGGCAGAATGAAGCATGTGCAAGCAATATTTATATTGCGGTATATGCAAATGGGCGCATATTATTTGCAAGATGAAACTCTCCGATTTCAAAGCCTCGCTGCAAAGCTCCCCCACCCACCCGCTTCGCTTCATCCTGCCGGACGGCGACGTGATCGCCGCCCACGCCCACATCACCGAGGTCGGGCGCATCGACAAAACCTTCATCGACTGTGGAGGCACCGTCCGCAAAGTCTCCACCTGCTCGCTGCAAGCCTGGGTGGCTGACGACACGGACCACCGGCTCGAACCCGGCCAACTCGCCACGATTCTCGACCGCGCGGCCCCGATCTTGTCAGGCGAGGATCTGGACGTGGAAATCGAGTACGAAGACTGCCAGATTTCTCAGTTCCCGGTGCAGGCCGTCAACGCGACGGACAGCGGTTTGGAGTTCCACCTGGGCACGAAGCACACGGATTGTCTGGCGAAGGACGTGTGCCTGCCCAACGGCTCCGGGGAATGCGGCTGTTGCTGATCCCGAGCCATGCAGCGAAGCCGAATCAGCCGGTGGGCTGACTCGGGCTTGCTTAAGTCTGATCGGACGATTGTTTAGTGGCAGCAGGAGCCGCCGTCACAACAACCGTCTTCCGCAACAGCGGTCTTCGCCGGTGCGTCGGACTCGGTGCAGCAGTCGTCGGCTTTCGTCGACGCCCCGGATGTCGGGCAGCAGTCGGCGGCGTGCGCGCTGGCCAGTTTGGCCGGACCAGCGGCGGGCGCGTTGGACACCGCCAGGAAAGCGGCTCCCGCGAGCAGCGGCAGGCCGATAGCGGTAGCAATCATTATCTTTCGCATATTTCTTTTCACCCCCTTTCAACGAGGCGTGGTCGCTCGCTCCCCAAACGGAGGGTGTGCGATTCAACTGCCTTCGTTAATGCAGACGGACGAATCTCGAAAAGGACGCAGGGTTTTCACTTTGGCTTGCCGCTCTTGTTGTTTTTCCTCACGATGACAATTTGACATTCATCGGGCTAGGTGGCCTGAATCCCACTCATGGAGGAGCCACCCAGCCGCTCGGAGATCTTCCGTGTTGCCGTCAAACTTGGACTAACTTCCTTTGGCGGGCCGGTGGCGCACCTGGGCTATTTCCACGAGGAATACGTGCGCCGCCGCCGCTGGTTCTCGGAGGCGGCATACGCGGACTTGGTCGCCCTTTGCCAGTTTTTACCGGGACCAGCCAGTAGCCAACTGGGCTTCGCCATCGGATTGCTCCGAGGCGGGTTGCCGGGAGGGATGCTCGCTTGGCTCGGGTTCACGTTGCCTTCAGCGATCTTGATGACGCTTTGCGGCTATGGATTCGCCACCATCACCGATCTGCGTCACGCTGGATGGCTCAGGGGGCTTAAGCTTGCCGCCGTCGCCATCGTGGCGCAGGCGGTCTGGGCGATGGCAATGAAAATTTGCCCAGATCGGCTGCGTGCTTCGCTGGCTCTCGCGGCGGCTGCAACCATGCTGATCCTGGCAACGGCATGGGCGCAGATCGCTGTCCTCGTCACTGGCGCGCTCTTCGGCTCCATTTTTCTGCGACGGGAGGAATCGGCAAAAGTTGAAGCGGAGCAGTCTCTGTCGATCTCAGGTTGGAGCCGCCGCGCCGGGGTGACCAGTTTGGGCCTGTTCGCCGCTCTCCTGGTCGGGTTGCCGCTGTTGCGGGCTGCGTCTGGCAACGTAGCGGTCGCCGTCTTTGACAGCTTCTACCGTTCGGGTGCGTTAGTGTTCGGCGGTGGCCATGTGGTGCTGCCGCTCCTCCAAGCCGAAACGGTCGCGCCGGGCTGGGTGGGCAGTGACAGTTTCCTGGCAGGATACGGGTTGGCGCAGGCTGTGCCCGGCCCGCTGTTTAGCTTTTCGGCGTATCTCGGCACCGTGTTGACGCCGCCCCGTCCCGGCGGCTGGATTGGTGCCCTGCTCTGTCTGCTGGCGATTTACCTGCCCAGCGGACTGCTTGTCCTGGGCATCCTGCCGTTCTGGGAGGACCTGCGTCGGCGACCGGGGGCACAGGCGACCTTGCACGGTGCGAACGCTGCGGTCGTCGGGTTATTGTTGGCAGCACTCTACAATCCGGTGTGGACCAGTGCAGTCCACACATCGGGCGACCTCGCGTTAGCCCTTGTGGTCTTCGGTTTACTGGTATTGTGGAAGCTGCCGCCCTGGATGGTCGTCGGCTTGGCAGCAGTCGGCGGCGAGTTGTTTCTCAAAGGTTGATCGTCAATTCGATTCACGCTCGCAGGCTTGCCAACAGGACTTTCACCCTGGATTCTATCTCGTCACGCACACGGCGAAACTCTTCTGGTGGCAGGTTCTTCGGATCGGGCAGATTCCAGTCTTCACGAAGTCGCGCCCGCAACCACGGACAATTGTCGCCGCAGCCCATCGTGGCGACAAAATCCCAATCCGCGTCCGCTGGCAGTTCATCGAATCCCTTGGAAACGTGCTTGGACAGGTCATACCCGCATTCGCGCATCGCCTCAATAGCACGCGGATTGACGACTCCGCTAGGCCGCGAACCCGCGCTATACGCCTTGACGGCATCTCCTCCGTGGATGCGTGCGAACGCTTGGGCCATCTGGCTGCGATTGGAATTTTCCACGCACACGAACAGAATCTTCTTTGGGTGCCTGTGACGATCGGTGGTCATTTTCCAGCTCGTTACTCCTGAGGCGAATCCCGACCCGTCACCGGCGCACGCCGATAATACCATGCATGCAAGCGCGACGGAGGGACGCCGCAAACGTAGAGCAACAGGAAAAGCACGTTGGTCAGCGTGGTGCGCCAGCGTCCCTGTTGAATATGCTTGCGTGCGGAAGATCGGATGGCCGGGGTGAGCAGGGCGATGGGCGCGTGACGCCTCATCCGGCACGAAAAATCGACATCCTCCATCAACGGAATATCTCCGAATCCGCCGAGTGTCTCGAAAACTGTTCGCCGTACAAAAATGGATTGATCACCAAAGAGTGGGCCGAAGCGGCGGCAGCGAAGGGCTTCCCAGGGTTCGAGCCAACGTAAATGTGGATGACGCTCGTCGAACTGGCGTCGGAATGCGCCACCGCCTAGCAGTGGGGTCGCCGCCATCGCGTTTTGTAGATTGCACAGATGCGCTGCGGTCAACTCCGTATCCGCGTGGTGAAACAACAGGACGTTTCCAGTCGCCGCGCGAGCCGCCTCGTTCATCTGGTTGCCACGTCCGTGACGGGTGCAACGGATCGTGCGCAGTCCAGGCAGTTCGTCGTTGATCGGCATCTCCCCCCCGGCGGCGGCGACGATAATCTCGCAAACGCCTTGGCAACGCAGCCAGAGCGCGGCAAGCGCAAGGGGCACCGCATCCCCGCGCCAGCACGGCACGATGATACTGATCGCAACTTCCTCCGTGCCGGAAGGGGCAGGTGGATCGACGTTCATCCGCAGATCGGTCGCCGCTGACATCATCGACCACGCCAACCGAACCCCTTCACAACGTCTCCAAAATCGGCTCGGGTCGGCTGCTCGATGCCGGACCGGTCACCTGCGCTTCACGGGCGAGCACGGGGTCTTGCAGACGTTCCTCGTAAACATCGCTCCAGCGTTGCTGGTTCATGGCGCACATGGGAATCGCTTCCCATTCGCCACTCTGCCGGTTCTTGACCGCCCCTTTGAACACGCAGGAATCCAGTCGGGATTGGATCGTCGGGTTGTTCGGCGCGTCGGCGACCTGCGCGGCGTCCATGAAATTATGGATGCCGAAGCCGACGGTGTGCGCCTGCCCTGACACGAGCGCGCCGATGAACTCGGAGGGGATTTTTCCGGTGACCAACAGCCAGGAAATATGTGCGAGTAGCCGTGCGATGAGCAGCGGATTTTGGAACAGAATGCCGAGCAACCGGAAGGGCGTTGTACGCGCGTCATCGGACACGAAGGAAACGCCCCCTACGCTGGCAAGCAGTTCCTCGTAAAGCTGTTTTGTGCGTGTGTCCTGTGGCGGGAAGACGATGTATTTTCCTGACCGCCGCGAAACGAGCAGCGGCGTCCACGAGTTGCAATCGGGGTGGCCGAAGATGGAAAATTCGCGTTCCAAAGGCAGGCCCGTGCCCTCGCAGAGCTTTTGCCAGGCGGCGGCGGGAGTCGCCGGGGTCTCGGAGAAATAGGTGCGGCCCGTGTCGGCCTCCGGCTGGAAAGAAAAGAGCCGCCACAGAGATGTGCGCTCGGGTTTTTCCAGGGCCCAACGGACAATCTGCGGCACGAACTCCACGTTGCGGCCCGTCACGGTGCAGTTGTGGGCGAACTCCAGCGGCAATCCGGTCTTTGCACGTAAACCCAGGCCAAGTTTTGTAAAAGCCTCGCGCACCGGATGCAGATCGGCCTCGCTCTTGATTCGGCCAATCGGATAGCCGTGCCGCCCGGCCTGGGTCATGTCGATGTGGACGGCCACCTGCCGTAAGCCGCCTTCCACCATGAGCTTCTCCAGAAATTCCGGATGCTCGATGAGCGTCTGCCCGTGGGTCATGAGCATCGGTACCAGACCGGTCTTGATGGCGTACCGGACGATTTCGACCAGTTCGGTCTGTCGCCCGCTGCGCCAGTAAGCGTCGGCCACGTCGCCGCCGGTCAGTTGCAAGCCGCCGCCCGGTCCCTGAAACCGGCGGTTGGCGTCGATCTGCTCCTTCATCTGTGCCAGAGAAGGAATCGGCACTTGGTTGGCGTTTTTGGGCAGGTAACAATGCGTACAATGGAACGAGCAATAGCTCGCGCCCGTGGTGAACCCGCAGTGGGTCAAATGCCGCCCGCTGATCTGGTTGGGAGTGCGCAGTTCGGCGGGCAGCGAAGCCCAACGGGTGCGCAGCAGTTCGGTCTTTTCGCCCGCGACAGGACGGCGGAACGCCTGCCAGCGCGCACGCCACTTACTGGGACGCAACGGAACTTTGCCGGTATCTACGGCCCCGAACGGAATGGCGGCGGGGGTGATGAGATCAGTTGGCGGCATTGAGGCTCCAATCGTAGCTTTGGAAGGAAATCTTGACATCGCCGGGCAGGGGCGGCTTGCGATATTTGTTGATGAAAGCAGGGACGCCGCCGGATGCTTGGAAGTCGCCGCTGTACCAGTCGAAAATCTTGGAAACCTCGGCTTTCTTGCCGTCGTCGCTGGTTTCGAGCCCCCGCTTGTTTTTATTCAGGAAGTTGGACGCTGCACTGTCCATTTCTTCTTTGAGATTGTCAGCGGTGAACGCCTTGGCCAACAAAGGCGGACAACTCGCGCTCGCACAGTTGAGCACAAAATGCATCCGGGACTCGCCAAAGCCGTGGATGATGTCCTTCTCCAAGTGGTTAAAGCTCATCTTTTCACCTGAGACCGTGATGCGGCTTTGCGTGAAAAAGCCGAATAGCGGAGCGATGTCTCGGATGCTCTTGACCGGGTATTTTTCGAGGACGCCGCTGAGGATGTTGGCGTTGTAGGCGTTGATGTAGAAAGCCATTTTTTCGTCCTTGGCGCCGGTTGGTTTTTCCTGGGCGATGGCAGTGACCACCTTTTCGAGCGCGGCGCGGTCCTGGACATTTTCGTGCCAGGCAGCGTACTTCACCCCGCCCGGTGTCACGTATTTTGCCAGCAGGCGGTTGTAATCCTCGGTCCAGGACTCCGCTTGCGAGACCGAAACCAAAGCGAGGGTCAGCAGCAGAGCGAGCAGGCTATTTTTCATGGTGGCTTGGCGGCGTGTGCTGCCGATGGTACTATGGGGCCTCCCAAACAGGGAAGCCAATCGATTTCAAGGCATCCGCATAAATTCCCGCGCCGGATGCCCCTACCTCATGAGCACGATCATCAATCCCGAATCTGCGGTCAAAGAACGCTATGCCAGCGGCGCACAGGCCCGCGAGGCTGCCCTGTGCTGCCCGGTCGAATACGATCCGCAGTATTTGAAGATCATTCCCCAGGAGGTCATCGAGCGTGATTATGGCTGCGGCGACCCGAGCCAGTACCTCCGCCCCGGCGAGACTGTCCTCGACCTGGGCAGCGGCACGGGCAAAATCTGCTTCATCGCGGCGCAGGTCGTCGGTGCGCAGGGCAAGGTCATCGGGGTGGACATGACCGATGAAATGCTCGACGTGGCCCAGCGCAACGCGCCGGTGGTCGCGGAGCGGATGGGTTACAGCAACGTGGAGTTCCGCAAAGGGCGCATTCAGGACCTCGGCCTCGACTTGGCGCGGCTCGACGCCGCCCTCCGCGAGCGGCCCATCACCGACGCGGCCTCGTTCCTCCAAGCGGACGAACTCGCCGCCGAACTGCGGCTCAAACACCCGCTGGTGGCGGACCAATCCGTGGATGTCGTGGTGAGCAACTGCGTGCTCAATCTCGTGGACTCGCGTTCCAAGCCTAGACTGTTCGAGGAGATTTTCCGAGTGCTCCGCGTTGGCGGACGGGCGGTAATTTCCGACATCGTCAGTGACGAGGCCAGCCCGGAACACCTGCAAAACGACCCGGAACTCTGGAGCGGCTGCATCTCCGGCGCATTGACCGAAGACGGCTTCCTTGAAGCCTTCGAGCAGGCGGGATTCTATGGGATTCGAGTCCTCAAGCGTGACGCGGAACCTTGGCAGACGGTCGAGGGGATCGAATTTCGCTCGGTCACCGTCGAGGCGTTCAAGGGCAAGCAGGGGCCGTGTTTCGAGCGCAACCAGGCGGTTGTGTACAGAGGCCCCTTCAAGGAGGTGCTCGACGATGACGGCCACCGCATGGAGCGCGGACGACGGTACGCGGTGTGCGACAAGACCTACAATTTGTACCGCAAAGCACCCTACGCCGAACAATTCGACTTCATCGAACCGCGTGAGGTGATCCCGCTGGAGCAGGCGAAACCTTTCGATTGCTCACGCACGGCCTTGCGCCATCCCAAAGAGACGAAGGGTCAAGACTACACCGCGACCACCGAGGCGAGCGATTGCTGCGACAGCGGCGGTTGCTGCTGACCAGCCGCGTTAAACTGAGAATTTCCGCTCGGGTTCCAACACAAGTTGCTGGCTCAACGCCAATAAACTCGTCTTGCGCGCCAGGTCGGCCTCAAGGGTTGGGATTTGTGCGACACCGATTAGTCGGCGCATGATCTCTACCCCGGCATATTGCCGCGCCAGCGCGGGCGAAAAATGGCTGCCCGCCGAGCCGTAAAGTGACAAAACGTTTTCCGCGCGGGCGGCAGGTTCACCGGCCAGTAACAAGTGGGCGGCGAGGATGCCGAGGTCCAACTCCGCGTCACCGCAGAAGCAGAATTCTGGGTCGATGATCCGCACACCCGCTGCGGTTTGCAGAAAGCTGCCGGGAAAGAAATCGCCGTGCAGTAAACTTTCGCCCTCCCCGTGCAAATACCGTTTACCCAACACGGCGACGGCTTGCCCGTAAGCAGCGTCAGCTTTCAGAGAGGCCGCGACTGCACTCAGACCCGGCGTTCCTGTGTAAGCATCGAGATCGAGACCATTCGACCCGCGTAGCGGCAACGCAAACATGTGCTCGTGATTGAGCACCCGCATGTCGTGGTTCGTGAATCCCTTTCGATCCTCAATTCGTTCCGGTGCCAACCGGTGCAGAGTGACGAGATAGTTGATCAGTTCAGCGAGGATGGCGTCGGACAAGACAGTCTGAAGTGCGTAGAGTGGGAAGAAATCGCTCGCCTCGCCGAGGTCTTCAAGAGCGAGTGTGCGCGCTCGTTCGTCCGCCCACAGCAGCCGGGGCATCCGGCTTGCAACCGCTTCGTTTGAAGAGATGAGGCGATAAAAACGTGCTTCAACCAGCGCACGGTCGAACGGTGCGGGAATCTGCGGATATTTCTCCAGCCAGGGCCGTGACTGCTTGAGAATAAAACTGCCCAGCGTCGTGCGAATCCGCACGGTGCAGTTCATGTTTCCTTCCCCCGCCTTTTCCGCCCCCAGCAACGTTTCGCCCGGACGCAGCCGTTCGCCTTCCGTGAGATAGGCGTTCAGCGCGGGAAGATCGGCTGAATCTAGAAAGTAGACGCCGGGGTGGATTGTCTGGAAATCTGTTTTACGAGTCACAAAGCGGAGAACATGGCTTGATCGTCCAACGGGCGTCAAATTGCGGGTTGCAAACACTTGATGCAAGTGATCTTGCCAAAAAAGCCGCTACGGTTAAAGCAACTTCAGGCAATGCTCTGTCGCGCGCTGATTTGGGCATCCAACAGCTCTTCCGCATCGGATGATAAAATGGTTCGTTTTCTCAGCGCATCCAACTAGAAATGGCTGAACCCCAACCGATGAAAATCTTCCTCCCGTTCATTGCCACCATTCTTCTTGCTGCGTTGCCTGCGGGACACGCCGCCGATCAGATCCTGAAAATCAATGGTTCGACCACGGTCAACCTCGCTGCCGCCGAGGCCGCTGAGAACCTGCGCGCGGACAAGAAACTGAATATTCAGATCGACACCCAGGGCGGCAGCTCGGGCGGCATTTCTGAGCTTGGCGAAGGACTGGTGCAGATCGGCATGATTTCCAAACCACTCACCGACGAAGACCGCGCCAAATACCCGAAATGCGACTACAAGGTCCACGAGGTCGGCGCGGACGCCGTGGCGCTCATCGTGTCCAAGGACGTGTGGGACGGTGGCGTCCACAGCATCACCAAACAGCAGGCACGCGACATATACGAGAGCAAAATCAAGAATTGGAAACAGGTCGGCGGCAAGGATCAGCGTATCGCTTTCTTCAACAAGGAGCCGGGGCGCGGCACCTGGGAAGTTTTTGCCAACTGGGCCTACGGCAACCACAAAGACGCGCCGGAGGTTTCCTTCCCCGAGGTTGGCGGCAACGAAGAGACGCGCAACAAGGTCAGCAGCACGCGCGGTGGACTTTCGCAACTTTCCTCTTCTTGGGCGGACGGCAAAACGGTATTCGCGCTCGCGCTCAAGGATGACCAGGGCAACCCCGTCGAGCCCACCCCCGCCAACGTCGCCAACCACAGCTACGCAATGAGCCGTCCGCTGTCACTGCTTACCAATGGCGAGCCGTCTGGCGATGTGAAGGCGTTCGTCGATTACATGCTCAGCGAGAAAGGCCAAGCATTGATGAACAAAAGCGGCTACCTCACGCTCAAGGACTTGAAGGACGAGGCTCCCGCTGCCACGGCGAAATAACTTCCGCGCGGGCGCGGCTGCTTCCTCCTTCCATGATCACCGCTGCCACCGACGCCGCCGGAAGATATGCCCACTTCGGCCTGCCGCTGGCTGGTCGGCGGCGGACACCCGGCTGGATACAGGCTTCGTCCTATGGTTTCAGCGTGCTGGCGGTCGGTTTTTTGCTGGCGATGGTCGGGCTATTCATCTACCAGAGTCTGCCGGTCTGGCATCATGCCGGTTGGAACTATCTGACCAGTCCGAAGTGGTATTACCGGTCTGCGGCGTTCGGCAGCCTTTCGATGATTTACGGCACGGTGGCCGTGGCCACGATTGCCATGGTCTTGGCCGTACCCGTGGGAGTGGGTGCGGCGATTTTCAGCTCCGAATATCTGCCGCCCCGTTGGCGGCTGGCGGTGAAGATCACCATCGAGTTGCTGGCGGGTATTCCGTCCGTCGTTTACGGGCTACTTGGGATCCTGTTTTTGCGGGACTGGATCTATCAAATGCTCACCCCGCTGGACCCTGTCAGCGGCGACACCCTGCTGACCGCCGGCGTGTTGCTCGCGGCGATGGTTCTGCCCACGGTCATGACCCTGAGCGACGACGCGCTGCAAGGAGTCGCCCATCTGCAACGCACCGCCGCGCGCGGACTGGGCCTGACGCGAGCGGAAACCGTGATCCACGTCATGCTGCCACAAGCACGGGCGGGACTGGTCGCGGCGGGATTGCTGGGACTGGGCCGCGCGTTGGGCGAGACCATCGCCGTGTTCCTGGTCGTCGGGCGGCAGGACAACCGCTGGCCCGAACACCTGTTTTCGCTGCAACCGCTGGCCGAGGCCGGGCAAACGATGACCAGCAAACTTGGCGGTTCGGAGACGAACATCGCCTATGGCAACCCCTTGCATTGGGGAGCGATGGTCACGCTGGGGCTGATTCTCCTGGCGATGGTCGGCGTCTGCACCGCCGTTGCCAATCGGCTGACCAACAAACTGTGAGACGGAGGAAATAAGGAACTTCATGCGCAAATTGATCAATTTGCTTCTGCCCGTGCTGGCGGGACTGTGCGCATTGATTTCCGGCGCGGTGTTGCTCAGCATCGTCGCGGCGATCCTGTTTCGCGGCCTGCCCGCGCTGAGTTGGCATTTTCTGACCGAGCAGATCCGGCTCGTCGGGGCGGAGGGTGGGATTTTCTTCAACCTCGTCGGCACGCTCATCCTCATCGGCACGGCGTTGGTGATCGCCGCACCGACCGCGCTGGCCCTCGCGTTAACACATTCCGTTTACCTGACCGGATGGCCTCGCTTGCGGCGTAGCCTGGAGATGTTCCTGCATGTCTTGAACGGCGTGCCGTCCATTCTGTTCGGCCTGTTTGGTTTGATCGTCTTCGTCAGCTACCTGCATCTGGGCAAATCGTGGCTGGTGGGTGGCATCCTGCTTGGCGTGATGATCCTGCCCACGGTCACGGTGGCCTTGATCGAACGGATGGAAGCGATCCCGCGCCGCTACCTCGAAGCCGCTGCCGGACTTGGCCTGAACCCATCGCAGATCATCCGGTCGGTGATCCTGCCACAGAGCGTGGGCGGACTCGTCACTGGCTCGCTGCTCGGCCTGGCACGCGCGGCGGGCGAAACTGCGCCCATCATGTTCACCGCGACCATCTTTGCCGGGGCAACCTACCCGCACGGCGTCAAGGAAAGCCCGGTGCTCTCGTTGCCCTACCACATCTTCATCCTCGCACAGGATTCTTTCGATCCGGGGGTGCGCGCAAAAATCTGGGCCACGGCCATCGTGCTCCTTTTGCTCGTATTCGGCCTGAGCCTTATCGCCTTGCCCTTGCGCCTGCACATCCACCAGGAAGCCAACCATGCCTAACGAAACCCTCGCCCCTTCCCCGGCGGCATCGCTTGCCACCGCTGATGACTCCTCTCCCATCCTCTCCGTGCGCGGCCTGGGCGTGCGGGCTGGCGGCAGGACACTCCTGCGCGGGGTCAATTTGGAAATCACTCCACGCCAGGTCTTCGGCATCATCGGCCCATCCGGTGCGGGCAAGAGCACACTCCTGCGCTGCCTCAACCGCCTCGTGGATCTCTCGCCCGGCTTCCGCGTCGAGGGCGACGTGCTGTTTCATGGCCGCTCGATCTTCGCGCGTGATGTGGACCCGGATGCCCTGCGCGGGCGCATCGGCACCTTGTTCCAGCAGCCCGCCGTGTTCCCGACCACCATTTACCGCAACGTCCTTTTCGGCGTGCGCCACCTGGGTAAAACCCCACGCAAGGAATGGCCGCAGGTCGCCGAACATGCTCTCCACGAGGCCAGCCTGTGGCAGGAAGTGAAAGACCGACTGCACGACTCCGCCCTGCGCCTCTCGGTCGGCCAGCAGCAACGCCTTTGCCTCGCACGCACCCTCGCCACCGGCCCGGAAGTCATCCTCATGGACGAGCCGACCAGCGCGCTTGACCCCCGGTCCACCGAGGCCATCGAGGAACTCATCCTGCGCCTCAAGGCGCAACGCACCGTCGTGCTCGTCACCCACAACATCAAACAGGCGCGTCGCGTCACCGACTGGCTGGCCTGCCTGTGCGTGCGCGACTCGGCGGGTGAACTGGTTGAAAGTGCGTGCTGTGATGCGATGTTAGACAGCCCCTGCTGCCAGGAAGTCGTCGAGTACCTTTCGACCGGCGACAACTGACCCTTTCAGCGTTCCATCCGCGCCATGCCCAACCGCTTCGACTCCACCCTCGCGCAACACGCCCTTCCCTTGCGCCATACCAAGACGCGCGTCTTGCAGGTCAACGTCGGCAAGTTGTGCAACCTGACGTGCGCCCACTGCCACGTCAACGCCGGGCCTAAGCGCAAGGAAATCATGACGCGCGACACCGCCGACCGCATCCTCGGCTGGCTGGAGCAAACCGACATCCCGGTAGTCGATCTGACCGGCGGCGCGCCCGAGATGATCCCCGATTTCCGCTATTTCGTGGACCGCCTGACCTCCATGACCCCGCGCCGCCACGTCATGGACCGCTGCAACCTGACGATCCTGCTCGAACCCGCCTTCGACGGCATGGCCGAGTTCCTGGCCGAACACCGCGTGGAGATCGTCGCGTCGATGCCCTGTTACTCGCCCGCCAACGTGGACGCCCAGCGCGGCGACGGCGTGTTCGACGCGAGCATCCGCGCGCTCCAACTCCTCAACCGCCTCGGCTATGGGCGTGACCCGCTCCTGCCCCTCAACCTCGTCTACAACCCGCTCGGCGGCTCGCTGCCCGGCCCGCAGGCGGAGTTGGAGGAGGACTACAAACGCGAACTCCTTTCCCACTTTGGCATCGTTTTCAACAGTCTCTACACGATCACCAACGTGCCCGTGAGCCGGTTCGCGTCCTACCTGCGCAACAACAACCAGCTCGGGGCCTACATGGATTTGTTGATAGAATCCTTCAACCCGGCGGCGGTCAACGGGTTGATGTGCCGGGATACGATCAACGTCAGTTGGACGGGCGAAGTGTTTGACTGCGACTTCAACCAGATGCTCAAGATGCAGTGGCGCGAAGGCGAAGGTGAAAATCGGCGCGGTCTCTTCTTGTGGGATCTCGACCCCGCGTCGGTGGAGGACCGTGAAATCCTCACGGGCGACCATTGTTACGCCTGCACCGCCGGAGCCGGGAGCAGTTGCGGCGGGGCATTGGTATAGGGATAAAATTAGCTTCCTTTTTGTTTTCTTATTGGGAGCTTGTAAGAAAGCGTGGGGCAAATATAGCATCGAAGAAACCTGCCAAAGTTATTTTCCAAAACATCCTATGGACAAATCACTTCCTTACCTCGTGACGCCCGGTAATATACCGAAAGTCTTAGAACGTATCAAATCTGCTTCCACGCCGGAACGTGTCAGCCAAGACTTCGTGCAGACAAAACTACTGATTCCGGGAAGCTCGGGAAGAGCGATGGTTCCATTCTTAAAAAGAATTGGTCTTGTGAATTCTGATGGAACGCCATCTGCGATTTACAGACGCTTTCGTAATGCGGCAACTTCGAGATTGTCGGTAGCAGAGGCTATCAAGCATGGTTACGCATCCCTATATGCGCGAAATGAATACATGCACGATCTATCCGACCAAAATCTACGAGGACTAATTATCGAAGAGACAGGTTGCGATGGAGACTCTCGTCCATTGGACCTGACGGTGGCTTCTATAAAATTTCTTAAACAGTTCGCTGATTTTGAAACTGAAGAAAAACAACCTGTCAGAGAAGTTACACAATCGAACCAGCCGACACAAACAAATCAAATTGCCGTTCCTCATCCACCACCATCTTCTAGGAGATTGGGAATGAACCTTTCATATACAATTAACCTGAACCTTCCTGCTACATCTGACAGTGCCGTATTCAATGCGATTTTTAGAAGTTTGAAGGATCACTTACTCAGAGATAATGAAGACGACATCTGAAGAGAATATCATAAAGGTATTTGGGATGACCAACCAATTGATTTTGGAAGGTCTGTCTAGAGTAGAAAAGGATTTTGATTTAGATCTGGCTCACATCGGAAAGGCAACACAACCCGAAACTGATTATTATCCTCAATTTGAGAGAAGCGTCAGAATGGAAGCCTCTCAAATGGCCCGGCATTTTGAAGTGTTTTACTGCTTAGAAAAAAGCATCAGGAAACTTATCAGTGATACGCTTGAGGACGCCGAGGGGTCTGGATGGTGGAATAGTGCGCGGGTAGTTCCAGCTTTGAGGACAGATGTCGAAAAGAGGATCAAGAGAGAAATTGATGCAGGCATGACGAGACGATCAACAGACGAGTTGGATTACACGACGTTCGGCGAATTGTCGATGCTACTGTGCGGAAACTGGGACGTATTTGGCGGTATGCTAACAAGCCCGCGGGCTGTTGAAAAAGTGATGAGCAATCTTAATTCGCTTCGTGGTCCAATCGCACACTGTAGCTTGTTAGCGGAAGATGAGATTCTTCGCTTGAAACTCGCTGTTCGCGATTGGTTTCGGTTAATGGAGTGAATTTGGATAAAATTGACGCAGCCAAATGTGTAAATTGTGAAGCCTGTGATTATTGTGCCAATTTACTAATCAACCGGCCCAAAAGAATAGCTCGGGCACCGTCGAGCGGGCGGCAGCAGAACCGGACCTCGCGCGTGGGTTTGTCGCCGAGTTCGGTGCTGGCGAGGAGGTGGACGTGGCGCGGGTTGTCGGCGGACGCACCGGGGGCCACGGGCATGATGGCGGCGTGGCGGCGTTCGGTTTCCAACAGGTGCGGGTGCGTCGCGGCCAGGACGGCAAAGCAATCGAAGATGACCGCTCCCTCCACGGCGAAACAGAATCGCCAGAGGTTCATCCAGAGTCGCGCTTTCGTGGCGAGATAATGACCGGATGGGCCGCCTTCCCGGCCAATGCGCGTCAGCTCGCGCGGAGTGAGAAGAAGTTGCAGGGCGCATTCTACGGGCACAAGTGTCAGCGGCGGACCGACGGCGAGGAGGATCGCGGCGGCGGCATTATCCTTGTGAAAATTGCCGTCGGTAAATTCGTAGGGGTTCCAGCGTCCGGCCCGGAACCGCACGCCGGGCGAACGTCCGCCCACGAAGATGACGCGTTCGATGCGGCGCGCAGCTTCGGGATGGAGCGTGAGAAAGGTGGCGAGGTTGGTCAGGGGCGCGAGGGCGAGGTAGGTCAGAGGACGTGCGGCGAGCGCGGCGAGGAGGGCGGCGGTGGCGGCGGTGGGTTTCCCCAGATCGCGGGCGGAAGCGGCCCCGGTGTGAACGTGGGTATTGTTGATCCCGGCAGGGCCGCCGAAACGATTGACCATTTCGCGGGTGATGCGCGTGGTCGTGGCGAGTCCGGCGTTGCCATACGTCGTGCTAATCCCCCGGATGCGAAGCTCAGGGCTGTGGAACGCCTGGATCAACGCGAAACCGTCGTCGGCCTCGTGCAGCGGCACGCCGATGGACGGGTCGGTGTCGATCCAGACATCGGTCATCGCTTTGCAGAGGATTGTTCGCGCATCAGCACTGGCGAAGCAGGCAGCCGGTCGAGGAGGATTTCTTGGCCGTCCGCGCCGCCGTAGCGTCCGAACGAGAGGACGCCTGTGGGGCATTCCTGCACACACGCCGAACAGCGGACGCACTGTGGGTCGGCCATCGGCACGCCTTTGTTGGCGAAGCTCATCACGTCGATGCCCTGATGGCAGACGCTCGTACAAACGTTGCACGAGATGCACTTCGATTTTTCGGCGAAAATGCGGAACTGCGAGAACCGCGCGTAGATGTGCATCAACGCCGCCAGCGGGCACGCGAACCGGCACCACGTCCGACCGCTGAACGAAAAGTACAAGCCGATACCCAGCACTCCGCTCAGGAACAGGTCCACGCCCCATTGGTAGTTGAAATACGGGATCGTCTCGAAACCGCGTTTGAACCACGCGGACGGCAACGATTGCGGGCCCATCACCCAACCGGCAATACGCAAGCCCAGCAGTGCAAAGGCAAATGCCAGCACGACTTGGCCGAGCATGTTGAGGCGGTTCCAGCCGGGACCGTGGGGCATCTTGCGGCGTTGGGCGTCACCGAGGGTTTCAGCCAGCGCGCCGCAGGTGCAAAGCCAGCCGCAATAGGCTCCCTTGCCCCAACGCCAGACGATGAATGGGATGATCATGAACGTCTGCACGAAGGAGATGCCCAGCCAAGCGTAGTTGGGTTGCTCCGTGAAGACGTTGTAAATGAGCAACGGCCACGCGAGCAGGAAGCCGATGGCGCGCCAGTAGGCGCGTTCGTGGCCGCGCGCGCCGTCGTAGGATTCAAAGAGATGATCGGCAATCCCGCGCAACGGATGCCCCGGCTCGAACCAGCCGTTGCGGCCCATCCACGGCAGGAGGAGGTCCGGCAGCAGAAAGAGCGGCACGAATTGGATCGCCATTAGGGTAAGCGTCTGCCATTTCACGTAAGGCGTCCGCCGCCGCCGGATACGCCTGATTCCGAACAACACCACGATCACAGAGTAAACGAACCCGTAGTACCACGAGGCGTCACCCATTCCCAGTTTGATGGTGTGGAGGAGGTTCCTTTCGCGGTTGGACCACTCCGCCAGTTTGCCGCCAGAGCGTTCCAGCACGCCGGGCAAATTCAGCGGGAACCAGTGGTGTTCCCCGGCGATCTGTTGGAGCGATTTTCCGCCGAACGTTAGTTCCTGCGGATGCCCGCCCTTCCAATGGTAGAAGGCGAAGCAGAACAACACGAACGCCGCGCAGCCGAGCACGCGCCACCACGTCCATTCGTTGCGGATCGGCAACCCCGAGCGGCGGAAAAACTCCAGCGGGGCATCTCGACCGATCATCGTAAACACCGCGTCGTTGTCCACCGTGCGTTCACCATTTTCATCCTTGAGTGTGACGCTGGCCGCTTCGATGCAAACCACTTCGCTGCCGAGCGCGAGCGCGACCGAACCACCGCCTTTGTCGTTCCGCGTGGCCGCCGTCGCGGCGGTGCCGGACTTGTTGGACTGCGGCTGTTCGACCTGTACGTTGGCGTTCGGGTCACGCTCCAACGCCTTGAGCTTATCGACGTTTTCGCCCTTGGGACGGCTAAACTCCTTTTTACGATAGCTCAACGTGACATGCGCCCCCGCCCCGCCGAGCGCAATCGCCGTTTCCAGGGCCGAATCGCCGCCGCCGACCACCAGCACATTTTTCTCCGCGAAATCCGCCGGATCGTGCAACCGGTTCGTCACCTTGTCCAACTCCTCGCCCGGCACGCCGAGCCGCCGGAAATCACCGCTGCGCCCGATGGCGACGATGACGCGGCGTGCTTCCACGTCCGACGGAGGGTTGTCCCCGGCGAAATGGATTGTCACGCCGCCACCGTCCGACTCCACCCGGTCAGCGCGTGCGGTGGTGATCTCGATTCCGGCGTCCTTCCGTTGCTTCTCCAATTCATCGAGCAACGCCTCTTTCACGTCGGCGTGGAACTGCATGTCCCCCGCCGGGGTCATGTCGGTCGGATAGGTGTAGATCGGTTTCGCCTTCGGAAAATTGACGATGGTCGTGAACGGTTCCGCCGCCTCGAATACCTCGAATTTCAGCCCCGCCTTCTTTGCTTCTAATGCCGCCGAGATGCCCGACACGCCGCCTCCGAGGATAGCGAGGTCGAGCGCGTCATTAACGCCCCCCTTTTTGAAGTCCGGCTCTTTTAAAATCGCCTGGACCGCCCGTGCGCCGGTGTCGGCGGAAAATTTCAGGAGTGGAATGCCGCTCAGGTCTCCGACGATCCGCACACCAGGCAGTTTCGTCTCGCCGTCCGGGCCTACTTCCGGCAGATGCTCGACCGTGCCCGCCGGCCAGCGCGTGTGCAACCAGTGCGTGTAGCCGGTGATGGGAGACAAGAGTTTGGCGAGCATGGTTGGATTGGTGGTAAGCGGCTCGAATGCTGGGTTGACCATCAACCTGCGTCGACCGTATCGGGCAGGCGTTTCCTAGACAGGAGCGATGGCGTTCTACGTGCGGCAACCGTCAGCGGACGGCATCGGGCGCGCCAGCCAGCCACCGCGATTTGCCAGCCAATCGCAAGGGTTCGACGCCAATGCACTTTGGACACTTTTTGTTCCCCCGCCAGACGCGGGCGTTCCCGCACGGGCACTTCAGTCATGCGGGCACCAAGCCGCGCGGCGACCACTTGCGCTTCGATGGTCCAGCCGAACGTCCACTCCCGCAAACCCAGCCGGTGAAAGAGTTCGCGCTCGATCAAGCGGAGTGGGCCGATGTCGCAGAACCGGCGGCGCGTCAGCCAACCACACCACGCCCCGAGCAGTCGGTTGGCAAGGACATGCGACCATCCCATCACCGCAAGATTTCCAGGTTGTTTACCGGTGCGGCAGCCGAGCACAAAATCGTGCCCTTGCTCGTAAGCAGCCAGGAGGCACGGAAGATCGGCTGGATCGTTCGCTCCGTCGGCGGCGAAGAAAATAAAGGCATCAGGTGCCAAGCCGGTCTCCTCCAGGTGGTCGATCACGGCCTGGCAGCCAAAGCCATAGCCGCGTGCGGGCGTTTCGGCCACGACCGGACACAGCGGATGCCGCCGGGCAAGATCGGCGGTGCGATCCTCGCCGACTGCGGAGCCGTTGACGCCCACCGTGACGATCCACTCCCAGGCCGGGTCGAGCCGTCCGCGCAATTCGTCGAGCACCGGGCCGATGGTCTGTTCCTCGTGGCACGCCGGCAGGATCAGCGCGATCCGACGGCCCACCGGGGACGGCTGGGATGGTCGGCTTCGGAGGGGTGGCATAAGCGGTGAAATGTCGCCGCATAACCGGTCAAATTCAACGGATTTGGCTGGTGGCTGCAAGTTCGTTTTGGCGGCGTCGCCGCTCGGTCCATCCAAGGGAACAAAGCGGAGGCACGAGGATCGCCGACCGCAGCCAGAGGGGTTCTTCCCATGGTTTGCCGCTTGCGTGATTCACCTCCCAGAGCAAAAAATAGCCGAAGGTGCTGATGGAAAACACGCACCACGCCCGCGCGGTCTTTCCGCGCCACACCGCCAATGGGAGCACCCACACGACGTACCACGCGTGGACCACCGGGCTGAGCAGCAGCGCCGCGCCCCATACCCAGAGCAATCCCCGTTGCCAGTCGTGTCGGAACCTGAACGTCAGGGCCGCGCAGATCGCCAGCGCACAGACACCGGGCAAGAAATTGTTTCCCGTTCGAGTCAGCCAGCCCGTCCCGTCAAACAGCCACCAGACCGGATCGTTGACCCGGAAGCCCGCGCCGAATTCCCGCAACGGCGAAAAGACCGGCACCTTTGGAAAACCGTAGGTAAACGCGCCAATAAATAGCGGTGCCAACGCCACCGGCAGCAGGACTGCCGCCCGCCGCCACGAACGCAGCGCAAAACCCCACAGTGGCAGCAAAACCACCGGCGCGACCTTGATGGCAATGGACAATCCAAGGCACAGTGCGCTCAGCCAACAAAACCATGGAATCCCCAACGCAACACCGGCGTCAAGCCGTCGCGCGGAGGCGTCAGCGGTCTTTTGCATCGCCCAAATTACGCCAAGGAGCGCAAGGATCATCAGGCTGTCAAAATGTGCCGCTCCCGCAAAAGCATAAACGACCAGCGGATTCCAGGCGTACCAGACCGCCTCTTGAGCGGCCATGCCGGACTGGATCAACAGCCGCCTCAGCACGGCGATGCTTGCCAGGTCCGCCAGCGCGAAAAGACCTTTGTACAACCACACGGAGTTTCCCAGCGCGGCGATCCCCGCGAAGACGGCCTCGCTCAACGGAGGATAGATTGCCGGATAATTCTGGTGGTTGATCCTTGGCCAATCCGCATTGCGCAACCCGATCAACTCAAACGATGCCGGGCCCGATTGATACGGGTTAAATCCATGAAGCTGGATCATTCCCTCCCAACGGTAACGCCAGAGATCGTCGCCAGGAACAATCGGTAAGATGGTCACCCGCAGCACCACGGCGGCCAGCCAAAACGCGCACGTGCTCTGGCGCGTCGAGATTTTCATTCGAATGGCGCACGCGGCGGCTACCCAGTACGCCATCCCAGCGACCCCGCCGAAGGCGGTGAATTTCCACGCTTCGCCCTCTCGGAGAAAATCACCGTGTCTCGACATCAGATGGATCAGACCGGCTTCGATGGCGAGGGCTAGAGCCATCATCGTGCGAAGGGCGGTAACCTTCCCCGCCGTCGCTTCATCGGCTGTGCATTCGCCGCATGACTGTCCCTTCGTTTCATCCATCACCCCAGCACCTTATCACGCGCACAAAAACGCCGCTTTAGTTTGTACCTTACGCTGCGTGCAGGAAGACACCGAGATCGAAGAGGGGCGCGTAAACATTGCCAGAGAGTCACTCAATTTCCGGTTTGTTGCATCGTTGAAATACAAGTAACGCCATGCGACGAAAGCACGATTCTCAGCTCCGAGTCATCCGTAGAGCTACTGGCCTCTTTCAGGAACAATTTGCTGCTCGCGTTGGCATACCAAAAGGGACCGTCGAGAATTATGAAATGGGACGTGCCAAGCTGCCAGAACGATTAGCTCTGCAAATCGGCGCGCTGGTGGGCATCGTGCCCAGCACCTTGCAAAATGGACATAAACTGATCAGCTACAATGGGAAACCATTTAGCAAGCGCACTTACGACAACTGGAAGACCATCACGCACACCGAATTTGGAGCACCTTGCCTAATCGGCGTGGGTAAAGAGCGGCTCAACACACTTTTAACGGCGGCACTCGGCCCCACCTTACGTAACCAACGACCACCACCATGGCAAATCCTCCGTCTGGATCGACCAGCTACCAGAGGTAATCGCGCACTGGTAGAGGCAGAGTTTACAAACACCTTGCTCACGGCAGCGGTCCGGTTGTAACGTCGCTACCGTGTTCCGCAAGCTCGGCCTCGTTTTCGCGGCGCTCGCACTCTTCTCGATTGCGGGCGGCCACTGGGCCGTGCTGCAATCCATCGCCTGGGCGGCAATGCTCCACGACTACACCGGGCGGACCGGCAGCATCGCCGTGGCCGTCGAGCAGACGTTTGACGGGCAGCATCCCTGCGAGCTGTGCCAACAAATCCAGGTGGCTAAAGCCAAGGAGCACAAAGAAGCCCCGGCTGCGCTAGCCAAGAAGGACGACGCCAAGGTAAAAGCCTTGCTGGCTGATGCTGTCCTTCGGCTTTTCGTCCCCATGGCCGAGGGAGTTTTCCTCCCGCCTGCCGTGTCGGCTTGCGGCCCGAGCCGCACCGAGCGGCCACCCACTCCTCCGCCCCGGCGGGGAATGTTCGCGGCCTAGAGCCTTTTTGCGCCGTCGCTGGCACGAGGCGGCTTTATCCAACCTGCGCAGCTGATCGCTGCACGAGGCAGGCTCTCTTTCCAATCTTTGCCCGGGCGTTAGCCGCTGCCTGGAAACCGTGTCTGTCGGTCCCCACGGCCCCTGTTGCGCCGCCGTCAGACCGCCGCCGACGCCATCCTTCCTTTTCGGAGGGGGTGCGCCCCTTCCACGACCGTTTCACTTCTCACATTTCTTACTCCTTCCATGCACTCTTGTCTCAGATTTCCATTCTCTCTTCCCGCCGCTGCCGGTGCGCTCTTGATACTCCTGGCTGGTGCCGCTCTCACTCCGCACACGGCCAGCGCGCACGGCTTTGCCGGCGCACGCTTCTTCCCGGCGACGCTCACGACCGACGATCCGTTCGTCGCCGACGAGCTGTCGCTGCCCACGCTCCAGACCTTCCACACGCCGGACAGCGGCGGCACGCGCGAGCTTGACGTGTCCATCGACATCGCCAAGACGATTACCCCGTACTTGGACATCGAGATCGGTCAGGACGAGGTCAACCTGTTCCCGCACACCGGGCACAACAAAACGGGCCTGAGCAACCTGGAACTCGGCAGCAAGTTTCAGTTCTACGTCAATGCGCCGCACGAGACAATCCTCTCGCTGGGCATCGACGCGGATATTGGAGGCACCGGCAGCCGACAGGTGGGCCGCGACCCGTTCACCACCTTTTCGCCGGGCTTGTTCTTCGGCAAGGGCTTCGGCGACTTGCCCGACAGCGTGGCCTTTCTGCGGCCCCTCGCGCTGACCGGCAACATCAGCGTGGACATCCCCACCAGCGCCAGCACGCGCTCCTTCGGCGAGGTCGATCCGACCACGGGAATCCGTGACGTGGACGTGGATCGCAACGCCGTGGCCTTGGAAACCAACTTCGCCTTGGAATACAGCCTCATCTACCTGCAAGACAACGTCAAAAACATCGGTCTGCGAGCACCTTTCAACCGGATGATTCCGCTGGTGGAGGCGGTCGTCACGACGCCGCTCGACCGCGGCCAGAGCGGGCTGACTATGGCCTCGATCAATCCCGGTGTCATCTGGTCGGGCAGCGTCTGCCAGTTCGGAGTCGAGGCGTTGATTCCGGTCAACGCGCGCAGCGGCAGCCGCGTCGGCGTGCTCGCCCAGTTCCACATCTACCTGGATGACCTGCTGCCCGGCATCTTCCATCCGATCTTCGGCGGACCGGGCCACAACAGCACGGCCTCCAACAATAACGCGAGCTACAACGGCAAATGAACATGTACATCCATCGACTCAATCCGTTTAGCAAGTTCTTGGCGCTGACGGCGCTCGTGACCTTCGCCGCCATGACCCACGCCTGGGCGCACGCCTTCATTGATCACACGGACCCGTTAGTTGGTGGGGCCGTCAAGCAAGCTCCGGCAGAGGTGAAGCTCTGGTACACGCAAGGGCTGGAACCTGCGTTTAGCCGCGTGCAGGTCTTCGACGCGACAGGCAAGGAAGTAGACAAAAAGGACGTTCACCTGGACCCGAAGAACAACCACCTCATGATTGTTTCCCTGCCGACGGGACTGGGCACAGGAACGTACAGGGTGGTCTGGCGCGTCGTGAGCGTGGACACCCATCCCACGGAGGGATCGTTCAAGTTCCGGGTGGAACCTTGACCCGAAGCCCTGTGATGGACGCCATGCCGTTCATGTGGGCGCACTGGCTCTGCCAGTACGCACAGACCAGCGCCGCCGTGCTCCTGGCCGGCACGGCGACGTTGCGGCTGCTCGCCCGGGGCACAGGCGTGCAACAGTGCTCGAGTTGGAACCGTCTCGCCTGGACGAGTTGGAGTGTGTTGCTAGGTGCAGCCGTGCTCCAACTCGGGCTGACGGCGGCGGACATGAGTGGTTTGCCGCTCGCGCAGGCTTGTTCTGGCGAAATCCTTGGAAACGTCCTCGGAAGCACGATCTTCGGCGCGGTGTGGAAAGTGCGCATGTGTCTGCTTGCGGCGACGCTGGTCATGGGCGGGTGCATGGGTGCAACGCCACGGAATGATGGTCGAACGCGCGGGTCCGCCGTCTTGGAAATAGCGGCGGCGTTCCTGGCCGCAGCACTGCTGACGACACTGGTCTGGAGCGGCCACGCCCATGCGTCCAACCAGCACGCCTGGCTGCTGCCGGTGAACTTGTTCCATGTCGTTGCGGCCGGAGCTTGGCCGGGCGGATTGCTGCCGCTGGCGCTGCTGCTCGCGCAAGCACGTCGTCACCCGGATCTCGTTTCGCCCGCGCTGAGGGTGGCGCGGCGGTTTTCGCGCCTGAGCATGGCGGCGGTAATTACCCTGGCACTCAGCGGATTGCTCAACAGCGTCGGTCTGGTCGGGACGCTTTCCGCGCTGTGGCCGAGCGTTTACGGTCGCCTGATCCTCTGCAAGGCGGCGCTCTTTGTCGGCCTGGTAGGGCTTGGCGCCGTGAACCGGCGGATGATCCGGCAAGACGAAACGGCAAGTGCCCCGCAAATCCTGCGCACGCTCTGGCGCAACGTGGCGTGGGAAACCGCCTTGGCCATGTGTGTGCTGCTGGCCACCGAGGCGCTTGCCATGAACGCGCCTCCCGCATCGGAAGGAGCCGATCTGACGATGCTGATGACCTTTTCTTTTTCCCGTTTTCTACCAAGCAATCGAAAGAACAATTTCCAATTTATCTCTCTGACTGTAGGGACGGCTGGGTGGTTCGGATAGACATGTTATATACTTGACTCAGAAATATAATGCGTGCAAAGTATGGGCATAAAGGTTGATTCTGCGTTCCCTGAAACTCTCGCTGAGGCACTTGCGTTCTTCGCCGTCGAAGAAGATGCCTTCGCTTTCATGGTTTCTCTCCGTTGGCCGAACGGTGTTGTCTCCTGCCCCCGGTGCGGTACGGAGCGAGTCAGCTTCATTTCCTCCCGCAAGGTCTGGGAATGCCGGGAGTGCAAAGAGCGCAAGCAGTTCTCCGTAAAGGTGGGCACCATCTTTGAAGACAGCCCTATCAAGTTGGGCAAATGGTGGTCGGCCATCTGGTTGATCTCCAATGCCAAGAACGGCATCTCTAGCTGTGAGATTGGCCGCGCTTTGGGCGTCACTCAGAAGACCGCGTGGCTTATGTTGCAACGCATCCGCCTTGCCTTGCAGAGCGGCAGCGTTATGAAGATGCGCGGCACTGTCGAAGCCGACGAGACTTCATTGGCGGCAAGGCTGCCAACATGCACAAACATAAGCGGGAAGCGCACATCAAGGGCCGTGGCACGGTCGGTAAGGAAATCGTCTTTGGCTTGCTGGAACGTGGCGAGCGCAAGAAGGCATCCCGCGTCCATGTAAAGGTCACCAAGGCCGCCGAGCGCGCTGTGTTGCACGGTGAGATTGCAGAGAAGGTAGAAGCCGGTTCCAACGTGTTCACCGATTGCTTGCCTGCTTATTGCCCGGTGGACGAGGCTTACATCCACGCCACCGTCGATCATGCCGTGGAATACGTCCGCGACAACATCTATACCAACGGCCTTGAGAATTTCTGGGCCTTGCTCAAGCGGACCTTGAAAGGGACTTACGTTTCGGTCAATGCCGAGCATCTTTTCCGGTACTTGGACGAACAATCCTTTCGGTTCAACGAACGGAAAGACAACGATCAAGGTCGCTTCTTGAAAGCCATCGCTCGCATCATGGGCCGCCGCCTCACCTACTTGGCACTGATCTCGAATGGTCAGTGCCCTCAAACGTAAACGCGGGCCGAAGAAAAAACGATTATGAACGATGAACCTCCAGGGGAGAAATTGACGGAACGAGAGCGGTTTATACGTCTCGCTGAACGCATCGTTTCTGACCCTAAAAAAAGAGGTGGATGCAATGCAGGCGGAGTGGAAAAGGACAAAGCATAAACGCGGTCCTATTCCTTCAACTTCGTCGCCAAGTGACGCATGAAAGTCCGCACAGAACCAGAGATCTCTTCCGACTGTTCAAGGGTGTAGCTTTTGACAACGTGCATCGTTGGATTTCTCCAAGCAATCTTTAGGGAACTGAGATGCGCGTGCGCCTCTGAGTAAAAAGCATGTTCACGCTTTTGCTTAGGAGTTCTCTTGGGCCACTTTATTTCGATTTGGGTAGCTATCTGGCCCAAGTAACCTTCCCAGCTAGGCGCGTACGGTATAGATAAAGTCTTGGCTAAAACTTTGAGCGCCGTTTCCACAGTTCTCATCAGATGGAAAACGCATGCGGTAGGCCGTTCTAATGCTAGGCACTTGGCAGCCTCTTCAATTTCAATAATCGCGGAGGGGAACGCTTGACTTACTTCGTCTCCGAATAGAAGAGTTTTAGGCGCATACAGGCCGAACTGTTTTGGCGTCAAATGTATGCACACCATGCTTTCCACCTCGTCGTCAAAACGACTATGGAGTTAAACAATTTCCCGAAAAAGCTCATCCGCTGGCTGGGTATCGACCTGTTCCAGAATGCGCCGCGCCTTCTTCTCCGCCGAACTCAGTCCAAGCACGGTCGTTGCGCTCAGAACGTAATTAATTTCACTTTTAAGCTGACCTTTTACCACGTCGGTAAGCGGGGTCGTAGCTCCAAGCACGGTATTGACCCGACACCACGCAAGCGCATGGGCGATGTTTAATATCTCTGGCATCAAGGCGTGGATCATATAACCCAAGGAAAGTACCTTCGGGCCGCCCTGCCAAGGAAATTTTTCTGAGTCAAGTATATAACCACCCTTGCAAGCCTGGAGGGTTCGCGACATCCCGCGACTCACGCTGACGGCAAGAGGCCCGCTCCAGACCGCGTATCTGCTTTTGCTCCACCGGCCTTGTTGGCCGCACAGGTACGGGCACGGCCAGGAGTGTTCCCTGGCTCTTTACCACCCATGACAGAAACGATTTTCGGCCTTCTTGCCGCGCCGTGCAAGCCGCGTGCCTCGCCTTCCGCCGCGCTCTTGACCGCTTGGCAGTCTAAGCCATCCTCCTAATAGGTGTACGTTTGTCCCAAAGACGAAAAATCTCGCTACGTGAAGAAGAACCTCCTCCCCATCGAAGCCATCGCCGCCAAGCTCGGCCTCCCCGCCCAATCCGGACCAGACTCCGCCCCACTCCTCTACGAAAAGCGAAGCCCCGTCAGCGCCAAGCTCAGCCTGGCCCTCCTGAGCG
>CAXSED010000033.1:0-37428 GCA_964236475.1 uncultured Chthoniobacterales bacterium
CGGCGATGCGCAGGTTGTCGAGCGTCAGGCCGCGCGGCAGGCTCGCCTTGGCAAATTCGACGTAGCGGCCCAGCGCGTCGTCGATGCGTTGGGCGCGCCCGATCTTCCCGGCGGTCGGGCGGATGTTCTCGATCCCACCGCTGAAGACGAGGTCCTCGATCTGGCGTTCGATGTCGTCGGCGAGCTTGTAACCGTCGTGATGGAAAAACTTGATTCCGTTGTCCTCGTAGGGGTTGTGAGAAGCCGTGAGCACGATCCCCGCGTCGCAACGCAGAGAGCGGGTGATGTAGGCAACGCCGGGAGTCGGCAACGGACCGAGTTGCAACACATCGACGCCGAGCGACATCAACCCGGCGGCAAGCGCATCTTCCAGCATGTAACCGCTCTGCCGGGTGTCCTTGCCCAAGGCGATGGTGGGGCGGGCGTTGGCCCGGCCCTGGCCGCGGCCGAGTTGGGTGATGACGTGCGCGGCAGCGCGGCCCAGTTTGAGGGCTGTTTCGGCGGTTACCGGCTCGACATTGGCCATGCCGCGCACACCGTCCGTGCCGAAGATACGCTTACGGGCAGGCGGGGCGGGGGAAACGGTTTCAGGACTCGACATAAAACGATGGAAAAACGACCGCCAACTTTTCGACGCCCGACTCCGGAAAAGCAAGTGCCAAGCGGGCGCTGGTGTCCGGGTGGTGGCCGGGGGTGACGACGTTTGGAATGGGGTGAGCGGACGTGGAGTCCGACGGACCTTGCGTGATCGCATGCCGAAGGGCGAGCCACACCAGAACGGCGACCGCGAGCGACACGAGTTTCATGCGCCAATGGTTGAGCAAAATGGATTTCCAGCGGTTCATTGCGGTTCAGGCGGCATCCTGGTCGGGGTCATCTTCGGCGGCTGCCGGTTGCAGGTCGGACAAGAGATCCTTGCGGGGAAAGCGGCCGCCGCCAGCAAATAAAATGCGGCGCAACCGCTCGCGCAGTTCCACCGCCGAAAGCCCGCGCTCAATACGCTGGTTGTAACACAAGGAAACGCTGCCGGTTTCCTCGCTGACGACGACCGCCACCGCGTCCGTCTCCTCGCAAAGCCCCAATCCCGCGCGGTGCCGCAGGCCGAACGAGCGGTCCAGGCTTTCGCGTTGGCTCACGGGAAAAATGCACGCGGCGGCCACCACCCGGTCGTCGCGCAGAATCAGGCCGCCGTCGTGGAGCGAGGTTTTCGGATGGAAAATGGTGGTGAGCAGTTCGGTGGAGAACATGGCGTCGATGCCGACGCCGGTCTCGGCGTACGAGCGCAGGCCAATGTTGCGTTCGATGGCGATCAGCGCGCCGGAATGACGACCGGCGAGTTCAAACACGCATCCACAAAGCCGGTCAAGCATCCGCTGATCTTGCTGACGCCCCGCAAAGAACCGCCGACTGCCCAACTCGGCAAACGCCCGGCGCAGTTCCGGCTGGAAAATGACCGCGAGGATGACCACCAGGAAAACCGAATCACGCTCCAGCAGCCAACGGGTCACCACCAGATCGAACAACCGGCTCAACGCCAGCAGCCCACCCAGAAAAAGCGCCAATCCGGTGAGCACCCGCGCCCCCCGCGTCCCGCGAAAATACAGGAAAAGGTAGTAAAATCCGACGGCGAACAACGCAATTTCCAAGAGCGCGTTCCAGTGCTGTCGTAGGAATAGGAGCAGCGAGCCGGGCATGGGGCGGGGGAGCAGACACTCGGGGATTTCAAACGACTCCCAGCAGAGCTTCGACGGTGCGGAGTGCTGCCACGTTCGGCTTTACGTCGTGCACGCGCAAGACGCGCGCTCCCTTTTCGCGCAGGAGGGCCGTCAGAGCCACGGTCGGCCAGAGCCGTTCGGACATCGTGTCCACCGCCACCACTCGGGCGAGGAAAGATTTCCGCGAGACGCCTAGCACCAGCGGACGCGACTGGATCGCCAATGGTTCCAGCCCGCGCAGCAGCGTCAGGTTGTGCGCGACCGTCTTGCCGAATCCGATCCCCGGATCAAAGGCGATGGCGGCGGGCGGGATGCCCGCCGCCTCGGCGGCAAAGGCGCGATCTTCGAAAAAGCCCCGCACCTGGGCGACCACATCGTCGTAATGCGGTTCCCGTTGCATGGTGCGAGGGGTGCCCTGCATATGCATGAGCACCAGCCCGGCCCGACCTTGGGCGACGACCCCGCCCATGGCACGGTCACCACGCAAGGCCGTCACGTCATTGACGATGGCTGCTCCGCGGTCGAGCGCGGCCTGCGCGACGGTGGCCTTGGACGTGTCGATGGAAATCAGGCAATCCGGCGCGCGGGCCAGCAGGCCGTCGATTACGGGCAGGACTCGCCGCAGTTCCTCGGCCTCGTCGACAGGGTCCGCACCCGGACGGGTGGACTCGCCGCCGATGTCGAGGATCGTCGCACCCTCGGCCAGCATCGTCAGACCGTGCTCGACCGCCACCTCGGCATCAGCGTAGCTGCCACCGTCCGAAAACGAATCTGGTGTCACGTTGATGATGCCCATGATCGCGGCGCGGTCGGTTAAATCGAGAGGACGGCGGGCGGTTTGCCAAATCATCTGTCATGTATGCGCGCTCCGTGCCGGGGAAGCAATGCCCGCACGCGTGTCGCGCATCCGTGCTAGGTTCCGGAGAAATGCGTCCGCGCGTCCTCTTAACGGCTTTCCTCGGGATTGTGCTGACGATATCTGCGGCCATAGGATGGGGTTGGGGCTGGCGTGAGCACCAGCGGGCGGACGAAGCCGATTTTCTGCAACGTCGGCTCACACTGCTGGACGCAGAAAATCAGCGACTGGCAAAACTCCTCGCCGACCAGCAGCGCGCGGCGGTGGCCTCTGCCGACAAAACGCGCCGCACGGAAATCGAACGGACCGTGGCCCGGCTACGCGGTCTGGAATTCCGACGCCCGGTGACGTACCGGGAAATTCCCCGCGCCGACCTGCCGGCCATCTTGCGGCAGAAACTGGCGCAACAGGTGCCAGATCAGGAATTTGGCGACACCAGCGTTTCGCTGGCGGCGTTGGGATTGTTGCCAGCAGGTCTTGATTTGAAGAAGACTTACCTCGATTTGCTCGGTGAGCAGATCGGCGCGTTTTATGATCAGCACAGCGCCGAGTTGTTCACGTTCAGCGGGCAACCGCTGGATAACGGCCAAAACCGTGTGATTCTCGCTCACGAATTGACCCATGCGCTGGAGGACCAGCACTTTCAATTGGCCCGGTTGCCGTTGGAAACCAAGGGAAATGACGACCGAGCGTTGGCAGCCAGCGCTCTCGTGGAAGGGGACGCGACGCTGGTCATGAGCCAGTATATGCTCGGCGATCTTTCAGCAGCGGTTTTGAAGGACACGCTGACTGGCGCTTTCAGCACGGACATGCGGCAGATTGCGTCGGCTCCCCGCTATCTGCGCGAAACCTTATTGTTTCCTTACCTGCGGGGGCAGGAGTTTTGCCAGGCGTTGTACCAGACCGGAGGGTGGGATGCCTTGGCAGAAGCGTTTCGACACCCGCCGGAAAGCACGGCAGAAATCCTGCACCCGGAACGTTTTCTTGAGCATCGGACCCAGGTTCCTGCCGTGATGCAACTCCCCGGGGGACCGTTGCTCGATCAGGCACCCATCGGAAACAATGTTCTCGGCGAATTCGGTGTCCGCGAATGGCTGACGAGGTGGCTCAAGGATGCGAACGAGGCCGGACGCATCGCCGCCGGTTGGGAGGCGGACCGTTACCTAGTGTACGGCGACGCCACTGCATCCAGTTACGTCTGGAGAAGCGCATGGTCCACGCCGGAAGCCGCCGCAGGTTTTGCCGGGGCGGTCGAACGCTGCTGGTGCGAACGGTTCCACCTGAATGCGCAGGCGTTCCACACGGACGCGCAAATATCTGTGCGAAGCGCGATCCTGACCACCGGCCATCGCCTCTCGGTCTCGCACCGTGGCGAATCCGTCGTGCTTACCGACTCCCAGGATCCACGCTGGGAAAATGCGTTGCGGGGGTTGCCTGGCATCGATCTGACGGCAAATTCTCCAGACGATGTCCACCACTTTTAGTCGGCGAATCTTCTACAGCGGACGGGTGCAGGGTGTGGGCTTCCGCTGGTCCGTCAAACAGATTGCGAGCGGCTTCGAGGTGGTCGGCTGGGTGCGCAACCTTGCGGATGGCCGGGTGGAGTTGGAAGTCACCGGCGATGCGAGCGAGGTGACGGCTTTTCTGGAAGCAGTTGCCAACGGCCATTTGGCCACACACATCCGCCAAATCGAGCAAGCCGAGGTTGAAATGTCGGCCAATCTCCCTAAAGGTTTTGAGATCAAACACTGAACAGACGCCGGACGCGGCGACTGACTTTTGACTCGAAGTAAACGATAATCGCAGAATTTCCCCCTCCGATGAGCGTCCCTGCCATTGCCATCCGTCATCTGACGAAAGTTTTTCCGATTCCTTTTAAGCGGGAAAGGGTAGTCGCCATCCGTGATTTGTCCTTGGAGGTCGCGCCAGGTCAAGTGTATGGCCTGCTCGGTCCCAACGGCTCGGGCAAAAGCACGACAATGAAAGTCGTGCTGGGATTGGTCTCTCCATCTGCCGGGACGACCGAAATTTTTGGCCGGGATAGCCAACTCGTTGACAGCCATGAAGAAGTGGGGTTTTTGCCGGAAAATCCGTACTTTTACAAATACTTGACTGGACTCGAAACCCTGCGGTTTTACGGCAAACTTTGCGGCTTGTCCGGCAGGACGTTGTCAGATAAAGCCGGAGAATTGCTGAAACTGGTAGGCTTGGAATCCGCCCGCGACCGGCGGCTGGGCGGATATTCCAAAGGGATGTTGCAGCGGATCGGGCTGGCGCAGGCATTGATCCAAGACCCGCGTTTGCTCGTGCTGGATGAACCCACGGCGGGAGTCGATCCCAAAGGCTCAGCAGAGATCCGCGACCTGATCGTCGGCTGCAAGGAGCGGGGCATTACCGTGCTGCTGTGCTCGCATCTGCTTGGGCAGGTGCAGGAGATTTGCGACCGCATCGGTATCTTGGACCGGGGGGTTCTCGTCCGCGAAGGCCGCCTGGAAGAGCTGATTTCCATCGAGGATCAGACCGAAATCCTTTTCCAAGATGCACCGGCATCGTTGTTGGCGGACATCCGGGACCTCGTAGCCAAGTCCTACCCTCAGGTCCGGTTGCTCGACACACGCAAACCCCAAACTACCTTGGAGCGATATTTCCTCGAAGTCACCTCGGACGCCGGGAAGAGTGAGGGCTGATCATTACCGGACCACCGCCGTATGGATACCGTCGAACCGCCTAAACTCGCTTCCGTTCCGAAGCCAGCCACGGTCAGTCACCGTCTTTTCTCGCCCGGGCGTGTCTGGGCCTTGGCAGTCAATACCCTCACCGAGCTGGTGCGGCTGAAAATCTTCTACTTTTTGTTGATCTTTGCGCTACTGCTCATCGGGTCGTCGGTTTTCCTGTTGCAACTCAGTTTTCAGGATCAGTTCCAGATGCTGAAGGACCTGTCGCTAGGAGCCATGTCGATTTTCACGAGTCTGCTGGCGATTCTAGCGACGGCGGGACTGTTGCCCAAAGATATTGAAGACCGCACGCTCTACACGATTCTGGCGAAGCCGGTTTCCCGGCTGGAATATTTGATGGGCAAACTGTGCGGCGTCGTGCTGCTGTTGCTGGTGGCGATGATCTTGATGGGCGCGATGTTTGCGGCGGTACTGACGTGGCGGGCACATGTCGTGCGAGGGGAAATCTTGGCGAGCGGGGCAAACCAAGAGGTGATCGCCCAGCAGTTGGTCGATCTGCACGCCACGGCGTTCAATCCGAACCTCTGGGCAGGCGGCGTGGTGATTTACACGAAGGCTTGTCTCTTGGCATCCATGACGCTGTTTATTTCCACTTTTGCGTCGTCGTCCCTGTTCACGATCATCGTTTCGGTGGTCGTTTATTTTATTGGCCATTTGCAAGCGACCGCACGGGATTACTGGCAAGCGTCGAAAACCTTGGCGGGAGTCGGAGTCTTCACCAAGGCCTTTCTGGCTATTGTCTCCGTGGTGTTTCCCGATTTCCAGTTGTTCAACCTGGTGGATGAAATCGTGGTCGGCACGGCGGTTCCTGCCGTGCTTTTGTTCAAGACGATAGGATTGGGGTTGACGTACTTCTGCATTTATTTGCTGGCAGCGTTTTTTGTTTTTTCCAGTAAGGAGCTGTGAGCGTGGTGTCATGACAACGCACGAACCATTGGCAGAACTGACCGGCATGACGGCGGACCGCCGCAGAAGGGCTCTCCATTGCGCCGTGGCCGCTTTAGTTCTCGTCGTCTTCGGCGCGGCACGCCTGCCGGTGGAAACACGCCTGACCCGAGAGCACCAAGCGAACTCGTTCGGGACGGTGAAACTCAACCTGGGTCTGCGTGAAAAAGTCGGGCAGATGGGTTTTCTGGCGGCGCTGAGCGGGTTTCGCACTATTGTCGCTGACTTGCTATGGGTCAACGCTAACACCGCGTGGCAGCAGGTGGAATATGGTCGTATGAACCTGATGTTGAAAACGGTGACCACGCTTGCGCCGCGCAACGCCAACTTCTGGGAGGAGTCGGCCTGGCACATGGCGTACAACGCCAGCGTTTACGCGATGAACGACCCCAAGCAAACGAAGCTCGCGCTGAAACTCAAGGCACAGCGGGAGTACTATCAGCTCGGGATCGAGTACGCCAAAGATGGCATCGCAAACGTGCCCGATAACTACGCACTGTATCAACGCCTCGGATTGATCTATCAGGACAAGTTGCAGGATCACTGCGCTGCTGCTGCCGCCTTCGACAAGGCGGCGACCTGCCCGCAGGCGTTTTCGTACGAAAAACGGTTTGCAGCCTACGAACTGAGCAAATGTCCCGGCCACGAAAGGGAGGCTTGGGAACACCTGCGCAAACTGTACGACATGGGGCCACAGGAACGGCTGCCCACGTTGGAACTCGACCTCAAAGCCATGGAGGAGAAACTTCAGCTTCCTCAAGAACAAAGGGTTTACAAAGGCTCGTAGGCGGTCTTGTTTAAAATCCTACCATGCGTTTTGCGATTTTTGGCGATATTCATGCGAATTTGGAGGCCTTGGAGACCGTCTTGGCCGACGCGCGTGAGAACGGTTGCAGCCATTTCGTTTGCTTAGGTGATGTCGTGGGATACAACGCAAATCCGCACGAGTGTTTGGAGATCGTGCGGGGCTTGGAATGCCCTGTCGTCAAGGGCAATCATGACGAGCAGGCAGCCATCAACACTTCTTTGGACGGATTTAATCCACTCGCCGAGGAAGCCCTGAATTGGACTCGAGGAAATCTCACCGAGGACGACAAAAAGTATCTGAACGAGTTGCGGCTCGTGCGGCAGGTCCGCGATTTTACCATCGTGCATGCCACGCTGGATACTCCGCACAAGTGGGGGTACGTTTTCAACCAACTCGATGCGAGCGCGAGTTTCAGCTACCAGCATACGAGCGTGTGTTTTTTCGGGCACACCCATGCTCCCCGGGCTTACATCCGCGACGGCCCGGTCATGAGCATTCCGCTCGACAAGATCAAGTTCGAGATGGGAAAGAAATATTTCATCAACATCGGCAGCGTCGGACAGCCACGCGACGGCGATTGGCGGGCCTCGTACGTGATCTACCACGTCGACAAGAATTTCATCGAGTTGCGCCGCTTGGAGTACGATATTCAGACCGCGCAGAAGAAGATTCTGGCCGCCGGGCTGCCGAAGCGGTTGGCGGACCGACTAGCGATTGGCAAGTAGTTCTCCTCACGGTAAAAAAGCCGTTGAGAGGGGGATTGCTGGCATCCACATTCGAGGATCGAAGCCCCCCGGTCCATCTTGATCCTCAAGCCGAGTTCGTTCGGCGACATTATCCATACATTGCCAGCCGTGGCACGGCTGAAGTCCGCTTGGCCAAGCTGCCGTATTTCGTGGCTGGTCAACACGGAATGGGCACCCTTGCTGACGGGAAATCCCGACGTTGACGAGGTGATTCTATTCCCAAGGCAGACTTTCCGAGGACTGACTGGTGTCGTGAAGTTCTTTCGCTGGTGCCGTGAGGTGATCGTCGGACGCAAACCGACCCTGGCGTTGGACTTTCAAGGATTGCTGCGTTCGGCGCTGATCGGGCGGATGAGCGGAGCACGCACCCTGTACGGGATGGAGGATGCACGGGAGGGGGCGCGCTGGTTGTACGACCATGTGTCGCCGGTGCGGACCGGAGTGGTTCACGCGGTGGATCGTTACCTGATGTTCGCCGAAACGGTGGTGCGTTGGGCGGGTGCGGATGTTCGGTCCGTCGAGAAAACCACACGGAACGCTTCGCTGCCCGAAGGCGACGCTCCGAACGTTGGAGCACACCGTATTCAAAACAGTTTCATTTTGCTGCACCCCTTTGCCAGAGGAATCGGTAAGTCCCTCAGCGGGGAGCAGGTCGAAGCCATTTGCCGACGGCTTGCACCCCGGCAGGTGGTAATGGTCGGCAGGCGAGGGGAGGCCCGGTTCGACGTTCCGAGTACGGTGGTCGATCTGCTCGATGAGACGTCGCTCTCGCAGTTGATCTGGGTGATGCGCCGAGCCGCTTGCGTTGTCAGCGTGGACAGTGGGCCGTCTCATCTGGCGGCTGCCCTCGGCAGGCCGCTGGTCGCCATCCATACCTGGAGCGACCCGCGCCGCGTCGGCCCGTACCGTGACGACGCCTGGGTGTGGAAAAATGAACGTGTACTGCCGATGAATCAGATGCTCTCGATGGAAGAGGCGTTCTTCCAATGGCCTCCGCCGGTCTTGTCGGCAGAAGATATCGAAGCCATCTGCGCGGTCGCTATTTCACTTTCAGGTTTTTCCGCATGAAGGTGGGTACGTCGAGGTCTTCGCCGTCGATGATCGTTGGTTCACTCTTGTCGAAACGCCCGCGGACCGCGTTATCGCTGGAGCTTGGTTCGGGGTTCGCGCGTAGATTGGCCATGGCGGGGACAGACTCGCCGACAGATGAGACCGCGAGCGTGGGAATGGGCAGCGCACCGCCGATGTTGCGGACGGCAGGGCCAGACAACGCGGACAATCCGCTGGATGAAGCCGGCAGCGCAGACTGGCCGTTGGACCGGGCACCCAGCGAACTGATCAGCGTCACCCCCAAGCGCCCTTCCATATTTTGGTCGACAGCCGCTCCGAAAAGAAGCTGGGTTTGCTCGCCGATGTGCTGAGCGAGTTCTTCCATGACAAGTTGCACTTCAGAGAGCGTCAGGTCGTGGCCACCTACGATGTTGACGAGGATGTTGGAAGCCTGACCCAACAGCGAGCCGCGATCCATCAAGGGATTTTTTAAAGCCTGCGTGAGAGCTTCCTTTCCCCGCCCGCGCCCGGAGGCCTCGCCGTAGCCAAACAGGCAACGCGAATCGTGGTTGCGCAACGCACTCAGAAGATCGTCAAAACCCAAGTGGATCAAGCCGCGCCGATTCACGAGATCAATGATCGCGCGGACGCTCTGACTGACGATGTGATCCGCCCCGGAAAACGCCTCGTGAATACCCGCTTCGGGCAAGATCAGTTCGCCCATCCGGTCGTTCTCGAAACACATCACGGCGTCGGCGTACTGCTGGATGGCGCGCAACGCTTCCTGCGCCTGTTGCGAACGGCGTTTGCCCTCGAAGGAAAAAGGTAGCGTCGCACAAACAAGCACCAGCGAATTCTGCTCGCGCGCCGTCTTGACGATCAACGGTGCAGCCCCCGAACCCGTGCCTCCGCCCAAACCGGCGCAGACGATGACCAACGGGACGCTGTCCACCACCGACCGGATTTCGTCGGCGGCTTCCTCGGCGGCGGAGTAGCCTAATTCTGGATCGCCGCCTGCGCCGAGGCCACGCGTGACGTGACGCCCCAGCTGAATCTTTTGTGTGGCAACCGAGCCTGCCAACGCCTGCACATCGGTGTTGCAAGCCACGAGGTCCACGTTCACGGAGCCGTCGAGCACTAGGCGGTCAAGCGCGTTCGAGCCTGCTCCGCCGACGCCGATGACCTTGATGCGAAAATCCGCGTCGGTTGAACGCCCGCCGACCGTCCTGATGGAATTGAGTTCGTTCATGGAAATTTTGCGCTCTGCCGCGACTGATAAGAAGGAGTAGGGGATCAGTTCGCCCGGCGGCCACCGCCAAAAAGACGCCCTCGCAGACGGGACCAGAATGTCGTCTCCGGTCGTTCCATCTGGGCGAACTGCGCGTACTTGATTAAACCCAGCGCGGTGGAAAGCTGAGGATTGGCGAGCGCGGCGGTCACCCCTTGAAGCGGCGGCGGTTGGGCCGGTTGCACTGGCAGGCCGAGGATTTCTTCCGCCAAGTGATTGATGCCGTGGACAAGGCTGCAACCGCCGGTCAACACCGCGCCTGCGCCGAGATAACGCAGGTAAGGCTCGGCTTCCAATTGCCGCTTGAGCAACTCAAAGGCCTCGCGCAACCGGAAATGCACGATGCTATTGAGTGTTTCCCGTTCGATTTCACGACCGGCAAACCCTGGCTCGGGCGGCAGGTGAAGCGTTTCTCCAGGCAAACAGTTGCCCAGAATCGCACTGCCTTCGTCGATTTTGAGCCGCTCGGCGCGTCCCGCTGGGATGCGCAGGCCAAGGCTGACATCGTTGGTGACGTGATCGCCACCCACGGGGATGACGCCGCTCTGCTTGATGGCACCGTCCACGTAGACCAGATAATCAATCGTGCCGCCACCGATGTCGATGACCAGCACGCCGAGGTTTTTTTGGTTCTGGCTGACCACGACTTGGGCGCTAGCTAGCGAATTGAGCACCACGTCTTCGACTTCCAACGGAATTTCCTTGATGCAACGGATCGTGTTTTGCACCCGGGTGCGGATGCCGTGCACGATGTGATAATCCGCTTCCAATTTCGTGCCCAACATCCCGACGGGCGTGAGCACGCCGTCCTGACCATCCACGTAATAATGCTGGATGATCGCGTGAAGAAAGGCGTTCTGCGAAGGGATGTTCACGTCCCGCGCGTTGCGCTTTACTTCCTCCAGATCGTCCTCGTCGATTTCGTCACGGTCTTCCGGCAACTCGACCACGCCCCGATTATTAAAGCTGCTGATGTGTCCGCCGGTAATCCCGACGTAGACGCTGCGGATGCTCACGTCGCTCTTTTGCTCGGCGTCGGCCACGGCATCGCGCACGCATTTATGCACGGTCTCCATGTGGACAATCTCGCCCTTGCGCACCCCGAGCGAAGGCGATTGGCCGAAACCCAGCACTTTCAAGGAACCATCCGAGCGCAAGTCGGCGACGGCGACGCACACCTTGGTCGTGCCGATTTCCATGCCGACCACAATGTTTTCTTTGCTCATCTAAACACGCTTTCCTGCGGATGATTCGCCGTCGCTGTCGATGTCAGCGATGCTCGGTCTCGAACGGTTGGATTTTGCTGCCGGACCTGGAGTGCTTGGGCGATGGAGTTTTATTTTTGGTATGCACTTTGCCTTTATCTTTAGCAGTGGCAGGAGTGGATTTGACCACATTCGGGTTGGCGGGTGCCGTGGCGGGGAGCGGCTCGGCGGGCTTATCGGTAGGCACGGGTGCGGTGACAAAAGTGACCGGGACATTTTTCTGGGCCAAGAGGTTGATGGTTTGCAGCTTTTCGCCACGTTGATCGACCACTTGTAAGTACATGTCCAGACGCTTCAGTTGGCGGTCCATGTCGTCCGGGCCGAACAGCACTTGCAAGCCGTTGCGGTCTGTGACTTGCAGGCCGAAGTGTTTAGCCAGATCGATTTCCTGAATCTGGAAACGCGCGCCGATCATGGAATCTTGGTGTGCGTGCAGGAGATCGAGCGCGGCCTTGATTTCCTCGCCTTCGACCGGCTGGCCATCGGAGCGTGGGCCGCCCATATAGTTCCGGATGATCGGCAGGAACGCATCTTGCGGCAGCAGTCTTTCGGGTGGCAGAAGAATGCCTTGTGCGTCGATGAGATGGGCAGACGAGGATTTGATCACGTCGTCGCGGGTGGGAGCACCGTGTTCCGGCGCGACCCAGGCCACGGGTTTTCGCTCGTTTATCTGGATGGAGATTTTGTTTGGCAACTGACGGGTGACCTGCACTTTTTCCACTTGAGGAATGGCCTCGACGCGAGCCTTGGCGCGAGTCAGATTCACCATGAAGATGTTAGAACCTCTGTGCAGATCGGCTGCGTCAAGCACGGATTCCGGGGTGAGGACGCCATCGGTTTCCACGTTCAAGACAGCGACGTTGTAATCAGGATTCTTGAGGATCAGCCAAGCGATCCCTTTTTTGACGCCCAGGTAAATTCCGGCGCCCAAACAGGCCGCGAGGAGGAATCTCGTCGCCAAACCCCAGAACCGACGGTTGCGTTGACGTGCGACCTCGTTGTGCCGCACCGTCACCCCTTCGAGCAGGTGTTGCTGCCGACGCTGGCGTGGGGTCGTGCGGCGCACATTGCTCGCTTTGGCGCTGGAAGCTCGGGGAGCAGGAGGCATAAAATTAGACAAGTAACGGTTAATTACAAAATCCGCTGACCAAAACGTGCGAGAGACAACTCCACGATGCGCTCGCAGAGTTGCGGCGGCTCGATGCCAATGACACGGGCGGCCTCCGGCAGCAAGCTGCTCTCGGTCATTCCCGGAATGGTGTTTATTTCCAGCACGAAAGGCCGCTCGTTTTCATCCAGGAGAATGTCCACCCGGGAATAGACCTCCAAGTCCAACGCGCGGTGCGCCGCCAGAGCCAGTGCTTGCACTTGCGCCGTGATCTCATCAGAAAGAGGGGCGGGGCAGAAATGATCTGCCGCACCCGCAGGATTGAGCCAAGGGTATTTGTTTTTAAAATCGTAAAAATCCTGCTTCGGCTTGATCATGATGACTGGCAACGCCAGATCGCCAACCACGCCGACCGTCAACTCGCGGCCCGCGATCAATTTTTCGACGAGAATTTCTTCTCCGTATTGCGCCACGTCACGGAGGGCGGCGGCGATGGCGTCTGGCTCACGAATCAGGTGCACACCAACACTCGATCCTTGCTGGGGAGCTTTGATGACCATCGGCAGCGCGAAGGTCGGCTCCTGATCTTTTGAAATGACCTCGTAGGCTGGCGTCGCCACGCCGCGTTCTTCAAACCGGCGTTTGGTCAAAATCTTGTCGAAGGCGAGTTGACTACCACGCACCCCTTCGCCGGTGTAAGGAATGCCGCGATCCTCAAGTATCCGCTGGAGTTGGCCATCTTCGCCGAGCGTCCCATGGATGCTGTTGAACACGAGGTTTACCCCCGGCGGGAGGACAAACTGCTCGTCACGCACATCGATCTCGATCACATCGGCGGCACCCGCCTCGCGCAGCCATCGCGCCACGTTCAAACCGGAACGCAGCGACACGTCGCGTTCCGTGCCGGGACCACCTGCGAACACGGCGATTTTAAAGTGCGCAAGTTTCATCCTAGAGAAAAAGAAGTCAAAACTTGAGCGCACCTTACGCAACCCTGCTTGGGGCTCTCGGCTTGTAATTAACCCCCTCGATTCCCCGAAAACATTCGTCTTGTGTCCACAAACGCGCGTTGCTGGCGCGGGCTGTCGCCAACACAATACTTTCGACCATCGGCAGATTCAGTTGGAAACTGATTCGGGCCGCGTTGAGAGCGACCTCTTCATCAAGGTCGCGCACGTTGCCCTGCTTCATCTGGGCGATGGCACGGAGAGCATTGCCTTCACTCTGGTTTTGCAGGGTCTTTTTGAAGACTTCGTGCAGCGCAATCGAGGGCACCACGAGGTTCGCAGTGTTCTCGATAGCCGAGGCAAAAAAAGCTGCGTTGGGGCCGTCGATGAAATACTCGACCCACGCCGAAGAATCTACGGTGTTGTTCATAGGGGCCGGTCACCTTCCGTGCGGTCGATTTTCGCGGTCATACCTTTGAGAAATCCCCGCGATTGCTTCATCCGTTGAACCGGGATCAACTCGATGCGGCCATCGTAAGAGACCACCTGAAATTTTTCTCCAGGGCGAAGACCCAACGCTTCACGCACCGTTTGGGGGATGACCACTTGAAACTTCGGAGAGAGAGTGACGATTTGCATTCCGATGATCGATCCAAACTTCGTAAAGTGTGGGCATGATCGATAAAAGTGTCAAGCTTGCTTCACGCTTCGGTAACACTATTTTTGACGGATTGCCCGTTCGTTAGCCAACGCGAAAACTAATATCGCGGCACTCCACCTATCTAGTCGACGATAGAAACAAAGTTTCCCGGTCGATCACTTCAATCATGGCCGACGATTTGCACTTCGGTGGCCATCTGAATTCCGCGTGTGTCGAAGGCCGCCTTCTGGATCCGTTCGATCAGGGCAAGGACTTCCGATGCCGAAGCTCCGCCGTCATTGACGATGAAATTCCCGTGCATTTCCGACACGCGGGCAGCTCCTTCGTGCGCGTTCTTTAATCCGAGTTCTTGCACGAGTTTACCGGCGGGACATTCGCGCGACGGATTTTTGAAAATGCATCCGGCGCTGGCTGCGATGGGTTGGGAGGTCTTGCGCTTGACGGATGATTGGTTGAGCAACCCTTGAATTTCTTCGGGAGTGCTCGCATGACCTCGCAACGTCGCCGACAAGGCGTAGGTTTTTTTCAGTGACGGGACATCACGATAATGCACTTCCAACTGTTCGGGGCGCAGCTCATGAATCTCGCCCGCTTCATCGACGACGCGCAGCCGGACAACCTGGTCAAATGTCTCGATTCCCATGGCTCCGGCATTCATGCGCAAGCTGCCTCCGACCGCCCCGGGGATCCCTTCCATCCACTCGAACCCTCCGATGCCAGCCTTTACAGCGGCCCCGCAGAGACGTTTTAACCCCACGGCAGCGCCAGCAGTAATTTCAAAAGCGCCGGCGTTGACCTCGACCTTGGCAAAGTCGCCGCCATTAGGGTGGATCACCAAGCCGTCCAAGCCGCCGTCACGCACGAGAAGATTTGACCCGCGTCCCATGACGAACATCGGCAAACTGTGGCGGCCCGCGAATCTCACCAGCCGAGCAAAGGCTGCTTCCGTCGCTGGCTCAGCCCAGAACCGGGCCGGGCCGCCGACGCGCAACGTGGTATGTTTTGAGAGAGGCTCATAAAGGCGCGCAGAACCTTCATTACCGAGTTCGCTCTGGATGCCTTCCAGCAGGGCGAGATCACGCACCAACTGCGTGGCGGCTTCGTGGATGTTACCCGCGCCCATACTCAAGAGCAGGTCGCCTGGTTGCAGCAAGGCGCCGACCCGCGCCGCCATCCTGCGTAGGTGCGGTTCAAAAAAGGCATTTTGATGTCCGTGCCGGTGCAGCGCATCGACGACCGTCTGACCACTGACGCCCGCCATCGGCGTTTCACTGGCCGCGTATACATCGGCCACGATCACCACATCCGCGTGAGCGAAAGCCTGGCCGAACTCGTCGCGGAGGGCGTGCGTACGGGTGTAACGATGGGGCTGGAACATTGCTACGATCCTGCCGTTGTGGCCCGTGCGAGCGGTTTCAAGCGTGGCGCGGATCTCGCTTGGATGATGCCCGTAATCGTCCACCACCTCGTAATGTGGTCCGCGATGCTTGAACTCGAACCGGCGACGCGCGCCACGAAAACTTTCGAGCGCGGCCACGACCGTCGGAAAATCCACGCCTAACTCCATCGCCAAAGCGATCACGCTGGTCGCGTTGCTCACGTTATGGCGGCCTGGCACGTTAAGCCTTACGTCGCCGAGGAGTTCACCGCGGCGATAAACCTCAAAGCGTGATTGGAACTGGTGCGACCTCGGTGTTTCGTAACGGTAATCGGCGCGGCAACTCGCCCCGAAGGAAACGCCATTGGCACGGGTTGCGCATAGCCGCGTCGTGTTCGCGTCGTCGATGCAATAGAAAATTTTGCCGTGCGTCTGGTCGAGCAACTGGGAAAACACGCGCTCGATGGCCGCGAGGTCGGCATAGTAGTCGAGGTGCTCTTCCTCGATGTTTAAAACCAGAGTATGCTCCGGTCGAAAGAGCGCGATGGTGCCATCGCTCTCGTCGCCCTCGGCCACAAAATATTCTCCTTCTTGATCCCAATGCGCGTTGGTGCCGAGGATTGGAATCTCAGCGCCGACATAGTGGCAGGGACGTAAACCTCCAGCTCGCAACACGTGCGCGGCCATGGAACTGGTCGTCGTTTTGCCATGCATCCCGGAGACGAGGATGCCGCGGCGAATCGCCATCAGTGCGGCCAATGCTTCTGCGCGGCGGATGAGCGGCTTGCCCAGACGCACCGCCTCATCAAACGCGGGGTTGCCTTTTTTGACGGCGGAAGAATAGACAACGATTTCCGCGTTGTTAACGATCTGCGCGGAGTGCGGACAATAAAAAACAAGACCCTCGCCCTGAAGTCGTCGAACCTCGGTCGTGTTGACCTTGTCCGAACCGCTGACTTGGTGCCCGAGCGCCAACAGCAACCCCGCCAGTCCGCTCATCCCGGAACCAGCGACGCCGATGAGGTGAACACGCTTGGGTCCATTCCCTCCCAAGCCGCTGGTGGCCGGGTCTTCTTCGTTCACGCGTGGCATCTTTGTTCGATGGTTGCGACCACGAGGTCGGCGGCATCGGCAGGCGAAAGGTGACGCGATTTACTACTCATCACCGCCAGTTTTTCGGGAGCTTGCACCACCTCCAGTACGAGGTTGGCAAGAGTTTCACCGGTGGCATCTTTTTCTGGAAGCGTTATCGCGGCACCCGCGTCCGTGAAAATTCTTGCGTTGAAAGTCTGGTGATCCTCAGCGGCGGTGGGGTAGGGGATGAGCAAGCTCGGCAGCCCGAAAAAAGCCAGTTCGCTCAAACTCGCTGCGCCCGAACGAGCGACGGCAAAACTGGCCGCTGAATACGCCTCCTGCATCCGGTGATGAAATGCGGCGACGTAAGCCGACACCCCCAATCGGGCGTAGGCGTCTCGGGTGGTTTGCTCGTCGTCCCGTCCGGTGAGATGAATCACTTGCAACCGGTCCTTCCAAGCGGGCGCGGAGTTTAGCACCGCTTGATTGATCCCGTGCGCCCCCTGGCTGCCTCCCATGACGAGCAAAACCGGTGGGCCACCTGGCGGTAGACCGAACAGCCCCCGCGCTTGTGAAGGATCGAGGCGTTCACGCAAACTGGCGCGGATCGGAGTTCCTGTGACCTCGCAGGCGGTCCCGGCCGGAAAGCGTTTGATGCAATCGGCGAAACCCAAGAGCACCGCTTTGGCAAGCCGCGCATTAAAGCGGTTCGCCTTGCCGGGGATGGCGTTCGATTCGTGGACGAACGCCGGTATTCCCGCGAGGCGACCGGCAAGCATCGGTGCCGTCGAGGTAAATCCACCCATACCCAGCACCGCCTGCGGCTTGAATTTCCGGTAGATCTGTCGGCAGCGCGCCAAGCTGGAAGCCAGTCCGCGCGAAAAACCGAGGAAAGCCCGCGAAAGCACACGGGGCATTCCGACCGACGGCAGTTTTTCAAATTGGAATCGGCCCACATGATCGCGGACGGCCAAGGAATCGATTTCTTTTTCCGAGATAAAAACTAGAACCTCATGCCCCTTGGTTTGCAGGACTTCCGCGACCGCCAATCCGGGGAAAAGATGTCCGCCTGTTCCCCCGCAGGCAATCACCACGTTCATAGGCTCATTCCGTCAAAAACGGCGGAGGAAAGGTCGAGTGAATTCATGGCTGAAACGCCGACCTTCGACGGGCCGGAGCCGGAATGCAACTGTCAGCCGGGAGGAGGGGACCACAGAGGTCGACCGGAACATTTCACAAGCGCGGCGTCACCCTTGCTTGAAGGGCGGCGATATGGGTCACCTCGCCGCTCTCGACGATTGTTCCTTGCCGATAAATGTTCAGTAGTACCCCCGTGAAAAGCAAACACAGGCAGAGGTTGGAACCACCGTAACTGATAAAGGGCAGGGGCATTCCCTTGTTTGGCAGCAAGGCGGTGGTCATGCCGATGTTAACCGAGGCCTGCAGCGCGATATTAATAATCAACCCAAACCCAAGCAACATTCCGAACCGGTCGCGGGCTTGCATGGCGATCAAAACTCCGCTCAGGGTAGCGCTCAGAAATGTAAAGATAACGAGCAGAGTGGCACGCAGGCCCAACTCTTCCCCGATGATCGGAAAAATAAAATCGGTGTGCGCGAAAGGAAGGTAGCCGATTTTCTCGCGGCTCTCGCCAAGGCCGAGTCCGTAAAGACCACCGGAACCGAACGCTTTCAGAGCTTCGTATTGCTGCAAACCCTTGTCGTTTTTATGTTCTTCGAGGTGCCAGAAAGCGTCCAACCTGCCCGCGCGCTCGTGCATGTGGTGAGCCAACAACCAGATGCCGCCGATCAGCGCCAGCCCGAGGACAATCATATAGAGAGGATTGCTGCCCGCGACGAACATGATGGTGATCATCGTCACCCCGATGAGCAGGGTGGCTCCCAAATCTTCTTCGCGGACGATCAGTGCCATCAAAGTCCCGATCAACAACATCGGAAAAATGAATCCGTGCAGGAGTTGCGAGCTGCGCTGTTCGTAACGGCTAAACCACCATGCCAGTGCCACGACAGCCGCAAATTTACCCAACTCACTCGGCTGGAATAGGATCGGCCCCAGATGCACCCAACGTGCGGAACCATGGACCATTTTGCCGATGTGCGGCACGAAGCAAAGCGCGAGCAGTCCTGCTGTCCCGACGAAGAGGGGCAGCCACGTCTTTGACCAAAAATGGTAGTCTATCATCGTTGCCAACGCGCACGCGACGACCCCGACTCCCAGCCACATCCCCTGACGTTTCAAAAAAACGTAAGCGTCGCCATGCGCATCGTGAGCGTAGGCACCCGTGCTGAAAAGCATCACCATGCCGATGCTTACTAACGCGGTCACACTGAGCACCAGAATAAGCGCGCTGTTTTTGCTCATACAGAAAGCTGGTCAACAGAAGGCAGCAGTCAGCGACGAATCAATAAAAGAACATTTCCGTAGTTCCGTTAACAACTCCGTTATTTTCCCTTCGGCTTCGAAGTGACCGGAACGCGTAGTCTTTGTCCCGGTTTGAGCTTCTTCGGGTCGTCGATCTGGTTCAATTTCAGCAACGACTCCGGACTGACTTTGAGTTTTTGAGCAATAGTATATATACTCTCACCCTTGCCGACCAAATAGGCTTTCCCGGAATCGGGCGGCAACGGTAAACCTTTCATCGCACCGTTAGTTACCGTGGAATCCGGCCGGTTTGAAACGCCGGGTTTGCCTTCGATCAAACTCAGGGCACTCGCCGTGCCGTCGGCCACTTGGGTACTCGGGTCGGGTGAGTGTAAGGGAAGTTTTAACTCCTGACCGGGACGCAATGGCGTGGTAGCAGTCTCGGCCCCGTTGGCGGCGACAAGCGCGGCTAAGGTGACGCCGTTTTCGTTCGCAATTCGGAGAAGGGTATCCCCTTGCCGGACGACATGCACGCTCGGGTGCGACGGCGCGTTATCTACCGGCGTGTGAATTGCATCTGTTCCTTTGATCGTCGCCAATGAATCATCCGCTTCGACTGCAGCCGAAGGGTCGCTGGTCGACCGTCGTAAATCGCGTTCCCGAAAGTGGCTGGAAGCGATGAAGCCGCCAACGGCCACGACATGCAATAACAGCATCACCAGGATAGCGCGCGACAAACGCATGGTAGGCTCCGAGTTGTTCTCCAAAGCCGGGTCGGTTTCGGCAGATCGCGTCCGGGGGACCCTGCGACTGGTCGAACGCAGTTTTACGCGGGGGCTAGATGGCACAGCGGGCATAAGGTACGAAATCTAAGGATGGATGACAGAAAGCTTGTAAGCGGTAGGGAGAAAATATTGGGGCGATCAGGACGACACCGTAGAACCTAAGGCTTGCACTAATGCGCGGAACTGATTCCCTCTGTCGGCATAGCTTTTAAACATGTCGAACGAACTGGTTCCCGGCGAGAAAAGCACCACTTCGCCCGGTCGGGCAATAGACCAAGCGATGGTGACGGCCTCGGACAAGGTGCCAGCCCTTTCACAGGGCACATGTTCCTTCCAAGCCGCCGCAATCCTTTCGGCCATTTCACCGACGAGCACCACCCACCGGGCGCGTTGGCCAACCAATTCTCCGAGCGCATCAAACTCGAACCCTTTATCCTTGCCGCCCGCGATGAGGATGACCGGGCGGTCCTCTCTCGTCAACGCCTTTTCCAACGCATCCAGGTTAGTTGCCTTGCTATCATTAACGTAAAGAATGCCGTCCAACTCCCGGACGATCTCGCAACGGTGAGACTGAGGGCGGTAGGCACGCAGAGCCGGACCCATCTGATCGGCAGTCAGTCCTCTAGCCAAACCTATTCCGAGCGCAGCCATCAGATTTTCCGTGTTGTGGCGCCCTCGCAAGTGGGTCTCGCGCGGGTCGAGCAGGGGAAGGTCCTTATAGTGGATTACTTCGTTCTGCAGGTGCAAATCAGCACCCACTTCGTAGGCGCTGAAAGTCATCCGTTTCGCGGCCAGTGCCGGAAGCTGGTCACGGAAATTGACCACCGCCCAATCTTCGGCGGTCTGATTCTCGAAGATGCGCAGTTTCGCGTTGCGGTATTCATTCTCGTCCGCATAGCGGTCAAGATGATCAGGTGTGAGGTTTAACCAAACACTGATCGTCGGGCGGAATTTCTGGATGCGCTCCAACTGAAACGAGCTGACCTCCAAAGTGATGATGTCAGTAGGCTCATCTTCTCTAATAATTTCACTGTATGGCTTGCCGATGTTTCCACCGGCCACAGTGCGAATACCTGCCCCTGTGAGCATGGCGGCTACCAGTTCGGTCGTGGTAGTTTTCCCGTTCGTGCCGGTGATGCCGATGACCGGCGTGGACGAATTCTGGTAAGCCAATTCGATCTCCGCGATGACCGGAACGCCGCGCGACAGGAAATTTTGCACCAATGGCGTTTTCGGATCAATCCCGGGGCTGAGAACCGCCAGATCATAAAACGTCATGTCCGCGTTTGCGGTGTCGCCGGTCAGGACTTGCATTCCCATCCCCGCCAATTTTTCAAGTTTGGCCGCACCGATCACATCGGCTTCAGCATGATCGAGCAGGGTGACCCGCGCCCCTAAGCAAACCAGCAAAATCCCGGCTGCTTCTCCGCTGCGGCCAATTCCTAGCACGGCAATTTTTTTTCCTTGGTAATTCATGGTGGAGGGCACGATTAGAAACAGCTTGGGAGTTGCTACCGGAGTTTGAGTGTGGCCAATCCCAGCACGGCAAATATGATCGACAGAATCCAGAACCGCACGACAACCGTCGTTTCCTTCCAGCCGTTCAATTCGAAATGGTGATGCAATGGCGACATGGCGAAAACGCGTTTACCGGTCAACTTGAAACTCGCCACCTGGATGATCACTGACGCGGCTTCCATCACGAACACGCCGCCTACAAGCGTGAGGAGCAACTCCTGTTTACAGCAGATCGCGATGACCGCGATGAACCCACCAATCGCCAGCGATCCGGTATCCCCCATGAACACTTGCGCGGGGTGGGCATTAAACCATAAAAAACCCAGGCCAGCACCGACCAGTGCCGAACAGAGAACCGTGAGTTCACCACTCCCCGGCAGTGGAGGAATCTGCAAATATTCCGCAATGCGGATGTTGCCAGATGCAAAAGTGAAGATGGCATAGACCCCCGCCACGGTGATGGTGCAACCGGCTGCCAAACCATCGAGACCATCAGTCAGATTGACCGCGTTCGAGCATCCCACGATCACCAACCCATAGAAGACGAATGCCATCATACCCATGTTTTCGATCAAAGGCCGTTTCAAAAACGGCACAAAGAGCTGGGTGCCGAACATCAGGTTCTTCGGTCCGTAAAGAAACATGCCTACTACGATCACCGCGAGCACAAATTGTGCGACCAGCTTCAGCCGACCACTCAGTCCTTTGGAATTTTTTTGCGTTACCTTGATATAATCATCGAGGAAACCGAGCGCGCCCAGATACATGATCGCAAAAACTGCCAACCAAACCGCCGGAATGGTCGGTTTTGCCCACAACACCGCCGAGGCCACGACGCTGACAATGATGAGTACTCCACCCATGGTCGGGGTACCTTTCTTGCGTCCATGGGTCTCGTACAACTGGTTCACCTCTTCGCGGGTGCGCACGGGCTGTCCAAACTTCAGGGAAATCAGTTTGCGGATCACCCTTTTCCCAAAAAGGAACGAGATCAAGAACGCAGTGAGAGCGGCAGCCAAGCCACGAAAAGTCGAGTATTCGAAGACCCGCAAGGGGCCAAAATACCGGCTCAACATGGAAACGTAGAACATCATGAGATGGGATGAGTAACCGAGTCCGCCCGCAGGTGCGTTAATGCAGAGATTATATTTTCCATCGCTGCGGATCGGCTCCCTTTGATGAGGACAAGATCGTCGCCGTGCGCCACAGCTTCCAACCATTGCGCCGCCTCGGCCACGTCTGCAACGGCCGCGATCTCTCGTACGCCGCCGGTGCGCGCGTTCTCGGCGATGTGTTCGGCCTCCGGTCCTACGGTGATCAGAAAATCGATCCGTTCACTTGCCACGGCGTCGCCGACCCGACGGTGTCCGGCCTCACTGTGGTCGCCCAGTTCGCCCATACGGCCCAGCACCGCGATACGCCGCCCATCCGTCGGCATCCGCGCTAGCGTTTGCAGCGCGGCGACCATCGAATCTGGATTCGCGTTGTAGCTATCGTCGAGAATCTGGAGGCCGGCAACCCGCTTCCACTCCAACCGCCCTTTGGTGAGTTGCACCGCTTCCAGACCCGCCGCGCAGTCGTGCAATGACATGCCGTGGATCCGTCCAGCAGCCACTCCCAACAGCGCGTTGACCACCATGTGCAAACCGGGGACCGGCAGCCTGACATCCAGTTTTATATCGCCTTCCACCAGTTGGAAGTGGCTGCCGTGTATACTTCCCACGACCGAATCCGCACGTAGATCACCACGGTGAAGGCCCACAGTGACGATTTGAGCGGAGGTGCGTTGCGCGATGGAAGCGGCGAAGTCGTCTTCTGCGGGTAGGATCACGTGTCCCGTGTTGTCGATTGCTTCGGCGAGCGTTCCTTTTTCTTGTGCAATCGCTGCGCGGGTTTTCATGAACTCGATGTGCGCGGTGCCGATATTTGTAATGATCGCGGTGTCCGGTAGCGCCATCGCGGCCAGAGGCGCGATCTCGCCCGGATGATTCATCCCTAGTTCCAGCACCGCAAATTGATCGTCCGCGCCGGCGCTCAGAAGGGTTTGCGGAACTCCGATATGGTTATTCAAATTCCCTTGGGTCTTCATCACCTGGAATCGGTGTTCCAGCACGGCGGCAGTGAAGTCCTTCGTACTCGTCTTCCCGTTGCTGCCGGTGATCGCGATGACCTTGAGCGGCAAGCTTCGACGGTAGCTCGCCGCAATCTGTTGATAAGCCTGCAAAACGTCGCCTACTTCAATCACCGCAAAACTGTCCGGTAGCACTGGCGCAAACCAACCCTGCTTGACGATGGCCCCGCCAGCTCCTTGCCGAGCACTTTGTTCCACAAAATCGTGACCGTCGAATCGGTCGCCTTTGAGGGCGACGAATAAATCGCCAGATTTCGCTTGGCGCGAGCTGGTCGTCAAATTACGAACCAAAGACGCTGGATCCCCCTGTCTGAGGATGCCGGATGCATCCCTTAATATGGTCTGTAAGGTTAGGGTTTCCACGGAGGTAGTTTCACAGGTAATCGCCTGTTTTGACACCAGAAGCGGTTGATCGCGATCCGGTGAAGGCAACGCGACACGTCAACATCCCGACCAGAATGCGAAATGAAAAGATCCATTCCACTACCGATGTCATTGTCGTCTGGACTGAGCATGAAAGAAAAAGTCAGGAAAGTTCGACCTGCCGATCTTCGATGGCCGCGCGGGCAACCTGAACATCGTCAAATTCGATGGTCTCGTGGGCGAACTGCTGGTACGTCTCGTGCCCTTTGCCTGCAATGAGGACAATGTCACGGGCTTCCGCCAAAGCGACCGCCCGCTTGATCGCGTCCGCACGGTCAACGACGACTTCGTATTTCGTTCCGTGAAAGCTTTGCTCGATCTCGCGGATGATGGCTTCCGGAGATTCACTCCGGGGATTATCCGAGGTGATAATCGCGTAGTCGCTCCATTGTTCAGCTGCCTGGCCCATCAAGGGCCGCTTCGCGCGGTCCCGATCTCCACCACAACCGAACACCACGATGAGTCGGTGCGGGTTAAGTTCGCGCAAGGTGCGCAGCACGTTGTGCAACGCATCATCGGTGTGCGCATAATCGACGTACACCTGATAGTTGCGCTTGCCCGGCACGAGTTGAAGTCTGCCTGGTACGGGTGGGGCGGTAGCCAAGGCAAGGATCGCTGCTCGCAGCGGAACTCCTAGCGCCGTGGCCGCCGCCAACGCGGCGAGCGAATTATAAATGTTGAATTTACCGATCAAGGGGAATCGCACCAGGTAGCTGCGGTCCTGCGCGTCGAGTTGGTAGGAAGTGCCAGCTAGTTCCGTCTTGAAATTACTCGCCCGGAAGTCGGCCCGATTGCCAACCCCATACGTGATGACGCGCGCTTCTTTGGGAAGTCTTGCGCGAAGTTCCGCGCCGTACCGGTCGTCGATGTTAATGATTGCCGTGCCGCGCTTTTTAGCCTGCGCCGGTAGAATCCGAGTAAACAAAGAGGCCTTTGTCTCGAAGTAGCTTTCGAGGTTGCCGTGGAAGTCCAGGTGGTCCTGCGTCAGGTTAGTGAAAACAGCCGCGTCGAATTCTACGCCTTGAACCCGGTTCTGTGCCAGCGCATGGGACGAAACCTCCATCACGGCGGCCTTGCACCCGGCGTCTCTCATTCGGGCAAGGAGATCCTGCAAATCAGAAGCCTCCGGTGTCGTGTGTTCACTCGGGACGATCTCGTCGCCGATTTCGTAGCGCACGGTGCCGACCAAGCCGCACCGTAATACCGCCCGCTCGCAAATGTGCTTCAACAGGTACGTCGTGGTCGTCTTGCCGTTCGTTCCAGTGACCCCGGCTATTTTGAGCTTCAATGCAGGCTGATGATGGAAGAAGGCGGCAACAAAGGCGAGGCTGGCACGACTGTCATCTACTTCAATGCTTGTCACCGTGACGGGCAGATCTGTTACCGGTTGTTCGACCATCACGGCGGCCGCGCCACGAGCAATGGCCTGGGGCACATAGCGATGCCCGTCCACGTGGCTGCCGCGCATCGCCACGAACAACGCGCCGGATTTAACCTGCCGTGAATCGTAGCAAATCGAAGAAATCTCCACGTCCAGCGAACCACGAATCAGTCGCGTCTCCGCTTTTGAAAGTAAGAGCTTGAGTTGCATGGATATGCCGGGCCTTCCTCAATCGTGCTCCAGGTCTGCTGCGACGGTCGTGGCGCCTGGCGTCGGCACCGGCAACGGTACCGTCGGGTCAATGTTGTAATAGTGCATCGCCTTCTCGGCAATGCTCGCAAAAACGGGTGCTGCTACCAATCCCCCGTAGTTTTCGCCTTGCTTGGTCGTCGCGTTGTCCAGCATGACCATCCCGACGAGTTCCGGATCTTTGGCTGGCAGAAATCCGACAAAGGAGACTACGTATTTGCCCGACATGTAGCCGCCCTGCGGAGAAACCTTCTGCGCGGTGCCGGTCTTGCCAGCAGCATCGTAGCCTGCAACCGCACCGTGTTTGGCGGTGCCCTTCACGATTACATCCTCCAAGGCTGAAGTAATGGCCTTCACCGTATCTTGACTGGCCACCTGCCGGACGACAACGGGTGGAAAATCTGCGACAGGGTGGTTTTGGTCATCCGTGATCGAGTGGATAATTTGTGGCATCATCAACTTGCCGTTGTTGGCGATTGCACCCATCGCCATGACCATCTGGATCGGAGTGACCGCTACGCCCTGGCCCATGGGAATCCGAGTGATCGAAATTTTGGTCCACTGATTGGTGGGATGCACCATCCCGACGATTTCGCCGGGCAGATCGATTCCTGTCCGGTCCCCGAAACCAAGTTGTTTGATATAATTATAAAGCCGGTTCTCACCCAATTGCATCGCGAGCTTGGCCGCGCCGATGTTGCTCGAATACACCAAGATATCGTGCACGGTGAGAGTGGCAAACAAATGGTCGTCATGCAGGATTTTCCCGGCGTACTCCCACCGGCCTCCCTCACAGTTGATAATGGTGTCGGGACGCACCAGTTTTTCGTTGAGTGCGCCGGTCAACGTCACGATTTTGAAGGTTGATCCCGGTTCGATCATGTCGATGATCGCCCGATTTTTCATCTGCTCGGAATCCGCTTTGGCTCGCTCGTTGATGTCAAAATATGGCCGGCTGGCCATCGCCAGGATCTCGCCCGTCTTTGGACGCATGAAAATGGCCGTCGCCGTTTCCGGCGCGTACTTCTTGACGGCCTCATCGAGTTCGTGTTCGACGATGGTTTGCAAACCAAGGTCAATGGTCAGTTGCACGTTGTTTCCATTGCGCGCTTCCTGCTCGACCCCCCGATGCTGGACGAGTTCCGCACCGGAACGATCACGTGTAATGTAACGATAACCCGGATGACCTTCCAGATAACGGTTCATGCTCTTTTCGATTCCCTGGATTCCCTCCCCATTGAAATCCGTGAACCCGACCACATGACAAAGCAGGGAACCGTTTGGATAGATCCGGGTAGAGTCCGGCTCGAAGTAGATTCCGTGCAACTTGCGCCGCACGACCTCGTTTTTCAAATCTTCCGCCGTCTGTTCGGTGACCTGATGTTTGATCACCAGATAGCGGCGGTCAGGCGTCAGCTTCTGGCTGAGCATCTTTCCATCGAGCGAAAGAGTGCTGGCCAGAAGAGAGGTCGTCTCTTTCAGCGCATCGCCGGGCATATGGCTGCCGTCGGCGACGATCTTTTGCATCGGCATCTCACCCGCCAAGATCTCGCCGTGCACATCTTGAATCGAACCCCGTTGGGCGGGAATGACCTGTTTGAAAATCTGTGCTTGGTTGGCAAGCGCGGCGAAGTCACGACTGCGGTCAATCTGGAGACAAACCAAACGGTAGGAAAACGCGCTAAAAAGCAAAACCATCCCGCAGCCAACCAGCAACGACCGGGCGCGCAGCTTGCGCGTCATGCGGTTACAAGGAAATTGGTTAGCTGCTGGCGAATTCATGAAACAAGATGCGGACGATGCTCGACTACTTTTCTATAAGAAGGCGATACCATCGGCGGCGAGATCGCCTAGCGGTGGGCGGTACGTTCATGGGAAATTGTCTGGATTTGGCTGTCTGCCCGGTGATCGTCTGTTACCCAACGGTTGTTATCTTGAGTATGGACACGCACCAGTGCTTGGCTGGTGATTGGCACCATCTTCACGAAGCCCTCATCCAGGCGGCGTTGCAACGCTGAGCGCGACGTGAGCCGGGAAAGTTGCGCTTCCAAGACGTTGTTTTCGGAGATCAACTCATTAAGTTCCTGCTCGAGTGCCTTGCGCTGGGTGCCGCAAACATGCAGTTGATTCTTTAAATAGACGTAGCTCAGTCCGGCCACGCCCAAGAAAACGGTGATGATCACTCCGCGCAGGAGCGCAGCGAATTGCAGGCGGTTGGTTCGGCGCTTGAAGTTTGAGTTCATTGGGACGGGTAGTGAGAAGGAGCGTGGCGAAATGGCAGAGGGTGGCGTGAGGGCAGCAAGGGTTGATGGGACCGCTAAATTCTTTCAAGAACGCGGAGTTTGGCGCTGCGGGAACGAGGGTTCTGCCGCTGCTCGACTTCGGTAGCTTGGATCGCACGGCGTTGGACCGCGCGAAAGGCGTGACGCGGATTTAGCTTGGGCTGGGGCCATTCGGGACGATCGATCGTGGCTGCGCTCGTTTCCCGCGCAAAGTTTTTCACCAAGCGGTCCTCAAGCGAATGAAAAGTGATGACCGCGAGGCGTCCGCCGGGATTGAGCCACTCGGCCGTCATTTCCAGTGCTTCCTTCAAGGACCCCAATTCATCGTTGACAGCCATCCGCAACGCTTGGAAAACTCGCGTAGCCGGGTGACGCGGACCATGCTTAGGGATCACCGTCTCGACGAGCCGGGCGAGACTCAAAGTATCTTCAAAGGGGTTTTCGCCGCGTTTTTTGACGATGGCGGCTGCCACTCTCTTGGCGGCAGGCTCTTCGCCGTACGTCCAGAAAATCCGCTGCAACTCCCCCTCGGACGCGCCGTTTACGATGCTCGCCGCCGTTTCCGATCCGGCTTGATCCATCCGCATGTCGAGCGGCCCCGCTTTTTGAAAGCTGAAACCCCGCTCTGCGCGGTCGAGCTGCGCCGAAGACACGCCAAGATCGAGCAAAATGCCGTCCACTTTGGTGATTTTCAGGTTGGTTAATGCTCTGCCAAAGTTGCGGAAATTTGTCCGCACAAACCTGACAGTGTCGCCATCGTATACTACTAAATGTTGTATGCAATACCCAATTGACCCCCCGTCTCGGTCCAACCCAATGATTTTTGCGTGATTTGCCAAAAGGGCCTGAGTGTGACCGCCGCCGCCCAGTGTTCCGTCCAGAATCAGCCTTCCCGCAATCGGCGCGAAGGCTTCCAAAGTTTCAGCGACCATGACAGGCCGATGATAGCTGGAGGGTGCCCCCGGCTCACCTTCACGCTGGTTCGAAACACCCCCGCCGGCAGGCGAATTGGAACCATCAAACGCGGATTTTGCCATAAAAGGGGTTTGTGCGGCCCGTCGTGATGTGTCTGCGGAAAAGCGTTCCGCTCAGCGCAAGACCGACCAAGACCGCACCTGCCACCATAGATTCCTCGATGAGATGCACAGGTTTGTGGACTGGGACGACAGGTCGGAGCATCGAATCCGGCATCGCCGCCGTGAACAGGATAGCGCGGAGGCTCAAGCGGTTTCGATCAGAGATGCCGTTGCTTAGACTCATAGGAACGTTGGCGGATTAAGTTGGTGCGCTGAAAAATCAAGCCCCGATGAGATTGGCAACCTGCTGGAACGTGACGGATTCGTCTACACTCGCGCGGTCCCAGCGTTCGGGTGCCCAGATTTCGAAACGGTCAAAAGTGCCGACCAGCAGCACATCGCTTTCCAGGCCCGCCAATCGGCAGAATTCATCGGGCAACAGCAACCGTCCCTGGCGATCAATGATGCAATGGATGGCCCTCGAGAAATAGTAGCGGGCGAACTGGCGGCGATCCGAAGCAGAGATGCGCGGATCATTGTTGAGCTTCTCGTTGATCTTCTGAAACTCCGCCGGAGGGAGCACATACAGATAGTTGTTTGTCGGGGAGGGCATCAGGTAAAATTGATCTTGTTCGCTTTGGCGCCAGCGGGACGGGATCGTGACGCGATGCTTGGCATCCATCGCATGGCGGTAAGTCCCCGAAAACGGAGGATGGCTCGGCAAATCATTTGGCATCAGTGTCTATCTAGGGCTCCCACTTTGACCCACCGCTCCCCACAAATAGTGGTAAATCAGAGGATTGGTCAATGCAATTGTTGTGCCAAGTCAAAAAACGCCGCGTTGCGAACGACTTGCGTGGGTAAGAGCTTTGTTGAACCCGCCACATTGCGATTCATAAATTTTATTAGCAAATTACTCATAATGAATAGTTAACGATAGTTTTTATCCTGCTGCGGTCGTCTGATCTGGTCTATTCGACACCGAGATGATGTTTTCATGACATTCGCGGATGCAAATCCCCCGTTTCCAGCCATTACCATCGAAACAAGCAGCGTAATCGTTAATTTACATTAATGTATATACAGTGTTACTATTTTGTGATGGTGTTGCGGAATGCGGACGGCGTAGACGGGAGACCCTTTGACAGGTGCCCAGACGCTGTGTGATGATCACAGCTGCTACAAAATCTCTCTGGATCGCGCCCGCTCGCATCGACAAAAAGGAAGATGCATGAACAGCAAATTCTTTTCGTGGACCATAGAAACGTGACCGCAGAATTCCTTCCACCCCACCTTTTGGCCGAGACGGTCGAGCGCGCGGTCCTAGACGCGCCGGTCTACGACATCCACACTCACCTTTATGCGCCGGGATTCGGTGATCTGCTGCTGTGGGGCATCGACGATTTGTTGGTCTACCATTATCTGGTCGCCGAAGGCTTCCGGCACTGGGACATTCCATACGAGGATTTCTGGCGTTTGGACAAAGCGACCCAAGCCGAGCTGATCTGGACGAGTTTGTTCGTGCAGCATTCGCCTTTGTCCGAAGCGTGCCGTGGCGTGCTCACCACTTTGCACGCCTTGGGTCTGGACGTGAAAGCGCGCGATCTGTCGAGATTGCGTCAATGGTTCTCCAGCCATCATCTGGAAGGTCACCTGCTGCGGGTCATGGATCTCGCCGGGGTACACACGATCTGCATGACCAATTCGCCATTCGACGATGCCGAGCGCAACATTTGGGAGCGCGGCCTCCCGCAGGATAATCGGTTCACGGCTGCTCTGCGTCTCGATCCGCTGCTCTACGGATGGCCGGAGTCCGCCAGCAAACTGGCTTCCTGGGGTTACGATGTTAGCTCCGACCTGTCCCAAAACACGTTTGACGGGGTGCGCAAGTTTTTTGCGGATTGGCATGGGCGCATGAATCCACGTTACCTGATGGTCTCGCTCCCGCCGGATTTCGCGTACCCTGCCTCGACCGAGGTCGTTCAGTTGATCGAAGGTGCTATCCTCCCGCATTGCATCGAGCACGACAGCGCCTTTGCCCTGATGCCGGGAGTCCGGCGAGCTGCCAATCCCGCGCTTCGCCTCGCCGGTGATAGCGTCGGGAAAGCTAATCTGTCGGCGTATGAACGCCTGTTTGCCGCTTATCCGAAGAACCGTTTTCTGCTAACCGCCCTGGCCCGGGAAAACCAACACGAACTCTGTGTTCTGGCCCGGAAATTCCGCAATCTTCATATTTTCGGCTGCTGGTGGTTTACAAGCATTCCCTCCGTCATGGACGAGATGACCAGGATGCGCGTCGAACTGCTCGGCCTGAGCATGACGGCCCAGCATTCGGATGCCCGAGTGCTCGACCAACTCATCTACAAATGGTCACACTCGCGCCGGGTGATTGCCGACGTTCTCAAGGACAAGTACCGCGACCTCGCCGCCACGGGCTGGGGGATCACGCATCACGAAATTCAACGCGATGTCGAGGCACTTTTCGGCGGTGCGTTCGAGGCGTTCCTAAAACGCAGTTTGTGACCGCGCAGTCGCCGGGGCACGTCTCGCTCCGAGATTCGCTCGCGCCGTGCTACATTATTTTATGACCGCAGAATCCTACCTCCAAGACCTTTTCGCCGAGCGCATTGGCGGCAATCGCTTCGGCAAGGACACCGCCATCTACAAATTCGAGAAGATCAAGCGCGCCAAACGGGCCGCTCTCGTTGCGCATCCCGGAACAGAGCTTTTCGACCTGGGGGTAGGGGAGCCGGACGAAATGGCGTTCCCTGGCGTGGTCGAAACGCTTTGCACAGAGGCGCGTCGCCCGGAAAACCGTGGTTATGCAGACAACGGCGGCGATGTCCTTAAATTGTCAGCGGCTAGGTACTTGCAGAACCTCTGCGGCGTGACCGTAGACGCCGAAACACAGATCGTCCATTCCATCGGAAGCAAACCGGCCCTCGCCATGCTGGCTGCCGCGCTGATCAATCCTGGAGACGTTGCCCTGATGACGGTGCCTGGCTATCCCGTTTTCGGCACCCATGCACGTTACTACGGCGGGGAGGTTTGCCACCTGCCGCTCACGCCCGACAACCATTTCTTGCCGGATCTTCAATCCATTCCTCAAGCAACATTGGTGCGCGCGAAGACTCTCGTGCTCAATTATCCAAACAATCCGACGGGAGCCAGCGCCACGCCGAAATTTTTTGAAGAGGTGGTCGCCTTTGCCAAACAACACCGCCTAGTGGTCATCCACGATTTCGCCTACGCAGCGCTCATGTTCGAAGGCAAGCCGTTGAGTTTTCTGGCGACCCCCGGAGCGCTGGATATCGGGGTCGAATTACATTCCGCCAGCAAGAATTTCAACATGACCGGTTGGCGCTGTGGTTTCGTCGCCGGAAACGCCCAGTTGGTCAAGGCGTATGCCACGGTAAAGGATAACACCGACTCGGGGCAGTTCTTGGCTGTTCAGAACGCGACGTCCTACGCTTTCGATCATCCCGAAATCACGGCGCAGATCGCGGCAAAATACTCTCGTCGCATGGACCTGCTGGTTCCTATGCTGCAGCGCCTGGGATTCCGGGCGGAAAAGCCGCGCGGATCCTTTTTTCTCTACGTGCCTGCTCCCCGTGGCGCTACCAGGGCGGACGGGGCCACGGTCTCATTCGCTTCGGCGGAGGAATGTTCGCAGTGGCTGATCACCGAACACCTCCTTTCGACGGTGCCTTGGGATGAAGCTGGTGCTTACTTACGCTTCAGCGCGACTTTCCAAGCGAACGGTGGCGAAACGGAAGAGCGACGGGTCGTGGCCGAACTTGAAAAGCGGCTGGCCAGTTACACCTATCATTGGTGACGGTTGCAGCCAATCTTCTCCGGCAATTCCATGGCGAAATCCGTTTTTAAAGAGAGTCCTCTTCCAGAAGACGCGATCACGGCGAGCGGCCACCAGCGCCGTGCGTGCTTGTTGGTCAACCCCGTTGGCGGGACCGTCGCCAAGGACCACGGCGAACAGATCGCCGGAATTTGGACGGCGTTGCGCGCGGCGGGAATTTGGGCGGAAATTGTTGAAACAAAACAAGATGAACCGCCGCATCTCGTCGCGCGGCGGGCGGTGGAGGAGGGGTTCTCGATGGTGATTGCCTGCGGCGGCGACGGGACCGTAGGTGCGGTCGCCAAGGGATTGGTTGGGACCGGTTGCCCGTTAGGGATTCTCCCTTTGGGCACGTACAACAATTTTGCCCGTGCCCTGCAGCTCCCGTTGGATCTGGACGCCGCTTGCCGGGTCTTGGCGCGGGGCCTCGTCCGGCGCGTCGACGTGGGTGTCGCCAACGACGAGCATTATTTTTTCGAGGCTGCCGGTGTCGGGATAGACGCCCAGCTATTTCCGCTGGGTGAGGAAATCAAAAGCGGCAACTGGCGGCGGCTTTGGCAAGCACTACGCCTAGCTTACCAAGCGGAACCTGAGCGTATCCATTTCGAGCTCAATTTGCCGTTATCGGAAGCTTACAGCGCAACTTCCTCAAACAACCCGGCACGCCAGCGCGAAGTGTTACCGTACGCGACTGGAGAAAGACGCGAACTAGATTTCTCGGCTTTTATGCTCATCGTAGCGAATGCTCGTTACTACGGCAGCGGTTTCACCGTCGCGCCCGACGCTTATTTGGACGACGGGCTGCTGAACATCCGAATCTTCAGGAACTTCAGCAAACATGAGCTACTGAGGCATTTCTGGTCGATCAGCCGACGACGGTACGCGTATAGCCCGAAAATCGATTCGTTTTTTGCGAGTGAGGTTCGCATCACCGCAAAAACCGACCTCCCGTTTCATGTCGATGGATATCAGGTGGGACGCTTGCCGTTGCATCTGAGATCTTTGCCGCGTGCCTTGAAGGTGATCGTCTAAGCTGATTCCACGCGGGTCGGTAGCAATTGTTGGCGAGTGAAGCACTCTCATCGGGTCAAACCGGTGTCTGGACCATACGCCAGCCCGCAAAAATATTTATATTACATTTAGTGTAATATCCGAGACGGACAGGGCATCTCTTTACTTGTTGTAAATATGGCACTTACAATATGACTGTCAACCAACAAAAAGTGTCATGTTATGTCATGTTAAACACCGTCTCACGACCAGCACGAATCTGATACTTTTCCCGTCTTTCCATCGTGTAGTCCGCTGGCAGGTTTCCAGACGCTACCAGCCCTTTGACGACCAACGCACGCACTACGGCACTACGGGTCAGGGGGACGGCCTGCGAGCTTGCAAACACGGCCAAGGCATCTCGCTCCAATTCTGTGACCCGAACGTATATGATGGAATCTAAGCTATCAGCCATTACACCAATATATCAGGTTTCGTGCCAAAGTCAACATAATAATATGACACAAATTTGGGTAATCAGGCGTTTGCCCGCATACCCGCCACTGTCAGCTTGTCAACAATGAACGGCCTGCTCCCCATTCCCCCTAGAAGATTTTAGCTAGAGTGGGGGAACGGGTCCCCTCCATTAAATGTTGACAACCCGCCATCGGCTACGGTGTCGGTAAGTATGATTCTTCGAGGAAGAATCTTCTTCTCACTTCTTTGGAGTCAGCCGATCCCGCAGACCTTGCATAACCGCTTTCTCTGTCGTGTTCCTACGGTCCATATAAAGGGTAGGGACCTTGGGTCCACGACCCCAAGGCCGAGCAGCGCGGGCAGGGTTTCGTCTGGTGAAAGCCCTCTGGCGATCCTCAAAGCAGAAACGGCACTCATACCGATCCTGCTCGTTGAAGCCTCCATACTTCGTGCGAGACTCGCACGTAAAGCATTGAAAGAAAGTATGTTCCATACACTCTAGGAGTTTCTGTTACTTATAATACAAGATTAGCGTCCACCGCCGGAGGCTCCGCTTCGCTCCGCCGACCGGGCAGGGGGACGCGGCTCAGGGGATGTAATGTTGACATTACACAAAAAAGGGTCAGTCATTTTCATCCCTTCGGTGCTTCTTGGTTCGCCAGTCTAAGTCGTTCGGATTGAACGAGAAAGGGTCCGGGTCGGCCTTTTTGTCCCGGTGAGCTTCCAGCCACAGACAGAGCACAAACCGCATGAAACTGGACGGTGACGAATCCTTGCAGAGCTTTCGATGGTGTCGCCGTAACTCCTTGGCTTCTCGCTTCGTGACTCTGGCCGTCAGGACGACCTCTGTGCATTCCCGATCAGGGTCCGGCTTAGGTCCACGCTTCAACCCTTGGAACGGCGCGTAGTCCAACTTAGCCGCCGCGTATGTCTGGCGCAGGCCAGCTTCTTTTTGCTCCTTCCGCAATTTATACAAGGACGCACGAAGCTTCAATTCCTCCGCCTGAACCTCGGGCGGCATCGAATCAAAATGTCTTGAGCGTCCTATTCTCACGATACACAGAAATCCGGCGAAAAGGGCAAATCAAAGAATTCTATAAATTCCTAGAATTCATTGGGTTACGATGCCCTGAACGCTCGGACTCTGTAATGTCACCATGACAAAGTTTATATTACATTTATTGTATGATGTTATATTTATACTCTTCGCTGACCGCGGTTTGCGCATCGGTGAATAACCTGTGAATTGGCTGCGATGCGTCGTGCGAACAAGTACGGCTGATGCGCAGGCTTGCTTCTTGCGGTAGCCAATCGTCTCTGCTGGGGCCATGTTCCCGTCGAATCTTCCAATACCATCCATGACTTCGGCAGACGTTCTCACCGCCTTCAAAGAAACCAGTGCCCTCCTCGAAGGACATTTTGTTCTGCGTTCGGCTCTCCATAGCCGCCAGTTTTTTCAATGCGCCATGGTGCTCCAGCATCCACGAATCGCTGAACGGATTTGCCACGCCTTGGCTGAAAAATTGCAGGTCATAAACTGCGATGCCGTCATTTCACCTGCTATGGGTGGCATCGTGGTCGGTCACGAAGTGGGCCGGGCATTGGATAAACGTCACATTTTCGCGGAAAAGGAAGAAGGCCGTTTGGTCCTACGCCGCGGGTTCGTTATCGGTTCTGGTGAACGCTTCCTTGTGGTTGAGGACGTGGTCACCCGTGGCGGGCGGGTCCAGGAAACCATCGACATCGTCCGCTCCCGGGGTGGCGTCGTCGCGGCCGTGGGCGTGCTCGTTGATCGCAGCGAATCCACGCCGGATTTTGGATGTCCTTTCGTCAGTCTGCTTAAGCTGAACGTTGAAACCTTTGAAGCCAACGCATTGCCTGCTGATCTTGCCGCCTCGGCTGCCGTTAAACCTGGCAGCAAGTAGTCGCGGTGCCACGCTTTGCTTTATTGCCTCCATCCCTCTGGAGCTGATCTGACTCGGGATAGTTCTCCTGCGCACCGCGCGGGAAGATCAACCACCCCTTGTTTTCTGCTGTAAAATAGCCGATAGATGGTGACTTTTTATGTTTAACTGGATTTTGAAGCAAATCCTCGGCTCGAAGAATCAACGCGAGCTGAAGCGCATGGCCCCCATCGTGCGCCGGATCAACGAACTCGACGAACAATTCAACTCGCTCTCCGACGACGATTTGCGAGCCAAAACCCTCGCTTGGAAAGAACGGTTGGCCCCGGTGGAGGATCCCGCCGAGCGCGAGGCGATTCTCAACGAAATTTTGCCCGACGCCTTCGCCGTCGTCAGAAATGCGGCCCGGCGGCTCTGCGGCAAATCCTGGTTGGTCAGCGACCAACCGGTGACGTGGAACATGGTGCATTTCGACGTGCAGCTCATCGGCGGCATGGTGTTGCATTCCGGTCGGATTGCCGAGATGGCCACCGGCGAGGGCAAAACCCTCGTGGCCACCCTACCCCTCTATTTGAACGCCCTGACCGGCCGCGGCGCGCACTTGGTCACGGTCAACGATTACCTTGCCCGGCGCGACGCCGAATGGATGGGTGAACTTTACCGTTTCCTGGGCCTGACCTGCGGTTGTATCCAACACGACCAGTCGCCCGACGTGAAACGCGCACAGTACGCCTGCGACATTACCTACGGCATCAACAGCGAACTCGGTTTCGACTACCTGCGCGACAATGGCATGGCCACCAGCCGTGAACAACAGGTACAGCGCGGTTACGTGTATGCCATCGTGGACGAGGTCGACTCCATCCTCATTGACGAGGCGCGTACTCCTTTGATCATCGCTGGCCCGGCGACGGTTTCCACCCACCAGTACGACAAATTCAAGCCCGGCATCGAGCAACTCGTTCGCAAGCAGACGATGCTTTGCAGCCGTTTGGTCAACGAGGCCAAAGGCTTGTTGGACGATGGTAAGACCGACGAAGGCGGCCTGCTGCTCTTCAAAGCCAAACTCGGCCAGCCGCGCAACAAGGCGCTGCTGCGTCTTTTGGAAGACCCGGTAAATCGTCGCGCCTTGGACAAAGCCGAGCTTTCCTTCCATCAGGACGCCCGCAAGGACGAGCTTTACGCGCTCAAGGAAAAGTTGTTTTTCACCATCGATGAGCGTGCTCAGGAGTCCGACCTCTCCGAACAGGGGCGTGATTTCCTGAATCCTGACGACCCTGAGGCGTTTGTCCTGCCCGATCTAATGACGGCTTTTGCGGAGATCGACATCCGCAAGGACCTCGACGATACCGCTAAGGACAAGGCGAAAACCGCGCTGCAAGCCGAGACCGACCACAAAGCCGAACGTATCCATAATATCTCCCAACTTTTGCGCGCTTACTGCCTCTTCGAGAAGGACGT
>CAXSED010000034.1:0-35964 GCA_964236475.1 uncultured Chthoniobacterales bacterium
CGTCGCTCTCGGACTGTATTTCTGGGCGGATTTTCTAGGCGCGAGGTTGCAGCGAAAAACCGGGGTCGCCATCGGCGCGGGCCTGCTGGCGGGTTTGCTGGTCTTGCTGGCCTGCATCGACCAGTCCGCGAGGTTTCGCATCGAGTCGCCGAATTCTCAGCGGAGCGAACAGGTCGCCGAACGCGTGGGCGCAATCCTCTCGAAAGATGTGGCCAAGGACCAGACGATCGTGCTCGAACCGCTGGGCTGCATCGGTTACGCCGCTTTCGACCGGAAAATCTGGGATTACCCGGGACTCTGCGCGCCAGCAGTGGTCGTCAGTTTGAAAAAGCTGGGCCGGAAAGTGGCGATCAACCTCGTGGACACCGATGCCGTGCACATCCTGAACCAGGACATCAAACCGGCGTTCTTCGTGATGCGCGAACTCGAATTCCGCGCCAACGAGCAGGCGGGCACGATCAAAAACTACCGGCAGGTGGATTACCTGCCGCTGGCGCCGGACGCGCCCGACCGGCCCGAAGTCAGAGACACCGAGGTGTTTTACCTCTTGAGCCGGGTCGATTAGACGCTGCGCCCGCCAGAAAATCGTTGCCGTCCCCGGCGCGGCCCTTCAGGGTGAATACCCGCGTGCCCCGGCGCGTCCGAACGTCCGCTTCCGCATGGCTTTTCCTCCTACCGACCGCGTCCGCGTCCAATCGAAGTTTTTCTTCCGGGGCGAACACAAATTCTTCCTCCAAGGCATCACCTACGGCCCGTTCCATCCCGACGCCGCCGGGGACTTCGTCGGCACGCCGGACAAGGTGCGCGCCGACCTGGCGCTCATGCGCGAGCTGGGCGTCAACCTGCTGCGCGTCTACCACGTTCCGCCGCGCTGGTTCATGGACCTGCTCGCCGAGGCCGGGCTGTTCGTGCTGATTTCGATTCCCTGGGCCGAGCACGTCGAATTCCTCAACGACCGCACGATCCGCAAGCAGGTCGTCCAGACCGTGCGGGAATCCGTCGGCAGGCACCGGGGGCACCCGGCGGTGTTCGGCTACCTCGTGGGCAACGAGATTCCCACTACGATGGTCCGCTGGCTGGGCGTGCGGCGCGTGACCGAATTTCTGGAGGAGTTGATCAACATTGCACGCGCCATCGACCCGGCGGCGCTGTACTCCTACGCCAGCTATCCGCCCACCGAATACCTGCTGCCGCAGAACGTCGATTTCTGCACGTTCAACGTCTACCTGCATAACCAGCGCGACTTCGAGAACTACCTGTTGCGCCTCCAGAACCTTGCCGACGACAAGCCCTGCATCATGGGCGAGTTCGGCATGGACACGATCCGCCACCCCGAGCAGGAACAGGCGGACATGATCTCCTGGCACGTTGAGAGCGTCGTGCGATGCGGGCTGGCCGGGACGATCATCTACGCCTGGACGGACGAGTGGTTCACCGGCGGCATGGACATCACCGACTGGGCGTTCGGCCTCGTCACGCGGGAGCGGCAGCTCAAGCTGGCGTTCGGCGCGCTCAAGGAGAAATGGAGCGGCGACGCCGCCGAGCACGTCACCCGGCGGGTGAGGCTGCCGTCTTACCCGAAAGTGAGTGTGATCGTGTGCAGCTACAACGGCGCGCAAACGCTCGAAGCCTGCCTCTCATCACTCCTGCAAATCGACTACCCAGATTACGAGATCGTGCTGGTGGACGACGGCTCGACCGACCGCACGCCCGAGATCGTCGCCAAATTTGCGCACGATCCCCGGCTCGTGCCCGTGCGCCAGCAGAACATGGGATTGAGCTACGCCCGCAACGTCGGCGCGTGGACGGCGAAAGGGGATGTGTTCGCCTACACGGACGGCGACTGCATGGCCGACCCGGACTGGCTCTATTACATGGTCGGCACGCTGCTCAGCGGCCCGTATGCGGGCGTCGGCGGGCCGAACATCTCGCCCCCGGCGGTGAACTGGGTGCAGGCGTGTGTGTCCGCCGCGCCGGGCGGGCCGAGCCATGTCTTGCTGACCGACGTGGTCGCCGAACACATCCCCGGCTGCAACATGGCGTTCCACCGCTGGGCGTTCGATCTGGTTGGCGGATTTGACCCCGAGTACCGCAAGGCCGGGGACGACGTGGACTTCTGCTGGCGGCTGCAAAACGCCGGGCAGGTGATCGCGTTCAGCGCGTCGGCGGTGGTGTGGCACTACCGGCGGTTTACCCTCCAGGCGTTCAAGCGTCAACAGGAAGGCTACGGCGAGGCCGAGAGCATGCTGCGTTTCAACCACCTGATTTTCTTCGGCCCCACGGGCACCGCGCAGTGGAAGGGCAACATCTACGGCGCGCCCCGATTCACCTGGCTGGTGCGCGAGCCGGTGGTGTACCACGGCGTCTTCGGGCACGGGCTGTTCCAATCGATTTACCCGACGCCGCGCTCGGTCGTGGCGGACTACGTGAGCAGCGTCGAGTGGTTCGTGCTGACGGGGTTTATCTTTCTGTTGGCGATCCCGTTCGAGCACCTGCGCATCGTGCCGTTTCTGATGTTCGGCGCGACGTTCATGGTCGCGCTTTCCTACATGATCCACGCGCGGCTGGAAGCGCGGTTCGACACGATCCCGGCGCGGCTGCTGGTCATGGTACTGGCGTTCACGCAGCCGCTGGTGCGCGGCTGGGCGCGGTACTCCTCCTGGCTGCGGTTCAAGCGCACGCCGGGGTCGGTCATCATGGCCCCGCACGAGCACGAAACCACGGCCCTGCGCTGGCTCAACCTGACGCGCCGCCGGTACTGGAACGAGACCGGCGTGGGCCGCGAGGCGCTCCTGACCGAGATCGCTGCCATGCTCGAAACCGAGGGCTGGCGGTATTCTACCGACACGGGCTGGAAATCCTGGGACGTGCAGATTTACGGCAACCTGTGGTGGAACCTGCGCCTGCGCACCGTCACCGAATACCACGGCGGCCCGAAGTGCCTGACTCGCGTGCGGCTCACCTACTCGCCCGTGGTGACGACCGTGCTCGTCAACGCTATCGCCGCGCCGATCCTGCTCTACCGGCATTTCTTCACGCACGCCGACCGCCACCATCCCTGGGGGCTGATCGTCTACGCGTTGTTCCTGCTGTTCATTTTCTACAGGGGCTTCCGGCTGAAACTGCGCGTGGCCGACCTCGTGGAAAGCGCTGCCCTCAAATGCGGGTTGACGCGGATTACCGGCCAAGCTAAACCGCCCGCGCGCACGGACCACACCGATCATCCGTCCCCCGCCACCGACGCGCCGGAAGCCCCTGGCACCGGGACAGCCACCAGCGTTTCGCCAACGCTGACTCCCGTCTCGCCCATGTTGCCGAGCGAGTCCGCCGACCGGTAGCAAAACGTTCTGCCAACCGTAGGGCGAGCGGGCCGCTGGGGATCACCGCTCGCCGATTCAAGGGACTTGACGAGCGGCTGACGAGCTGACTAACATGGTTTCTCGCCAGCAGTTCAACCCAATCAGCCGGAGAGGTTTGGGGACGCTAATTTTCCCTTCTTTCAGCCGCAAACCCACTACCCGAACGAGGCCAAACACCATGCAAATCGTGATCAATCAGGTGACCGTGACAAATTGGAGCAAGGATCCCCTTTACAAGCTCGACGAAGCGGGCAAAACCAAGCTCGGCAAGGCCATCACTTACTCCCGCCAGATCGTCGGGGACTCCCTGACGCTGCTGAAAACGTACTCGCGCCGACTGATCGTCGCCTCGGTCGATACCAAGATGGCCACCGACTACTTCGACGCATCCGACAAGACGATGGTGGACGAGGCGATGTCCAAGTATTTCGGGCTGAACATGACGGCCTCCACCGTGGGGACCGACCTCGACCCGATCATCACCAAGTTTCAGTTGATCAAGACCGGCATCGACGGCCCGTTTGACCTCGTGGTCGGCGGCATTCACGACGCGGACGATGTCAAGCAGGGCATCCGGGGCGCCTTCGGTTCTATCCGGGGCGGCAGCGTGAAGGACGCCATTTCGCACCTCAAGTTCATCCGCACCGGCACCGAAGGCTGGGTGCACGGCGGCCACGCCCAGAAACGCATTCACCTCAACAAGGAAGCGGTCAAGACGTACTCCGCCGGCAAGATCGCCCGCATCATCGTCCACGAGGCGTCGCACAAGTTCGCCTCGACCATCGACGTGGCTTACAAGTGGGACGAACTCAAGAACAACGCCGGGGCACACGTCGGCCTGAACAACAACGCCGATTCGTATGCCTGGGCGGGCCGCCTGATGTGGAAACGCAAGCGGAACCTGCCTACCGGCGTCTAAGGATCGTTCACACTCCCAGCACCTTGTCGGGCGTGATGGGCAACTCGCGCACCCGCACGCCGGTCGCGTGATAGACCGCGTTGGCAATCGCCGCCGGTGCTCCGACGATCCCGATCTCGCCCACGCCTTTGACCCCCAGCGGGTTGACGTGAGTGTCCTCCTCGTCCACGAAGATCACGTCGATCTCGGGCACGTCGGCGTTCACCGGGACGTGGTACTCGGCGAGGTTCGGGTTGACCAGCCGCGCGTCGCGGTCGTCGGCAATCGTCGCTTCAGTTAATCCCATGCCAATGCCGAACACGATGCCGCCCTTGATCTGGCTGGTGGCCGTTTTTTCGTTGAGCCGCTTGCCGATGCCGAACGCGCCCACCCAGCGCGACACGCGCACCTCGCCCGTGTCCTCGTTGACGCGCACCTCCGCGAAATGCGCGCCGAACGCGTGCATCGCGTACTCCTTCTTTTCCTGCTTGTCGGGCGCGCTCTCCGCCTTGGCCTCGATCTTCGGCAGCTTGGCGCGCACCAACAGCGCGGCGTAGGTCTCGCTTTTCGATGGGTCGCTTTTCAGCGAAAGACGCCCATCGGCGAAGTTCACGTCCTGGGCGTTCGCGCCGTGCAACGGTGATTTCTCGTCGGAGATCGCCAGATCGGTGAGTTTTTTTAACACGGCCTCGCACGCCGCCTGTACCGCGGGTCCCGTGCTGGCCGCCGTCTGCGAGCCGCCACTGCCGGGCGATTTGGGCAGGATGCTGTCGCCGAGTTCAAAGCGCACCTTGTCCATCGGCAGCCCGAGCGTCCCGGCGGACACCTGAGTCATGACGGTCCAGGTGCCCGTGCCGAGGTCCTGGCTGCCGGATTGCACGAGGGCCGTGCCGTCGGCGTTGATGCAGGCGGTCGCGCTGGCCTGGGAGCGGTTGGTGGGATAAGTGGCCGAGGCCATGCCGTAGCCGACGAGCCACTTGCCGTCGCGGACACTGCGCGGCTCCGGGCTGGCTTTGTAGCGGTCCCAGCCGAACTTCGCCGCGCCCTGCGCGTAGCACTGGCGCAGGCTCTTGCTGCTGTACGGAATCTTGTGCTCGGGGTCGATCTCGGCGTAGTTTTTGAGCCGCAGTTCGATGGGGTCCATCTTCAACTCGCGCGCCAGTTCGTCCAGGCCGCTTTCCAGCGCGAACGTGCCGCTCGCCTCGCCGGGCGCACGCATGAAGGTCGGCACGCCGAGGTTAAGTTTCACCAGCCGCTCCGTCGTCTGGATATCGTCGCAGGCGTAGAGCATCTTCGTGGCAACGGTAGCCGTTTCCACGAAGTTCTCGTTGGTGGCCGTGTGGTTGGTGGTGTCGTGCTTGATGGCCGCGAGTTTACCGTCAGCGTCGGCCCCGGCGGCGAACGATTGGTAAGTGTGCGCGCGGTGGCCCGTGTTGTTGAACATCTGCTGGCGCTCCAGCACGATCTTGACCGGCCGCTGGACCTCCTTCGCGCTCATCGCCGCCAGGAGGGTGTGCGACCACACCGAGCCCTTGGTGCCGAACCCGCCGCCGACGTAATGGCAGATCACGCGCACGTTGTCGTCGTGCAGGCCGAACAGCCCCGCCACGCGGTTGCGCGTGCCGAAGATACCCTGCGTGGAGTCGAACAGCGTGAGGTGGTCGCCCTCCCACATGGCGATGGTGGCATGCGGTTCGATGGGATTGTGGTTTTCCATCGGCGTCTGGTAGACCTTCTCGATGCGCGCGGGCGCGGAGTTGAGCGCGGCCGCGGGGGCGTTCTCCGAGGCGTCGGTGGGCTTGGATTTTTCGCCGCCGCCGCTGTGCCCGGGATTGAAGGCGTCGGACAGGTGCCCACCCAGCCCGGCGATGGGTTTGCCCTCGTCGTACTTCACGGTGACCAGTTCCGCCGCGTGGGTGGCGTGTTCGAGCGTGTCGGCGACCACGACCCCGATGGGTTGGAGAAAATAATGCACGTCCGCGTCCTGCAACAACGGAAGCTGGCGCGACACGGGGCTGCTGCCCACGCCCATCGACGGGCTCTTGGGCAGCTTGGGCAGGTTGAAGGGCGTGAATACCCTCACGACGCCCGGCGCTTTCTCGGCGGCGGCGGTGTCCATGCTGGCGATGGTGCCTTCAGAGATCGTGCTGTTGATGATGACGCCGTACGTGAGGCCCGGCAGGTTGATTTCCGCCGAGTAACGCGCGCCGCCGGTGACTTTGAGCCGACCGTCGGTGCGGTCCACGGGTGCACCGATGATATCGGGATTGCGAGATTGTTCGTTGGGAGAAGGCATGGAAAAAAGGGGTAGGTGTTGAGGACTCAGGCGGCCATCACGTTGGAGAGCGCGCGGACGATGCTGCGCTTGGCCAGTTCGATCTTGAAGGAGTTGTATTTGTAGCCCTTCGCGTGTTTGAGACCGGCTTCGGCGGCGGCTTTGAACGTCGCTTCGTTTGCGGTTTCACCGACGAGTTTTTCCTCGGCCTCCTTGGAACGCCACGGCTTGTGCGCCACGCCGCCCAGGGCCACCCGCGCCGTCTTGATCTTGCCGTCCTCGACTTCCAGCGCGGCAGCCACGCTCACCAGCGCAAACGCGTAGCTCGCCCGGTCGCGCACTTTCAAGTAGTGCGACCGCTTTGCCCACGCGGCGGCGGGCAGATCGACGGCGGTAATGATCTCGTCGGGTTGCAGATTCGTTTCGTGCTCCGGGTGCTCGCCGGGCAGCCGGTGGAACTCGGCGAAGTCCATCTCGCGCTCGCCCTTGGGTCCCTGCACGCGCACGACGGCGTCCAGCGCCGCCATGGCCACGCACATGTCGCTCGGATGAGTGGCGATGCACGCCTCGCTGGTCCCGAGAATGGCATGAATCCGGTTGTAGCCGTCCACCGCGCCGCACCCGCTGCCGGGTTGGCGTTTGTTGCACGACGGGAACGCCGGATCGTAGAAATAATAGCACCGCGTCCGCTGGAGCAGGTTGCCGCCGGTGGTCGCCATGTTGCGCAGCTGCGGCGACGCGCCCGCCAGCAACGCCTGACTCAGCATCGGGTAACGCTCGACGATCAGCGGATGTTCGGCCAGGTCCGAGTTGCGCACCAGCGCGCCAATGCGGACACCCTTGCCGTCGGGAAATTCTTCGACTTTGGCGAGGTCCAGCCGGGTGATGTCCACCAGACGGCCCGGGGTTTCGACGCCCATTTTCATGAGGTCGATCAGGTTGGTGCCGCCGCCGAGGAGCTTGGTCTGCGGGTTGCCCGCGAGGTCGCTCACCGCCGCGTTGGTGTCAGTGGCGCGAGTATAGATAAAGGGATGCATATGGGAGAAAGGGGAAAGAGGATCAAGCGGTCTGGTGCAGGTGGTCGCGGGCTTCTCTGACGGCGGCGACGATGCCGTTGTACGCGCCGCAACGGCAGATGTTGCCGCTCATCCATTCGCGGATTTCGGCGTCGTCCTTGGCGTGACCTTCCTTGATGCACGCCACCGCCGAGCAAATCTGCCCCGGCGTGCAGTAGCCGCACTGGAACCCGTCGTGCTTGATGAACGCCGCCTGCACGGGATGGAGTTCGTCGCCGTGGGCGAGTCCCTCGATGGTGGTGATCTCGTCGCCCTCACAGGTCAGCGCGAGGGTCAGGCAGGAGTTTACGCGCCGACCGTTGACGAGCACCGTGCAACTCCCGCACTGGCCGTGGTCACAGCCTTTCTTGGTGCCGGTCATCTGGAGGCGTTCGCGCAGGGCGTCGAGCAACGTGGTGCGCGGATCGATCTTCAACGACTGCGCCGCGCCGTTGATCTTCAAACTGACCGCCATCGTCTCGGCCCCGGTTGCCACCGCCGGGCCAGCCGAGCCGTCTTCGGCCATGGCGCGCTCCATCGGCGTGAGCCATTGCGAGGCGATCAGCCCCGCGCCCAAAGCCGAGGTGCCGGTGATGAAGTCGCGGCGGTTGACCGGGTAACCGCCCGGGAGCATCTGCGTATCGTGGTCGGCGTCGGGCAGGAGATCGTCATCCGGCGTGGAATGTTCGTGTGATGGCATAAGCGGCAAAGGTGCGGTTGGGGGCTGGGATCGAAGCAAAGAAGGGGGAAGCGTTATCTCTCGCCGGAGATAACGGGTAGAGGACTGACCGGGCGGTGCGTCGAACGGACGCGAAGAGGATCCAGGACACTCGAAACCCGCATGGTCGTGACAGGCAGAATCGCCGCGAATACGACCTGCGGCTGTCTGAACCAATCAATCCACCGCGAACAAATTGCAAGCGGCCATCAACCGAAAACCTCCAGCCATCGCCGGGACGATCCCTCGCGCCGGAAACGACGACAAAAGGCCTCGCCACGCGGATGGTTGGACCCGGCGGCACGGCCTCAAACGGCGCGAGAATCAAACGCTCAGGCCAGCGGGCGGCGGCGCATCACGACGAACCCCAATCCGACCGCCCCGCCCAACACGTACAACGCCGTCTGCGACGAAGGTTCCGGCACGTGCGGCGTGCTGCCCACCTGGCCGCTGCCCGGCGTGGGGCTGCCCGGCGCGCTGTCGTTGTTGTCCTCAAGGAGCGCCGGATGGCGCGACGCGCTGGCGGCATCGCCCGATCTGATGTCCAGATGAGCTTTCGCGTCGAGGTCGCCCGTCTTGCCGGTGGCATCCGCGTCTGCCGTTTCGAGCAGAGGAGCGCCTGGCGTCGTGGACGTTTGCTCGACGGAAATGTCGGCAGAGGATGCTTCTGCCAAGGTGTCCTGCGAACCCGGCGCGGCCTGCGCCGACGCCCCCGCGAGAACCCACAAAACCGCGATGGATAACAGAGTGAATGAATGCTTCATAAATATTTTCCCTTTGACCAACCCATCAGACGGTCAGCTTCCCTAAGCGCCAACCAAGCTTGTAATGAATATCTGTATCGAACACATCAGATTTGCTAATATTAGTAAAGGAAAATTTTCATGCCAAATTCAACAATGCTGCCAAATTACTCTAAAATAGCTAATTGTTAGGGCAAACGTATCCCATGGTGGCACGAGTATGCGCATATTTCGACAATCGCTTTCTCCATTATGATAAATGAGAACGAAATGACCGACGGCCAGCGTGACCACTCCACTTCCCATCGGATGCCCACCCAATTTTTCACCCGTGGACGGATCGCCACCTGGGCGCGGCTGCCTCTGGCGATGATCGCTTTGAGTTGCTGTTTTTCACCGGACCGGATCATTTTACACCCCTCGACGGATCACCTTGGCTCCATCGGCGCGGCGCGGCGCACGGTTCCCTTCGAGGGCGGGCAACTGGAAATCTGGACCGGCCATTCCCGCACCCTTGCCCACGGCGCGCCCCCACCGCCCGACGCGTATCTCCTGCGCTTCTACGGCAACGCCGACCGGGCGGACCCCAACGTCGGCGTCGAGGCATTGGAATGGAAGGGCCGACCCGTGGACATCTGGGGCGTCAACTATCCCGGCTACGGCGGCAGCACCGGCCCGGCGCGCCTGAACCGGATCAGCCCCGCCGCGCTCGCCGCTTACGACGCTCTCGAAACCGTGGCAGGCAACCGGCCCATCATCGTCTACGGGACCAGCCTGGGCACGACCGCCGCCCTGCACGTCGCCGCCCACCGGGCCGTGGCCGGGGTCATCCTGCAAAACCCGCCGCCACTGCGTCAGATCGCCCTGCGGGAATTCGGCTGGTGGAACCTGTGGCTGATCGCCGGTCCCCTCGCCCTGCGCATCCCGGCAGCGTTGGACAGCGTGGCCAACGCCCGGCAGGTTCACGCGCCCGGAGTGTTCATCTTGTCGGAGCGGGACGGCACGGTCCTGCCACGCTACCAGCGGCTCGTCGTGGACGCTTACGCCGGGCCCAAGCGCGTGTTCACCCTGGCCGGTGCGGACCACAACGACCCGCTCGACGCGCCGACCCAGGTCGGCGTCTACGAGGCGGTGGACCGGATGCTGACCGCGCCGCCCCAAAGGTAGGAACGGCTCTGCGCGCTGCTCCGTGCCCGCGCGGGGGGCATCTTCGGTTGGTCGCCACGGCTGCGGAAAATCGCGGAGCGGCTCGAAAAGCCATTTCCACCGACGGCCAGAGGGTACGCTTCGTGCTTTTCATTCCCTCTGCTTTCCTGTCCATCCATGCCAACGATGTTCCCCACATTCCAGCCGCTCCAACGACAGAGCCGCGCCTCGCAGGCTGGGTTCACGGTCCTGGAAGCCGGGGTGGCGGGCGCAATCGTCACGTTGTTCCTGGCCGCGCTTTTCTCGCTGAACTCCAACATGATGCACCTGCTGCGCGCCGCCGCCGAGGCCGCCAACGCCAGCCAGCATCTCCAGACGCGCGTCGAGCAGGTGCGTCTCTCCAACTGGACGCAGATCACCGATCCCACCTGGGTCCAGGCCAACCTGCTCAACACGAAGACCGACGCCTCCGTCAACCTGCCCGGCCTGACGGAAACCCTCACCGTCATGCCCTACACGTCCCCCTCGTCCACCGCCACCGCCGCCGCTCCCCCGCCGCCGTTTACCGTCACGCGCAAAGCCAACAACTCCGTCACGGTCACCCCCGCCGGCTACAACTCCACCGCCGCGCTCGCCCAGCAGGAAATGCTGCAAATCAACCTGAACGTCACCTGGCCCAGTCTCTACCGCACCCGCAAGCGCGCCCTGACGACGCTGGTGTCCAAATGGGGGATCAGCAAATGAACTCCCCGACGCGCGCCGCCTATACCCTCGTGGAACTGCTGATGGCCACGTCGATGACCGCCGTCATCCTCGTGGCGGTTCTCTCCGGGGTGGTCACCCTGCAACGCAGCTACACCGCCACCGAGCAATATGCCACGGGCATGGCCGACCAGGAACGGCTACTCGATTACCTCGCGCTGGACCTGCGGCGCGCCATGACGATCTCCACGAGCGCGACGCCCTGGACCATGGACCCCGACGGCCAGGGCCTCCAGATCAACGTGCCCGATTATTACCATTTCAACGTGAGCGATCTGCAGCACCTGTTCCCCGTCGCCAACGACCCGATCTACGATCCCGCCACCGGTATCTCTTACTATAGCAGCGGCGGCGCGGTTGCCAACGTCGCGGGCGTGCTGCCGCACCAGACCATCGCCTATCGGTTCAGCAACGGCTCGATCACCCGGACCGATCCCTGGCAGCCGCTCGTCGCCAGCGGCATCGGCGTCTACACGTCCTCCGGCCCCGTGACCTTGGCCTACGGCATGGACGCTTTCCCTACCCTCACGCCGGACCCCACCGATGCCAGCGGCGGCACCGTGCGCTACAACCTCACCTTTCACTCGACCTTCCAGCCCCTCGCCACCGCCAACGCCACCAATGCCATCACCCTGCACAATGTCACCTTCGTGCGCAGCAAGAACCTCACGCAGTGATGACGCCCGCGCCCGGGGGTCCCGAGGCAGCGCGCTGGTGATCGTGCTGCTGATGGTCAGCGTGCTCTCGATCATCGCGGGCAGCTTGCTGCTGACGGCCTCCGCGCGCTATCACACCACATTCCAGAGCGCGAGCTGGCAGGAGTCCATCGTCGGCGCGGAGGCCGGGGTCGATCTGGCCATGAACGAACTGCGCAAGCGTGTGACCCAGGGGGCCGGGTTCGCCTTCGCCACGAATTGGACGGTCAAAGACCTCACCGGCACGCCCTACCCCAATTACGGCCACGCTTTTCCCGCCAACAACCAGCCCTACACGCTGAGCACCCACGCCGGCGAGGGCAACAACGTCATGCAGGCGCGGGTCTACCTCGATGTACCCGGCAGCAGCGCCACCCCCACGGCCGACTTCGCCATCTCGCCCGACAACTCCAACAGCACGTTCATTTCCCAGCTCGACAACCCCGCCCTGCGCGACCCCGACGGCGTGGATCGCTCCCGCTGGTGGTACCGCATCCGCGCGCTGGGCACCGCCGGACTGTCCGGACCGCCGATTGCCAACCTGCAAAAACTCGACAACCGCTTGCGGCGGTTTTCGTTCTTCACCGACTGGCGCACGGGCCAGCCCGTCGGCAACCCGCAGGTGTCGCGCTTGGTGGAGATCACCGCCAAGCCGCTGACCAATTTCCGCAACGCCCTCATGGCCGACAAGCAAATCAACTTGAGCAACCAGGACGTGCTCATCGACTCCTACGACTCCAGCAAAGGCCCCTACGACGCCACCTCCAACCACGGCACGATGGGCAACATCGCCACCAACGGCCAGCTCATCAACGCCAACAACGCCACGGTCAACGGCGACGCCATGACCGACAACGGCACGGTCAACGCGGGCGGCAACGTCACCGGCCAGCAATCCTCCAACTTCTTCCAGGAGCTAACTCCGCTCTCTCCCGGGATGCTCAACCCCGCCTGGAGCAGCGTGCCCAGCGGCGGCACGGTAACCACGAGCACCACTTACACCGCCAGCACGGATTCCACCAACCCGACCCTCGTGCGGCTGGACGGCATTAACCTGCCCTCCGGCGGAAATTCGATTGAGGTCGCCGCTCCGGCGAGTGCGTCAACCACGGCCCCTTCATTCATCAAAATTTATGTGCAGGGTGACATCCTGACCAATACCGATAGTTTCATCAATCTTGATCCCGGCGTGAACGCTATCATTTATTTCACCGGGAACGTTAATCTCCAGGGCAATGGAATATTTAACGATTCGTTCCTGGCGAGTCATCTCGTGCTCAACGGTGTCCAGCCGCCAGCGAACACGGACGGCTCCTACCCTGCGCGCAACGTCACCGTTTCCACGTATCAGGATTTGGAGGCCATCGTTTACGCCCCGAATCACGACCTGAAGCTGGCCCTACAAGCCGCCCCCGCCAGCGCTTTCAGTTCCGGTGGCGATGACGAGGATGACGATGCGGCCAGCGTGATCACCCAGCAACTCACGAAACTTCAGCAGCAACTCGCTGCCGCCCTGGCAAAAGGCGACCTTAAAGAGATCGCGAAGATTCAAGCGCAGGTCAACGCCCTCGCGGGAACCACCACGACCGCTACGTCCACTGACCATGCCCGCGGTTACAACGGCATTTACGGCGGGTTTGTCGCCAAGACGATCACGGTAGCAAACAAAACTCACGTCCATTACGACGAAACGCTGCGTCAGGCCGGGCCGGTCAACCATTACCAGATCGTCAGTTGGTTTGAGGACAACGCCAGCCGCGACGCCGTGGGTGGCCCGGAGCTGTTTTGGTGGTCCGGCACGGCGTCGAAATAAGACGGGTTATCGCGTTCCGGCGGGTTCCGCTTCCTTGCGTGCCCCGGCCTCGCGTTCCCGGGGGATGCCGCTGCCCGGCTGCCCGGCGGGATCGGGGCTGGCGGGCACGTCCGGCGAGGTCGGCGCGACGGGCCGCCGCCGGTTGCCGCCGTCTCCCCCACCACCGTCGTCCTCGTCGGACAAGCTGATGTGCGGGTCGCACAGGTGATCGACCGCCAGGAAGTACGATTTGCAATGCCGGGCGATGAGAAAATTGACGAACGGCAGCGGGATCGCCACCGCCAGCAGCGTCCGGGTGTACGACCAGTCGGAGTGAAAAATCTGCAACCACACGTAGACCCCGATGCCCACCAGCGCCGACACCCCGTAGCCAATCCCCCATTGCGAAATGAGGAAATAACCCGGCTCCCGGTCGTAGGCGTAGCCGCAACGCGGGCAGCCGTCGAGCGGCGTGAACCAATCACCGAAATTGCGCACCCGCGCCAGCGGCAGAAACATCGGACGCGTGCCGCACACCGGGCATTTCAGGAGCGTCGCCCGCCAGAGATAATTGAAAATCTGGCGCGGCAGCGAGGGCGCGGCGGTGGGCGGCGTAGCGTCGGGTTCCATGAGAAAAACAGAATTACAGGTCGAGCGTCTCGCCGATGCCCATCAGCACGAGTTCCTTTTCCGCCGCCGTGAATCGCCGCCGGGCGTCCTCATGGTTGATGCGGATGGGCGGAAACGTGTCGTAGTGGATACCCAGCACCCGGGCGCACTTGATAAAATCCGCCGCGCGGATGGCGTCGTCAACGCCCATGGTGAAATTGTCGCCGATGGGTAGCGCAGCCCATCTCAGGTGGGTCACCTCGCCGATGAGTTTCATGTCGTAAGTCAGCGCGGTGTCGCCCGCGTGGTAGAAGTTCCCCTCCGCGCTCTCCACGACGAACCCGCCGGGGTTGCCGCCGGGCGTGCCGTCGGGCAGGGTGCTACTGTGGATGGCGTTGACGTATTTGACGCGTCCGAAGGGAAACCCGAACGCGCCGCCGTGGTTCAACAGGTGGATTTTATCCTCAGCAACGCCCTGTTTTCCCAGCCATTGGCCGACCTCGTAGTTGGCGATCACCGTCGCGCCGGTGCGCTTGGCAATCTCAACGGCGTCGGCGACGTGATCGATATGGCCGTGGGTCACGAGGATATAATCCGCACGGATGGCGTCCACGTCCACGTGCTTTGCCAAGGGGTTCGGGCGGATGAACGGGTCGAAGAGGAGGGTGACTCCGCCGATCTCGACCGACAGGCAGGATTGTCCGTAGTAGGTAACCTTCATGTTGTTACCAACAGCTTCGCAACCCGGGGGCCGTGTGGTTCCCGGGATCGAAACCGGCTGGTCCTACGGCTGCCCGAGCGCTTGCAGCTCATCCCCGGTGACGCGACAGATGCGCCAGTCGTCCATCACCCGCGCGCCAAGTTTCTTGTAGAAGCCGATGGCGTTTTCGTTCCAATCGAGCACGGCCCATTCGAGCCGTCCGCACCTCCGCGCCACCGCCAGCCGGGCGAGTTGGACGATCAGTTCGCGGCCCAACCCCCGGCCCCGGAACGCAGGTCTCACGAACAGGTCTTCCAGATAAATGCCGCGCCGGGCCAGGAACGTGGAGAAATTCTGGAAGAACAGCGCGAACCCCATCGGCGCGCCGTCGGCGTCGAAGCCGAGCAACACCTCCGCCGCCGGGTGCGGGCCGAACAACGCGACGCGCAGCAGCGTTTCATCCGCGACGACCTCGTGGGCCAGCCGCTCGAACTCGGCCAGTTCACGGATCAGGCTCAACACGAGCGGCACATCGGCCTCGGTCGCCGGGCGGATGGAGAAATCGGGGGTCATGGAGAAAGGGTCGCGTCGGCACCGTGTTTCCTTCCATTGTCGCCTACCGAACGAAGAAATCTGCCAATAAATCAACTCCGGGCCACGAATCAGCCTGCCGCCGGTTTGACCCTTTTCGCAACGGCACCGATGTTCCCCGCTGCATGCCCACCCGCTTTCCCCGTCTGCTGTTCGCCGCCTCGCTCCTCTTCGCCATGACCGCCCGCGCGCCCGCCGCCGACGATGCCCCCAAGGCCCTGGCCGACTTCCTCGCCACTGAGTGGGACTACACGATGGCCCATGCTCCCACCTGGGCCTCCGGCCTGGGCGACCACCGTTTCGACGACCGCTGGGAGGATCAATCCCTCGCCGCCATCGAGTCGGGCCACGTCCACGACCAGGATGCCCTCGCCCGTCTGCGCGCCATCGACCGCGCCTCCCTCTCGCCCGCCGACCAGATCAATTTCGACCTCTACGCGCGCAACCTGCAAACCGCCATCGACGGCTACAAATTCCGATTTTTCCTCTGCCCGCTCAGCCAGCAGGGCGGGGTGCAAGACGCCGACAGCCTCCTTGATTCCATCCGCATCACCACGCCGAAGGACTACGAAAACTGGCTGTCCCGGCTCGAAAAACTGCCCGTGCTCATTGCGCAGAACACCGCCCTCATGCGTGAAGGCATCAAAGAGCGCATCCTCTGGCCCAAGGTGGTCATGAACCGCATCCCCGCCCAGATCGCCAAACAACTCGTGGACCAGCCCGAGGACAGCCCGTTCTTCAAGCCCTTCAAATCCCTGCCCGATTCCATCCCCGCCGACGAACGCGCCGCGCTCACCACGCAGGCTGCCGCCGTGATTCGGGAAAAAGTCGTCCCCGCCTACCGCGACTTCCAGAAATTCTTCACCGACGAATACCTCCCCGCCTGCTACGACCAGGTCGGCGCGTGGCAGATGCCCAACGGCGGCGAGGCCTACGCTTTCTACGCCCGCCAGCACACCACGACGAACCTCACCCCCGAGCAGATCCACCAGATCGGTCTGGACGAGGTCGCCCGCATCCACGGCGAGATGGAAGCCCTCAAAACCCGCCTCGGCTACCCGGGCACGCTCCCCGAGTTTTTCAACGACCTGCGCACCAACCCGAAGTTCTTCTACCAGACGCCCGGCGAGCTTCTCAACGCCTACAAGGTCCAGGCCAAGACGACCGACGCCCTGCTGCCCAAGCTCTTCAAGATGCTGCCGCGCAATTCCTACGGGGTCGAGCCGATCCCCGCCGCCATCGCGCCGGACACCTACACCGCCTTCTATCGTCCCGGCTCGTTGGAAGCCGGGCGCGCGGGCATGTTTTGCGTCAACCTCTACCGGCCCGAAACGCGCCCGAAGTGGGAAATGACCGCGCTCGCGCTGCACGAGTCCGTCCCCGGCCATCACCTGCAAATTTCGCTGGCCCAGGAACTCGGCACGCTGCCCAACTTCCGCCGCCACGGTTGGAACGACTACACCGCGTTCGTCGAAGGCTGGGCGCTGTACTCGGAATTTCTCGGCGAGGAGATGGGCGAGTATAACGATCCCTACGCCAAGTTCGGCGAACTGACCTACGAGATGTGGCGCGCCGTGCGCCTCGTGGTCGATACGGGCATCCATTATTATCATTGGGACCGCCAGCAGGCCATCGACTACTTCATGGTCAACGCGCCCAAGACCGAGCACGACATCACCAACGAGGTGGACCGTTATATCGCGTGGCCCGGGCAGGCGTTGGCCTACAAGATCGGCCAACTCAAGATCAAGGAACTGCGCAAACGCGCCACGGAAAAGCTCGGCACTAAGTTCGACGTGCGCGAGTTCCACGAGGTCGTCCTGGGCGGCGGCGCGTTGCCGCTCGACGTGCTGGAACGCCGCGTGGACGACTGGATCAGGGGAAAGGCGGAAGGCGGAAGTGGGAAGGCGGAAGCTGACGAAGGCGGAAGGCGGAAGGCGGAAGGCGGAAGTGGGAAGGCGGAAGAACCGGAAAGAGCCGAGCGTTAGGCAATCCGACGACTCTCTCCTTCCGCCCTCCGCCTTCCGCCCTCCGCCCTCGTCAGCTTCCGCCCTCCGCCCTCCGCCTTCGTCAGCTTCCGCCTTCCGCCTTCCGCCTTCCGCCTTCGTCAGCTTCCGCCCTCCGCCTTCATCTTTCCCCACATGGCCGCCACCAAGGAACTCCAAGGCATCGTCGCCGCCCGCGCCCACGGGGAGCCTGCCGCGCTGGTCACGGTCGTCAAGACCAACGGCTCCAGCTACCGCAAACCCGGCGCGCGGATGCTCGTGGACGCCGCCGGTCGTTCGGTCGGCTCGATCAGCGGCGGCTGCCTGGAGGACGACGCCCGCGAGCACGCCGCCGCCGCGATTGCGTCGGGCCGGCCCGCGCTCATTCGCTACGACACCACCAGCGACGGCGACATCGTGTTCGGCTCCGGCCTGGGCTGCCAGGGGATCGTCCACGTCCTCATCGAACCGCTGCCCGCGCCCGGCACGGCGGCGGACCCCCTGGGCTGCATCGCGCAAGCCTTGGCCGGACGCCGCGCCGGGGCCTTGGCCAGCGTGTTCGCGGTGGACCCACCGGACGCCGGTCCCACCCTGGGCGATTTCCTGTGGCTGGAATGGGATGCCCCGCTGGCCACCGCCGGGACGCTCGCCGACGCCGCCCTCGCCGCCGACGTGTCCCGCGACGCCGCCGAAATGCTGCGCCGGGGCCGACCGGGCGCGCGCACCTACGGGTTGCCGCGCGGCGGGCACGCGGAAGTGTTCATCGACGTGATCCGTCCGGCGCGCTCGCTCTTGATTTGCGGCGCGGGGGACGACGCCCGGCCCCTCGCCGATCTGGGCAAGGCGTTGGGCTGGCGGGTGCGCGTGGTCGATGGGCGGCGCGCCTACGCCACCGGTCACCGCTTCCCCGACGTGGACGAACTGACGGTCTGCCCCCCCGCCGAGTTCGCGGCGCGGGTGCCGGTCGAGCCGGGCGAGGCCGTCGTGCTCATGACCCACAATTACCTGCACGACAAAAGCCTGCTCGGCGCGCTGCTCGGCTCCCCGGCGGGTTACCTCGGCGTGCTCGGCCCGCGTCGCCGCACCGAGCGGCTGCTCGCGGAGTTGGCAAAAGCGACGAAACGCGGCGCGTTCGGCCCGCGTTCGCTGGCGCGGGTCCACGGCCCGGCGGGATTGGACATCGGGGCGGAAGCGCCCGAGCAGATCGCGCTGGCCATCGTCGCGGAGATCGAGGCGGTCAGCGCCGGGCGGCGGGGCGGTGTCTTGCGCAAACGACGCGCGCCGCTGCACGAGCTTCCCAGGCGCGACCGGGAGCTGGCGGCGTGACATCGGGCCTCACAGCCCCTTATAAAACTCCGTCATCCCGAGCGCAGAAATTGCAAACGGCGGCTTTCCGTATCCATCGCTCGACCGGAACACTTTCCGGTTGCATCCCGGCCCGGCATCAGCCTTGATCCTTTCCGATGTCTGACGACGAATCGCCCTCTCCCACCTACCTCGGCCTGCGCGGCCTGGTGTTCGACGCGCCGGTCTTCGGCCAACTGCGCGCTTGGCCCGATGGCGGCGTGATCTTCGATCCGCGGACGGGCCTGATCGTCGCGGTCGGCGATTACAGCCCGGTCAGCCGCGCCAACCGCCCCCTGCCCGTCCGGTGGCTGGACATCTCCACCCCTAGCGGCGCGCGCCCGGTCATCTGCCCCGGCCTGATCGACGTGCACGCCCACCTGCCGCAGTACCCGGCGTCGGGCCGCGGCCAGGGCGAACTCCTCCCCTGGCTCAAGGACTACATTTTCCCTCTGGAACGCGAGTTCACCGCCGCCCGTTCCCGGCAGGATTCCCCGCGCTTCTTCCGCGAACTGGCCCGCCACGGCACCACCAGCGCCATGCTCTACATGGCCGTCACCGACGAAAGCTGCGACGCGGCTTTCCAGGCCGCCGAGGCCAGCGGACTGCGCATCACCCTGGGCAAGATGATGATGGACCTCAACTCCTACGGCGAGATCGCCCCGGAGAAAATCGTGTCCGTCTCGCTGGCCCAGAGCGAACGCCTCTGCAAACGCTGGCACGGCGCGAACAACGGCCTCCTTTCCTACGCGTTCAGCCCGCGTTTCGCGGTCAGTTGCACCGAAAAAATGATGCGCGGCGCCGCCGAACTCGCCGACCGCTACCAGGCCCCCATCCAGACGCACCTCGCCGAAAACCTCTCCGAGATCGAGCGCGTCCGCCAGCTCTACCCCACGGCCCGGGATTACACCGACGTTTACGACCGCTGCGGCCTGCTGACCTCGCGCAGCGTTCTGGGCCATTGCATCCATCTCTCCGACCGCGAAATCAAGACGCTCTCGCACCACCTTTCCAAGGTCGCCCATTGCCCCACCGCCAACTTCTACCTGTCCAGCGGCCTGCTGCCGTTGAAACGTTTGCGCGACGCGGGGGTCACTGTCGGGCTGGGCACCGACGTGGGCGCGGGGCCGGAACTCAACCTGTGGCAGGTCATGCGCTCGGCGGTTGACACCCAGCGCGCCCGCACCTACGCCGATTCATCCAACCCGCCGTTGCGCCCCGTGGAAGCGTTCCATCTGGCGACCCAGGGCGGCGCGGACACGCTTAACAAGGGCCAGTCGCTCGGCAGCCTGGACCCCGGCAAGGAGGCCGATCTGCTGGTGCTCGATCCCGCCGCCGTGACCCCCTACGGCGACACCGGCCCCCTCGAACCGCAGGAACTGGTTGCCCTCTGCGTCTACCGGGGCGGCCCGCAGGCGACGCTGGCGACCTTCGTGCGCGGCCAAGTGGTCTACACGGTGAGCTAAGATCGTGCTATCCATAATCCCGTGAACCCGGAACACCTCGTCCGCGCCAAACTCGTCGGCGATCTGGCCATGCGCGATCTCGGCGAAAAGTTCGCCGATCCACTCTACGCCGCGTTGCAGGAACACGGCTTCGGCGACATCACGGGCGGCAGTGGTCAACAGGCTGAGGACGGCGGCATGGAATGGATCAGCATCGACATCCGGCTCTCCAACCTCGGCGACGCGCTGGACTTTACCCGCCGCACCCTGCAAGAACTCGGCGCGCCTCCCGGTTCCGAAATCGAGTACACCGTGGACGGGCAGACCATCACGCAACCCATCGACGACTCCCTCGCCGTCTGAGCGCCATGCCTGTCCCCTCGCCCCACGATCCCATCGCCCTCGCGCTGGCCGAGGACATCGGCCCCGGCGACGCCACCGTCGAGTTCTTCATCGACCCTGCCCAGAACGCTCACGCCCGCATCTTCGCCAAGGAGTCCGCAGTAGTCGCAGGCGTCGCAGTGGCGGCAGAAGTTTTCAACCGTGTTGACCCTAATTTGGGTCTTAACATCGAAGGCCCGGACGGAAAAATTGTGACGCTTGGGGAGACTATTTTGACGATCCAGGGCTGCGCTGGGTCCATCCTCACCGCCGAGCGGGTCGCGCTCAACTTCCTGCAACGTCTCTCCGGCATCGCCACGCTGACCCGCCACTTCGTCGATGCCGTCGCGGGCACCGGGGCCAAAATCCTCGACACCCGCAAAACCACGCCCGGCCTGCGCCTGCTCGAAAAAGCCGCCGTCAAGGCAGGCGGCGGCACCAACCACCGGATGGGTCTCTACGACATGGTCATGGTCAAGGACAACCACCTGCTTGCCGAGTCCGCCGCGCCCACTCTGCAAGCCGCCATTACCCGCGCCCGCGCCGCCCGGCCCGGCCTGCGTATTGAACTGGAAGCCGACACGCTCGCGCAGGTGAGGACCTTCCTCGCGCTCGACGGCGTGGACGTGATCCTGCTGGACAACATGCCGCCCGCCGACCTGCGTGCCGCCGTCGAAATGGGCCGGGGTCACCCCGTCCAGTTCGAGGCCAGCGGCGGCGTGAACCTAGACACCGTGCGCGCCATCGCCGAAACCGGCGTGCAGTGGATCAGCGTCGGCGTGCTCACGCACTCGGCCCGCGCCATCGACTTTTCCCTGGAATTCCTTCCATGACGGACGGCAATTCCCCGCGTCTCGACCCCGACAAGCTGCGTGCTGCGCTGCCCGCCGACGCTATCATCGGACGCCAAATCCTGGTTTTCGAGGAGACGGATTCCACCAACGACCTCGCCGCCCGCGCCGGGGACGACGGTCTGCCTGAAGGTCTCGCCATCTTCGCCGAGAACCAGCGCGCCGGACGGGGCCGCCTGGACCGCAAATGGACCTCGACGCCGCGTCAGGCGCTCCTGCTTTCCGTCCTGCTACGCCCCGCCGCCGTCCCCATGGCGCGCTGGCCGGAACTAACCTTCTGCGCCGCGCTGGCCGTGGCGGAAACCGCCGAACAACTCACCGGGGAACCCGCGCGCATCAAATGGCCCAACGACGTGCTGCTCGGCGGGCGCAAGATCGCGGGCATCCTGCTCGAAGCGCATCACCGCCAGACGCCCGGCTTCGTGGTGATCGGCATCGGCGTCAACGTCCGGCAACAACTCGATGATTTCGCCCCGGAGCTGCGTGACCGTGCCGGTTCGCTGGCCATGGCGTCAAGCGACGCATCTCCCTTGGACCGCCATCGCGTTGCCAGCCTATTACTCGAACGTTTAGCCACCCATTACGCCCGCTGGCCGGACGATTTTACCACCATAATGCAAGCCTGCCAGAAGCGCGGCTGCGAACCATCGTAGGACACCCCAAAACGCAACGAGCGGCTCTTTTGCAAGAGCCGCTCGCTTAAAGCTGCTTGGCAACAACGCTCAGAGCCAGCTACTAACGGCTGCTACTACGTCCGCCAGCACGGTTGGCATAACCGCGTGTGCTCCGGCCACCACCACGGGTTGCATAACCACGGCCACCGTAGCCATAACCACGTCCGCCGTAACCGTAACCGTAACCCCGGCCATAGCCATAACCGTAACCACGGCCATAGAAACCACCGTAATATCCACCGTAGTAACCGGGGTAGCCGTAACCGTAGTAACCCGGGTATCCGTAGCCGTAGCCATACGGGGCATATCCATAGGCAAAAGGCACGGGGATACCGATGCCAATGCTCACACCGGCTTCCGCCTTGGGCGCAACAAACAACCCAAGACCAACCAACACCAAGATCAGGAGTAGATTCTTCTTCATAGGTATAAATGTATCGTAGCACGAGACCCGTCTGGACTCAAGCCCCGTCACGCTTCATTTCTCCGGTCAGCAGCACGTCCGCTCCGAGGCGTTCGTAACGACAATCGCAAAGTCCTCTGCCACGCGGCCCTGCCATCGTTCTCCCCGCGACCGCCGCGACCGGGCCACCCGCCAAAAGCGGCGTAAAATAAAATTGCACCTCATCCACCAAGTCCCGGTCGAACGCCTCGCCGAGCACTTGTCCACCCCCTTCGATCAGAACGCTGGTCACCTGCCGCCGACCCAACTCCGCCAGCACCTGCGCCAGCGGTTCCCGCCGGAAAACGAGCGTGCGTTCCTTGTGGTCATCGGTAAACAGATGCGCGGTGGCGGGCAAATCGCCGCTCCTCGTCAACACCACCCGCCACGGCTGCCGCACCGGACCGTCGTCACCCGCCGCCACGCCGCGCACCGTCAGCCGGGGGTTATCCGCGCGCAGGGTGCCCGCGCCGATGAGAATGGCATCCACCCGGGCGCGCTGACGGTGGGCGTGGGCGCGCGCGGCGGGTCCGCTCAGCCAGCGGTCTTCACCGGGCGGACGCGTCAGCCGACCGTCGAGCGTCAGCGCAGCCTTGGCGATCACCCAGGGCCGCCCGGTGACAATCCAGCGGTTGAACGCCCGGTTGAGCCGCGCGCATTCGTCACCCAAGACCCCGGCGCGCACCTCGACGCCGCCCCCCGCCAGAATCCCGACGCCGCGCCCGGCATGGCTGGGATTCGGATCGGTCGCGCCGATGACCACCCGCCCCACCCCGGCCTGCAAGATGGCCGTCGTGCATGGCCCGGTGCGCCCGTGGGTCGAGCAAGGTTCGAGCGTCACGTACATCGTCGCGCCCCGTGCCTGTACCGGGTTTCGCAAGGCACGCAAGGCTTCGATTTCCGCGTGCGGCTGCCCCGCCGCACGGTGGAATCCGCGCGCCACCACCCGCCCGCCGCGCACGATGACCGCGCCGACCGCCGGGTTCGGGCTGGTGCGGCCCACGCCCCGCGCCGCCTCACGCAAGGCCAGGCGCATGAAACGCTCGTCCTGGTCGTTCTCCCTGGCTGGCGTGGGCATCGGCACAGGTTAAGGGGTCCACGGCGGAAAGTAAAAATCGTCTCCGGCTTCCGGGCAGCGGCGGACAATTCTTTCGCTGGTTTTAGGGCGGCTTCGGGGTTTCATTCGGTGGGTGAAGCTCAGCCTCAGCCAGAAGCAAACGTTCTACCATGAACTCCAACAGTTCGTGCGCTCGGGCATCCCGCTGCCGCAGGCGGTCGAGGCGTTGATGCCGGAAACGAGCGGCGGCGTGCGCCAGGTGTTGAAGCAACTGCTGGCGTTGTTCCTCAAGGGCCAGAGCGTGCCCGACGCGTTCGGCGCGTTGCAACCCACGTTCGGCACGCTGGAATTGTCCATGATCGAGGCTTCCAGCGGCAGCGGGCGGCTCGAACAGGCGTTCGCCTATCTGGACAACTATTTCGGCGCGCTGGAAACGCTCCGCGCGGGGATCATCAAGCGCAACCTCTGGCTGGTGATCCAACTGCACTTCGGCGTGCTCATCGCCAACGTCGCGCCCCTGTTCACCGGCGGGTTGACGGCGCAGCAATATGTCGTCCGTTGCGGCCTGACGCTGGGGGCGTTTTACCTGTTGGGTCTGGTGGGGTGGATCATCGTGTCCGTGCTGCTGGGCATGGCCCGGGTCAGCGCCGGGATGGACGGCGCGCTGGGCATGATCCCGGTGGTGGGCAAGTTGCGGCGGCACCTGGCGATGGCCCGGTTCTGCGCGACCTACGAGATGCAGCTCCAGGCGGGCATCAACGTGCTGGACAGCGTCCGCGCCGCCGGGGATGCCAGCCAGAGCGCGCGGGTGCGGGCGGCGGTGGCAAAGATGCTGCCGCAGATGCGCGGCGGGGTGTCGCTCGGCTCGCTGCTCAACGGCCAGGGGGCGTTCCCGGCGGCGTTGCAGCGGGCAATCCGGCTCGGCGAGCAGAGCGGCAGTCTCGACGAGGACCTCGTCCGCTGGGCGGAGTATTACCAGAAGTCGGCGGTAGGCAGTCTGGAAACGCTCGGGACCTGGGTGTCGCGGATCGTCTACGTGGTCGTCGCAGGGTATTTCATCTACACGATCATCGGCGCACAGATGAAGCAGATGAGTTCCATCGACCAGATGCTGAAGGATAACTGAGAAGCCCGAACACCCATGCGGTTCCTCCATTCGGCGTTCTACCTGATCGTCAGCGTGTTTCTGGTCCTGGGGGGTCTGTTCTGCGTGCTGGATGGAATCCGGGTGCTGACCCTCGTCGGCCAATCGAAGTCGTGGCCGAGCGTCAGTGGCACCATCGTGGCATCCCGGGTCGTCGAAAATTCAGGCCGGCGGGTGAGCTACTCGGCGAAGATCGCCTACCGTTACCGGGTGGGCGATACGTCGTACACGGGCACGCACCTCTGGGTGGACGACTACAACGCGAGCGACCAGATTTCGGCGCAGAAACTCGCCGCCCAGTTCCCGCTGGATGCTTCCGTCCGGGTGATCTACCGGCCAGACTCGCCGGAACAGGCTTTTCTGATCAGGGGCACCCACTGGTTCATGTTTGCCGAAATAGGGATCGGTTGCGCCGTCCTCCTTACCGGGGTGTCAATTTTCCCGGCGTGGAAGTGGCGTCGCCAGAAGAAACTGCCTGATAAACCGAGACATAAAGTCACTCATCCCACCGAGAAACCGTCTCGAATGTAGAGACATTCTGTCGTATTTACTACGGATGGCAAAGTCTTTAATTGCTATTGGCAAGGAATTTATAAAAACGTAGGCTGATGGCATGTTCGTAGCTCTATCTATTCGCGGCAATTTAAAAGCCATCGAATTTCAAACCCAATCAGCTACGAACACCATGAGCATCATCCGCTACCAATCCTCGACTCCGAGCCTCACCACTTTCTCGCCTTTGGCCCGCCTGAGTGCGTTCCAACAGGAAGTGGACCGGCTGTTCGACCTTTCGCCCTTTGCCGGGAACACTCACGGCACCGGCGGCTGGTCCCCCGCCCTCGATCTCTTCCAAGACAAGGACAGTTTCTTCGTCAAAGCCGAACTTCCCGGCATGAAGAAGGAAGACATCACGCTCTCCCTGCACGACGGCCTGCTCACCGTTTCCGGTGAACGCCAGCCCGAGAAAGCACACGACGAGAAGACGCCCCTGCGCAACGAGCGTTTCTTCGGCAAGTTCGAGCGCACCATCACCCTGCCCATGCAGGTGGACGGCACGCACGTCCAGGCCGCCTACGAGGACGGCATCCTGACGGTCACGCTGCCCAAGGCGGAAGCCGCCAAGCCGCGCCAGATCGAGATCAGCGCCAAGTAACCCATCACGTCCATCCTTTCACCGACCCAACTTTTATGAACGACCAGACTCAACAACCTCCGCAGCAAACCGTGCCACCGGCACAAACGCCCGCCACCACGGCCCGGCGTTCCGTCCGCCCGCGCGCCAGCATCACCGAAAACGCCTCCGGCTTCGTCGTGCAGGTGGAGATGCCGGGCGTCAACCGCCAGGGTCTCGAAATCACCTTCGAGAACGGCGAACTGACCCTGCTCGGCCACCGCCAGCCCGTCGCCACGTCCGCCGGTGCGGAAGTGCTCTACCGCGAAAGCCGCGTGGCGGATTTCCGCCGCGTGTTCGAGGTGGACGGCTCCATCGACGCCACGCACATCAGCGCGGGTCTCGACCAGGGATTGCTCACCTTGACCTTACCCAAGGCCGAGGCGGCCAAGCCCCGCAAGATCGAGATCAACGGCCTGAACTAACCGGTTGTTTTCCAACCGTCTGCAAACCTGCGGATCGCTCGTCGATCCGCAGGTTTTTTTTGCGAAAAACGCTCGCTTGCCCCGCGAAACCTGCTACTTTACTACAAATACTACACGACCCCTGATTATGGCCAAAGCACCCACCGAAGAAAAAGCCCCCGACCTCCTGCGGGTCGCCCCCAAAAACAAGGAACTCGAACTGGCGCTCCAGGCCATCACCAAGGACTACGGCGAGGGCGCGATCATGAAGCTGGGCGAGCGCAAGGTGATGGACGTAGAGGTCATCCCCACGGGCAACATCCTCATCGACCGTGCGCTCGGCGTGGGCGGCGTACCGCGCGGGCGTATCGTCGAGATTTTCGGCCCGGAAAGCTCGGGTAAGACGACGGTCGCGCTGACCCTCGTTGCGCAGGCACAGAAGCGCGGCGGCATCGCGGCGTTCATCGACGTGGAGCACGCGCTCGACCCGATTTATGCCCGCAAGCTCGGCGTCAACCCGGACGAGTTGCTCATTTCCCAGCCGTCCTCGGGTGAAGAGGCGTTGCGCATCTGCGAAACACTGGTGCGCTCGAACGCGCTGGACATCATCGTCATCGACTCCGTCGCGGCGCTGGTGACCAAGCAGGAACTCGAAGGCGAGATCGGCGATTCGACGGTCGGCGCACAGGCCCGGCTCATGAGCGCGGCGTTGCGGAAACTGACCTCGTTGATTTCCAAAGCCAAGACGACGGTGCTCTTCACCAACCAGTTGCGCGAGAAGATCGGCGTGATGTTCGGCAACCCGGAAACGACTCCGGGCGGCAAGGCGCTCAAGTTCTACGCCAGCGTGCGCCTGGACATCCGGCGCATCGGCGCGATCAAGCTGCCGGACGGCTCGGTGACGGGCAACCGCACCAAGCTCAAGGTGGTCAAGAACAAGGTCGCGCCGCCTTTCACGGAGGCCGAGTTCGACATCATGTACAACGAGGGGATTTCGACGACGGGCAGCCTGCTCGACCTCGCGCTGGAGAAGAACATCATCGAGAAGCGCGGTTCGTGGCTCTCGTACAAGGGCAGCCAGTTGGCGCAAGGGCGTGACGCGGCGAAGGAGCTTCTCAAGCGCGACCCGGCGATCTACGCCGAGATCGAGGCTGCCGTGCTGGAGAGCATGAACGTTGTGAACGGCAAAGACGGCAAGTAAGCCCGGGCTGCTGGTCGGCAACGCGGCGCTTCCCACCAACCGGGAAGCGCCGCTTTTTTGTGGAGCGGTTGCGCCGTTACTTCTTCTCGTTCCAAATCTTGAGAGTATCCGGCGATCCCTGGCTGCGGACCCCGTTGTCCGTGAGGATTTCGTCCGTGGCCGCGACCATCTCTGCCCGGGGAAACACCAACGTCTCGCCGCCCCGGCCATAGAACTCGATGGTGATGAAATCGTTCTGACAATCGCGCAACACCGTCACCAGGTGGTCGAGGTTCTTGATCGTGACGCCGTTGACCGTCTTGACCACGTCCGCAAACGGGCTGCCGTAACCCTTCGACAACTTGTGCGGGAAGAACGGGGAGGAAACCACCACCAGCCGCTCGCCCGGAAAGTCCTGCTTGTCGCCCAGGCGTGACACCAACGGGCTGCCGCGGTACACCAGCGTCCCCAACCGGCTGGCGTTCGCCCCTGAGAGACCCCCGAGAAAGAGGGCGCTCGCGTCCGTGAAGGCCAGTGGCCCGTACACGAAGTACGAGGGGTAGCCCGTCTCGTCCGGCGGGACCAGCATCGGCTGGGTGGCGGACACCGGCAGCTCGACGGTCATCTCCTTGCCTGCCCGCACCAGGGTCAGCGGCACCTTGCCGTCGTGCGCGATCTTCTGGACCATGTAGCGGAAGTTCACGCGCAGGTCGCCCAACCGCACCTTGCCCTGGTCATCGATGGGCGTGTCGCCGATCTTCGTGACCACGTCCCACTCCTTGAGCGGATAGTCGTCGGCGGGGCTGTCGGGCTGGTGGATGATGATCCCCTCGACCGACTTGTCGAGCTTGAGAAAGGAGCGGAGAGCCGGGTTTTCCAGCGTCTGGTAATGGTCGAACAGGGCGGGTTTGCCGTCGTACTTGCCGTCAGCGATGTCCGCGAGGAAAAGTTCGATTTCCTCGCCCGGGATGATGTAGCCGATGTTTTCCGCGCCGCCGGTCAGGTGGCTGAAGGCGAGGCCGATCATGTGGTCGCCCACGACGGCGGGGCCGCCGGAGTTGCCGGGATTGATGGCGGCGTCGATCTGGATGCGCAGTCCCTGGACGGGCGCGTTGTACGCCACGAACTCGATGCGCGAAACGATGCCCTTGGTAATCGACAGGCTGGTGCCGCCTTCCGGGTAGCCGTAGACCATGACGGCGTCCTTGATGTCGGGCAGGGTTTTGGCCAGAGGCAGCGGGGCGTGGGTGTCGAAGAAAGAATCGTCGTCCACCTTGAGCACGGCGAGGTCGATGCCGGGTGCGATAGCTTCCAGGGTGGCGCTGATCTTGTCACCGGCCTGGTTGGCTTGCACCTGAATCTGGCTCGCGTAGAGGACGACGTGCGCGTTGGTGATGATGCGGTGGCCGCTGATGACGGCACCGCTGCCGGTGAAATCCTGCGGGGCCTGCTTGGACCACGGTTTGTAAGGATCGGGGTAGCGGACGGTGGAGAAGATTTTGACGACGCTGTTTTCGATGGTGGCGTCCGGCTTGGGCGCGGGGGCGGCGGTGGTAGGAGACGCTTCCGGAGCGGCGGGGGCGGCAGGCACGACGGGTGCCACCGGCGCGGCGGGCGGTGCGGGCGGTGCGGGTTCCTGGGCGTGGGTCAGGCCGGTGGCGGCGAGCAACAGGGCAGCGGCGAGGGCGATGGATCGGGTAGGCAAGGGCAGCATGATGGTCAAAGGCAGAGGTCAGATTTCACCGGAAGCAGGACCGGCGGCGGGTGGCTGGAGTCCGGCAAACGGAATGGCGGCAGGGACGGAAGGGGCCGGAGCAGGTTCGCTGCCGGTCCAGGCCCATGCAAACTCATAAAGCCACGCCGCCGCCGCCGTTTCGCACAGCACGACGTAGCACAGCAGGTTGAAACTGTAACGCTCGATGTCGAAGGAATGGACGACCGCGACCGTCAGGGTGTTGCCGAAGAGGACGGCCCCGATCAAAAGCAACCCCGCGCCGGGCACCCACAAACGGCGGCGGCGAGCGGGCGGCAGGAACCCGGCGGCGACCATCCCGGCCAGGAACAGACCGAGCAGCGGCAGGAAGCCCCGGGCCGCGGCGTTGTTCCAACGGCCCATCGCCGGGGACAGACGGAAAACCACGTCGGACGCGCTCAGGTCCCTGGCGGCGTCGAGGTAGGCCGCCGCCGGGGCGTAGGCGACCATTTGCGTGTGGTAGGTGGGATGGCTGAAGGCCTCGACGGTTTTGTTGTAATAGCGTTCAACCTTGAGTTTCTCGGCCAGCCAGAACGCCGGACAAGGCTCGGTGTAAAAAACGCGGAGCTGGCGACACACGTTGGCGAGCATCGCGCCGGGATGATGCGTCCAGGCGCGTTCGTAATAGTAAAAGGAGAAATCGACGATTTCCCGGCGGAGGTTGTTGACGAAAAGCCAGTGGCAAAAAGAATCGCCGCTGTAGAGCAGATAATCGGGATTAATCCCGAGCGTGGGGTAGGGTTTCTGCGCCGGTTCGGCGGCCACGCGGACCTCGTGGTCGAGGTGGTCGGCGGTTTCGGCGAGCCAATCGGCGTCGAAGGGCGTTTTGGCGTGGCCGCGCACGTCGGCGAGGAGTTGGTCGCGGATGACCGTGGCGTGGACGGTCAGGAGAGTTTCCGGCAGGAAAAGCTTGGTGTTCAGGTCTTCCTTGTTGAACTCGTGCTCGGGCAGCACGAACAGGACGAACGCCGCGAGGCCCGCCGCGACCGCCGCGCCGAGCAGTTGCAGCCGGGGCCGCCGCAGTTGCTGCCGCCACGGGAAAATGAGAGCCCATGCCACCGGCAGCGCGGCCACACCCACCGCCAGGCCGTAGCTGGGTTTCAACTGGTAGGCCAGCGCGGCGGCAAAGAGGTTCGCGCCCGCGAAGACCGCCGCCCGGTCGGGTCGGCGCACATCGCCCCACCACGCCCGCACGAACGCCAGCAGCAAACAAAGCTGCCCCGCCGCGACGAACGGGAACACCCCTTCCGGGCGAATCTGCATCTCGAAATGGATGACGCTGGCCGAGCGCCCGTAGAACGCAACCATTCCCAGCCCCAGCACGGCGTCGGCCCAGGCCGGGAGCCGCGAGGAGGCGGCGAACCACGCGCGCCATTGCCGCCAAGCGGTCCAGAGCAGCACGCCCGTCCCGAGTCCGAGCGCGTGCTGGGCCAGCGTGATCGTGCGGAAATCCGCCGTCGCGCGCAGCAACAGATAAAGGAAGCCCGGGTAAACGAAATTGCGCCCGTAAGTGTGCTCGAACGTGCCGCCGCTCAGCTTGGCCAGCGCCGGGTGCAGGTAGCCCCAGGTGTCCGGGTCGGCCACGGGCCAGCGGGGCCAGACGCCCCGTGCCTGTCCTGCCCACCACAGGATCAGCAGCAGGAGTCCCGTGGTCAGCCAGAAGAAAACCCGCCGCTGGTGCGTCGTCAGCGCGGAAACGGGCGCGGTGAGCGCGGGCGGGAGCCTCATCGCTGGCGAACATGCCGGGCGTTCCCCGCCCGCACAAGGGAAAAGGAAAACGCGCCGGAGGCTCGTCCTTCCCGTGGCGGATTTCCGCTTTTCACGTTGACTCCCCCCGGCCCTTCAATAAATTAGCTATTCTATAGTCTGCCCTTGCTGTTCCGGTCGGCGATTTCCCCTCGCATTTGTCCCCCGCGAAAGGTTCTCCGCGTCGCCGCGCCGGCTCCAGAGAATGAACACCCTCGCCGCCTTCGCCAACTCTTCCATCGGGCGCAAGTGGATCGTCGCCGTCACGGGCCTCTCGCTCGTGGGCTTCGTCATCGTCCACATGCTCGGCAACCTGCAAATCCTCTGGCCCGGCGGCGGCGGGCGCGAGCATCTGAACTCCTACGCGGAACACCTGCACGACCTCGGCCCGCTACTCTGGCTGGCGCGCATCGTGATCCTCGTGTTTTTCGTCGCGCACGTTTATTACACCTACAAACTGGCCCAGGAGAACCGCGCCGCCCGGCCCCAGCGGTACGCGCATCCCAAGCGCATCGTGGCGTCGATCCCCGTGCTGACCATGCTGCTCAGCGGGATTCTCTTGTTGTCGTTCATCATTTTCCACCTCACGCATTTCACCTGGAAACTGATCAAACCCGAGTACCAGACTTATTACGACGCAGCGGGTCGGCCCGACGTTTACCACATGGTCGTGACAGGTTTCAGCGAATGGCCCATCTCGGTTTTCTACATCGTTTCGATGGCGGTGCTGTGCCTGCACATTTCCCACGGATTTTCGAGCGTCTTCCAGACCTTCGGGGTTCGTAACAGACTGATCGCTCCGCTGCTCGACAAAGGCAGTTACGCGCTCGGCTTCGCGTTGTTCTTGGGCAACAGCCTGATCCCGCTGGCCGTGCTGTTTCACTACGTCCATCTGTAATTTTTCTTCCCGACCAAGCGATGGCTAAAAAATCTAAACCGGGATCGAAAGTGGCGGCAGTTCCCGTGACCTTGCAGTCTGCTCCTGTCGCCCCGCCGCAGGGGGAAACCCCGGAAGCCGAAGCCGCTCCGCAGCCGCACGCCGCCACGCCCGCCGCCGAAGCCGCGCCGGAAATCGCCGCGCCGCCTGCCGCCGAACCGCAACCGGACCCGGTGCCCGCGCCCGTTCCCGCACCGACGGCGGCGGTGGCGGCACCTGCACCGGCATCCAAGCCCTCCACGAACGGCAACGGGGCGGACGTGCCGACCATCGCCCTCGATGGCAAGGTGCCACCCGGCCCGCTGGAATCGAAGTGGGACCGGTTCAAGATGGACGGCAAACTCATCGCGCCGAACAACAAGCGGAAGTTCGACATCATCATCGTCGGCACCGGGTTGGCGGGTGCGTCCGCCGCCGCGACGCTGGCCGAGCAGGGATACAACGTAAAGGCATTCTGCTTTCACGACAGCCCGCGCCGCGCGCACTCCATCGCGGCGCAGGGAGGCATCAACGCCGCCAAGAATTACCAGAACGACGGCGACAGCGTCGAACGGTTATTTTACGACACGATCAAGGGCGGCGATTTCCGTTCCCGGGAGGCGAACGTGTACCGGCTCGCGCAGGTTTCCACGCAGATCATCGACCAATGCGTGGCGCAGGGCGTGCCGTTCGCGCGGGAATACGGCGGACTGCTGGCGAACCGTTCGTTCGGCGGCGCGCAGGTGAGCCGGACGTTCTACGCGCGCGGCCAGACCGGGCAGCAACTCTTGCTAGGCGCGTACCAGGCTTTGGAGCGGCAGATCGCGCTCGGCACCGTCAAGATGTATCCGAAGACGGAGATGCTCGACCTCGTGGTGATCGACGGTCATGCCAAGGGCATCGTCGTGCGCGATCTCGTGACGGGCGAGGTGAGCAGCCACGCGGGCGACACCGTGGTGTTGGCGACCGGCGGGTACGGGAACGCTTATTACCTCTCGACGAACGCCAAGGGCTGCAACGTCACGGCGACGTACCGCGCGCACAAGAAAGGCGCGTATTTTGCGAACCCCTGCTACACGCAGATTCACCCGACATGCATTCCGGTGGAAGGCGATTTCCAATCCAAGCTCACACTGATGAGCGAGAGCCTGCGCAACGACGGGCGCGTGTGGGTTTCCAAGAAAAAGGACGACAAGCGCGCGCCGAAGGATATTCCCGAGTCGGAACGGGATTATTACCTGGAGAGGAAGTACCCTGCCTACGGCAATCTCGCGCCGCGTGACATCAGCAGCCGCTCGGCCAAGGAAGTCTGCGACGATGGGCGCGGCGTCGGCGAGAGCGGCCTGGGGGTTTACCTCGATTTCGCGGACAGCATCAAGCGGCTCGGGATGAGCACGATCAAGGAGCGTTACGGCAACCTGTTCGACATTTACCGCACGATCACCGGCGAGGATGCGTACACCCGCCCGATGCGGATCTTCCCGGCGGTCCATTACACCATGGGCGGCCTGTGGGTGGATTACTGCCTGATGAGCAACCTGCCCGGATTGCATGTGTTGGGCGAGGCGAATTTCTCTGATCACGGCGCAAACCGGCTCGGCGCGAGCGCGCTGATGCAGGGGTTGGCGGACGGTTATTTCGTGCTGCCGTACACGATCCCGACTTATCTGGCGACGCTGAAGGGCCAGAAGTACGACACGACGCATCGGGCGTTCGTGCGGGCGGAAGCCGCCACACGCGACAAACTCGACCGGATACTGTCGATCAAGGGCAAACGGAGCGTGACGAGCTTCCACCGCGAACTAGGCCTGCTGATGTGGGACAAATGCGGCATGGCGCGCAACGAGGCCGGGTTGAAAGAGGCGTTGGAAAAGATTCCCAAACTGCGAGAAGAATTCTGGCGCAACGTCAACGTGCCGGGCGGCGGCGACAGCCTCAACCAGTCGCTCGAACTGGCCGGACGCGTGGCGGATTTCCTAGAGTTCGGCGAGTTGATGTGCCGCGATGCTTTGAACCGTTCGGAGAGTTGCGGCGGGCATTTCCGCGAGGAAAGCCAGACCGAAGAAGGCGAGGCGTTGCGCGACGACGCGAATTTCGCCTACGTCGGCGCCTGGGAATACAAGGGCGAAAACCAACCGCCCGAGTTGCACAAGGAAGCGTTGGAATTCACCAAGGTTCACCTCGCCCAACGCAGCTACAAATAACAAAGAATTCCCCACTTTTGGCATGAACTTCCATCTGAAAATCTGGCGTCAGCGCGACGCGAAAAGCCCCGGTGCCATCCAGGATTACGAGGCCAAGGACATTCCCGCGAGCGCGTCATTCCTGGAGATGCTCGACCTCGTCAACGAGGACGTGACTGCCCGGGGCGAAGAACCCATTGCGCACGATTCGGACTGCCGTGAGGGCATTTGCGGCACCTGCTCGCTGACCATCAACGGCGTGCCGCACGGCAACTTCAAGGAAGGCATCGCCACCTGCCAGTTGCACATGCGCAAGTTCCAGGACGGCGAGACGATCTACGTCGAGCCGTTTCGAGCGAAAGCGTTTCCCATCGTGCGCGATCTGATCGTGGACCGGTCGTCCTTTGACCGCGTGATTCAAGCGGGCGGCTATGTGAGCGTGCGCACGGGCAGCGCGCCGGATGCCAACGCTTTGCCAGTGCCAAAGTTCAACGCCGACCTAGCCATGGATGCCGCCGCGTGCATCGGCTGCGGGGCGTGCGTGGCGGCGTGTCCAAATGCTAGCGCGATGTTGTTCGCGGGCGCGAAGATGTCGCAGCTTTCGCTGCTGCCGCAGGGTCAGGCAGAGCGTGGATCGCGCGCACTAGCGATGGTGCGCCAGATGGATGAGGAGGGGTTCGGCAACTGCTCGAACGTGTACAACTGCTCGGCGGTGTGCCCGAAGGAAATCAGCGCGTCGTTCATCGCCCGGATGAACCGCGATTACGCGTTGGCCGCCTTGCAGGAAAGCGTGAGCAACAACCCGGTGCGCGGCGGGGAGTAAGCGCGGGCTTACTTCTTGGTGCGGCGCTTGTCGGGCTCTTTGGCGACGCCCTTGAAAGGCTCACCATCCTTTTTGACGCCCATGAACTTGCCGTCGTCTTTGCTCTGGGGGTCTTCGTTGCGTTTGACGTAGTCGCCGGTTGCAGGGTTCTTGACCTGCGTGCGGTTATCGACCGAACCTTTGCGTGAACCTTCGCCCGTGTTTTTCGCCATAAGATTTTCCTTGCTGAGATCGTAGCGCTGTTCTTGATTCGCGCCGGGGTCCAAGATTGCGCGCCAATGATTTGCGACGGGTCAAGCGGCAGCCAGTAGATCGGCGTAGGCCCCTTCGATCAGATCTTCGTCGCGCACCTCCAACGCGGCCATGATCTCGCGAGCGATGCGGTGGCCCTCGTCAGGAGATTGATCGTCGGAAAGCACCACTTCCAGTTCCAGGAAGGAGCCGAGACCGACGACTTCGTCCAAGTGAATGCGCGTCTGTCCGACGAGGTACAGGAGGCGGGTTTTCGTGACGACCGTGCCGGTGCCGTAGGCGTCGGCGAGCACGGCGCGCAGGGCGGCGGGTTCGGCGGTGCGGGAAATGAGATAGTGCGATTGCTTGGTCCCGGCGAGATCGGCGCGGTGATAGGAGATGAGTTCGCCGTGCGTGGGGGAAAGCTGGCGCAGTTTGAGACGACCCCGCGCACCGGGGAAAAACGTGTCCTCTTGTTGCAGGACGGTCGGCGGCGTTCCGGCGAGACTTTCGGCGAGTTCACGTTTGCGTGCCGGGTCGGAGACGCGGGCCTTGATTTCGATGTTGGATGGCATGATGGAATCGGAGGATCGACAATTTATGCACGCCAACTCGCCGCGCAAACGCCCCGTGACGCCACCCGTCTGCCCCGTGTGCGGCGAGGACGTGCCGCGCGGTGCGCTTGCCTGCCCCGAATGTGGGGCGGACCACCTTTCCGGCTGGCGCGAGGACGCTGCCAGTTACGACGGGACCGGGCTGCCGGACGAGGGCGGATTCGATTACGACGAGTACGTGGCGCGGGAGTTCGGCGGGCCGTCGGTCAAACCGCCCGGCCTCAAGCCGTTGTGGTGGATCACGGCGCTGGTGCTGCTGGCGGCTTTCGGATGGGTC
>CAXSED010000035.1:0-5245 GCA_964236475.1 uncultured Chthoniobacterales bacterium
GTGTCGCTGCTGTTTCATGGTCGGTTCCTCTCGCTTTCAGGCGGGAACCTCTCACCTAACCCGGACCAGTTTCAGGGGCCCTAATCAATTAGTGATCCGGACCCAGAATTGAATAAATATTGACATGGCTCCGCGGGTGGCGAGGTTCTGGGCAAGCAGATCGGAAGGCCGGTGGAGGAACAAGTGTGCCTAAAGGAACCACGGTGCCAGCATGAGCGCGGCGGCCACTCCACAACTCCCCAAGGTGATGAAGTCCTCCCGGCGGCGGCGCGTCAGCGCGGTTAGTGCGTGGTGGCAGCCAAAACTCAGGAGGAAAACCAACGCGTAAGGATGCGACCAGTACGCAAGGCCTCCCAGAATGGCTACGAAAACGGGACGCGCCTCCCGTATAAAAAGATGCAGGACAAGCAGCAGGTAAAAAGTCGCCAAAAGTTTCGGCCATGCAAAAATCGTTTCCCAAAGATGGATACATCCAGAAACTCCCGGTAGCCGGGACTTTCCATGAAAATCACAGTGTCGGGATATTTCATTCCTGCGTAGGGGAACTGCGGCAGTAGGCCGGATTGTCGCGGCGGCGGGGAGAACGCCACCCGAAAGGGGACGACCGCCAATGCCAATAAAATCGGCCGGTTTAATACCTCTTGACCGGGGATGAGTGGATGCTCACGGGCGAACGAAATCCCTCTCGCTAGAAATTCTTCGGCGACGAACGGAATGTAATTGTCCGCCGGGAAATTACCCATGAGCACCTGGATCTTCACGGGAAGCGCGTGTTCCTTGTAGATATAGAGGCCGTCTGGCAGTTGCGATGGAAAACGGGATGCAAATGGGTCAGTGCGACGCAGGCAACGACGAATAGCGCAAGGATCGACAGCGTGGGCGTCACTCCCGGTGCTCGCCAAACCGCCGCTTTTTCTCCGTCGGCGGAATCGACGGTTCGGCGCGGTCTCAAGAGCATCAGGATGGATGCGGCCCAGCCAAGGAGAAGCAGGCCGCAGGCTGTGGCTTGTTTCGCCGGGGAAAAAGCGATAACCACCCCGATCAGACCGTAAACTACTACCCCGAATCCTCCATCATACGCTAGAAGAGGCAATCCGAGCAAGGACGAGCGAACCGCCTTCAAACACGCCGTCCCGACGAGCACGAAAGACAGCAGCGCCCGAAAGCCAAGGCGATGTCCGCTAAAAAAATAATACGAACATCAGCTCTCTACGACGCGCTGCAGGATTTCCCTGGCGCGGTGCGCGTAGGTGTGTTCGGCGAGTGCCCGGCGTTGGGCCGCCGCCGCGATTTGCTGGGCGTACTGCGGCTCGCTCGCCAACTGGTCGAGCAGAGGAAGAATTTCCTTCGGTTGATCAAACGTGAGGATCTCCTTGCCAGGTTCGAAGTAGTCAAAAATTTCCAAACTTTCTAGGAAGAAAAGTTGCACGGCACCCGCCATCGCTGCCTGGAAAGTGCGCGGGCCGGGGGTGGTGGCCGGAAGACAATAGCGTTGGTTGGCCAAGTCGAAGTGCCGCCCGATGTTGAGCGTGGCCAGCGAGACGGCGCACAAATCTGAGAACTCCTTGGCGTCCAACCGTTGGTTACGACAGTAGGGCAAATCCTCCGGCCAGCGTTCGCCGTAAATATTAACCCGGTAATTCGGTTTCAAGAGCGGATGGAGGTCGCGCACGAAATCGATGCGGTTCATGAAAGCCACGCCGCAAAAAAACAGGTCGATGTACCGGTGCTCACCAACAGGACGCAAGTCACGGTTGGGGTCCGCCGCCAGCGGCAGATGATAGACCCTGGGATAGTTGTAGTGCCGGGCCGACCAGCGGTCGTTGGTGAAGATGATGTCGGCCACCTCGCTGGCCCGGAACGAAAAGTCGATTTCGTAGGGGTCGTCATGCAACCAAAAGGCCAGACAACTGCCCGCCGCGTCACATGCCGCCCGCACTGGCTTGTACTGGAGGAAATCCTGCAAGCATGACCCTACCAGCAGCACGAGATTTGGACGCAGCCTCTGCACGGATGCGGTGACCGTATCGAGGGAACATTCGACGACCGCCCCTATTTCAGAACAGGCGCGGAATCCTTCCGCGATAGCCTGCTTGATGGCCAGATTCGAGTTGAGCTGGTCGGGGAACGCACTGCTAACCAGAATGTTTAGTGGGGTTGTCAACGCGCGGCCCCCCCCAAGATTTTTTTCACCATTTTCAGGTGCCAATTCAGAGTGTACGCCAAGCCGTGTTCTCGCGTTTGCCGAGCAAGGCGCGTAGCGATGTAAACCGGCGAGTAGAGCGCCATGCCGGTGCGAGGGCGCAGGCCAGCGTCTTTCGCGGGTTGCGACCCATCAAAGGTTTCCTGCTCGGGAGCGTCGGTGAGCAAGGCCATGGAAGCCGCTTGGGCATTGGGCGCATCGGTGGCTCCCGGGGTGCCCACCGAGGTAGACACATAACCCAGCGTTGGCATTCCACACCAACTCGCGTTCTCAAGAACTATGCCGCAATCCGTCAGCGTCAAGTTGGTGCCCGCGCGGCGGGCAGTCGCCGCGCAGACGGTTCTCCCTTTGAGCAAATCCGCGTAATGGTTTGACATGGCCTGCACATGGTCGCTTGCGAGGTGTACCCGGTGGTGGCGGACGTTTTCGTAGCAAGCCTGCAGCGAGTCGGGATAATTGGCAATCTGGTTGAGGAGATCTACCAAGGCGCCGGGATCGTCCACGGCGATTTTGAAACCGTTCACCCCGTGCGTGATGCGCTCATCTGGCGCGCCGACTTCACTGACGATCGGCACCACTCCGAAGTGCATGGCTTCGGCCACGGTGATGCAAAAAGTCTCCGGCCAGATCGAGATGTGCAGCGATAACGCGGACTCCTCCAGGGCGGCCTGCAGGGTACCGGGAAGAAACTCCCGATGCACATAAACGTTGGGCATCTGCAGGGCTTGGAAGATGCCGGGGTAAGCTTCGTCCATTCGCCCGTACAGATGAAACTCGAAAGGTGCGGTGCGCAGTTGATTAAAAGCACGGATCATTACGTCCGCCCCTTTGGAATGGGTAAAGTTGCCAAAGGAGATGACCTTGTAAGGCTTCTGCCAGCGGCGTGGCGAATCGTAATTGGCGGGCGGATCGTAGGGCACCGGCAGGTCGATCACGAGGCTCTTTTCCACCAACCGGGCATGAGGGAAGATTTTTGCGCACCGCGCCAGCGTGTCCCGGCTGATGGAAATCAGCGCGTCGCAGGCGTCGAACACCCGTTCTTGAAAGACGCGGCGGCGCTCCTGGGAGGAGCTCGGATAGCCGTACATCGCATTGAGACAAATGTCGCAGGCGGCGATGCCACGATCCTCAATGTGGCAAAACCGCCGGTTGTAATCGAGCAGGTTGAAGTTCGTGCAGACCGGAAAATAGTCGTAAATGGTCATCGTGGAGGGGATGCCGAGGGCTTGCGAGATAAACGGCAGGGACGGAACGTGGCCGATCAGATGATGGTAATGCACCAAATCGATGGCGTAATCGTGTAGCACTTGGGCAAATACCCGCTCCCGAACCGGGCAACTCAAGTGGGAATTTTGTTCGATCAGCGGGAAATCGAAACGCTGCAGTTCAAACAATTCCGGTCCGTAGAGGATGGCACCGACGCTGCGCTCGTGCGGATTGATCGGCGCATAACAAAAGATGTTGTATTGGTCGTGCAACCCTTCGGACAAAATCTTCATCACCACCTCCACGCCGCCGAACGCCTTGCCGGCCACCGTGTTGTGTGCGACGAATAGCAGGTTGGGTTTGCGAGTGCGCGTTTCCGCCGATGGGAAGGTGCGCGCGGGAATATCTTGCGCGAACCGGAGCAAATCCCGCACACGGTGATCGTAGAGGTGCCGCGCGAGCGTGGTATCCTGAGCAGCGCGGGCCATCGCCTCGCGTTTGGGGGCATCCTCCAAATACTGGCGGATTTTTTCCTCGCAGTCCCTGGCGTCGGTGAAAGTGGCGTACTCCTCTCCGGGTCGGTAGTAGGCCGCGACTTCTTCCAGGCGTTGGTCGGCCAACTGAAAGCCGCCCGCCAGCGCGACTTCAAACAGCCGCGGACCAGGGGTGCTGGCTTGTGCGGGGTTGTTGCTCGCGCTAAACTCACGATGCAAGCTCAGGGTGATGCGGCTGCGGTTCGCCATCCGACAGAATTCCGGGCTCGGCGTGCGCCAGTTAAAGGCGGCTTTGGGCTGGCCGATTTGGGGGTGCGGCAGATAAGGATTGGTTGGGAGAGCGATCTTGAACTTCAGGTCCGACATCCGGGTGGTCAGTTCGCGCAGCAATTCCACGCGGTTCGGCCAAGCGGTACCTGCGAAAAAAACGTCGTACAGATACGGGTGCTGTTGCCCCCGAATCTCCTGAAAGTGGAATTCTTTGTCGGCAGCCAGTGGCAGATGGCGCGCCCGGCCTTCGTAGGCATCGACGCTGGCGAGATCGTTGGTCAGTACCAGATCGAACCACTTGGCATAATCCAAATTGCTCCGCAACTCGTAGGGGTCTTCGGATACCCAGAGAACATTGCGTTCACAAAGCTGCGTCAACTTGGCGCAGACGGCCTCGTCAAGGTCTTCGCCGTCGAAAGCGAGGAACAAGTGGAAACTCGTCTTCTGGGCCACGCCCAGTGCGTTGCCGTAATGAACCTTGGTCACGAACTCGACCTCGGGGTGACGCCGGAGTGCTGCTTCGATGGCCAAACACAGGTAATGATTGGGATTGTGTCGTTTTGTGTCCAGCAGCAGGACTCGCCAAGTGGGGTTTGCAGTCAATAAAGCAAGAAGATGTGGGTGCACAAAATTTATCCGTCTGTAATCGACCGCTGTACAAGGCGTGTTTGTACGACGTTGCTTATGCAGCGTCAATGGTTGGAGTGGTGGCGGGCAACCGAGAGTTGTAGTGGCCTAGTGTATCGCCGCACCCTCTTTTGTGATTGAATTGCCTAGCGTCGTGATTGATAGACATCAAAGGTTCGTCTTATGTGTCGCCAACCCAAAGTCTTGCAAATCTTCGCCTAACTTTCCAGGTCCTTACAATCCTGACGAACGGCGGATGGCACGAAGGGCCAATGCCAGGGCACGGCGTGGGGATTCTGCCGCGCGGGCTTCGTCTCGGAGAGACTGCAACTCAGCAGCCTGGAAATCCATGACTTCTTGGGCCTTGCGTCGATCTAATTCCAAGATTTTCCGGTCGTTTTCCAGCCCGGCGATTTCCGATTCAAACGTTTCCAGAATATCCTGG
>CAXSED010000035.1:5345-35414 GCA_964236475.1 uncultured Chthoniobacterales bacterium
CGAGTGCCTCCCGGTCGTTCTTCAACCCGGCGATTTCCCGCTCGTAGGCTTCGAGGAGATCCTGGGCTTTCCGACGGTCTACAACGAGTGCCTCCCGGTCGTTTTCCAACCCGGCGATTTCTCGCTCGTAGGCTTCGAGAACGTCTTGCGCTCTGCGGCGATCTGTGGACAACGCGGCACGGTCTGCCTGCGAATTAATTAACTCTCTTTGGCTGGCATCCACCACGGTCTGTGCGGCTTGACGATCTTTCGACAAAATGGCCACCTCGCTTTGCAAACGGACCAAGTCGGCTTCGTAGGTTTCAATAATCTCTTGGGCCTTGGCCCGATCCGTCACGATGAGGGTGCGGTCAGCGCGCAAATTCTGGATGTCAGATGCGTAGCTTTCTATGATGGTCTGTGCTTCGTGCCGCTCGCGGCGCAGGCGGACGTTTTCCTCTGTGTGTCGCCAAGTCCATTCGGCCGCCAACCGCCGGTGTTCATCGAGAGCGGCGAAGATGGGTTCAGCCATCCCGGCTTCAGCCGCAGGGATCGTGGCCAGTTGCTGAAAAAGCGCGAAGACCTCGGAAGCAGTACGAAGCGTTTCTGCTGTCTCGGCGTGTTGATGATAGTGGTGACGCAGAGCCGGTTGTAAAAAACCGTCGATTTGACTGGCTACCGCCGGATCTTCGGGTGAATGCGGCCAAGTCAATCCCAATGCCTCGGCGATGCGCGCGGCGGCGGTGCGCCAGTCGGCGATCAACCCATCGTAAGTCACGAAAACGCGCGGCTGGTGCCGCGTGGCAGCTTCGGCGGCGAGGAGATGTTCGAGCCAGAGCAACTGCGCGTTCTTAGGTTCCATGCGGTTGCGTGCCACAAGAGAAGCCACGACTTCCGCCGGATGCCGCACGATGAACACGCCGCACGCCACGCTCCCCAACCGCGCGAACAAAGGCAGCCAGAGCGGAAGCAAACGGCAGAGCCGGGGGTCTTTGAGCCCCCAGAGGCCGGAACAACCGAACCGCGACTCAAACTGTTGGCCCGCCTCTACCAACAAAGCGCCGGTGTGGCGGTCCCACCCGTCTTTATCGAGTTCGGGTAGGGGATCGCACCAAAAGCTGCCGACCGCATTCAGAAGATCGTCGTTGACGCGCACCACGGCACGGTCCTCGAAGAAACCAAGAGGATTTTCCATTTGCCCCGGCAACAGATCATCGCCGAAATCGACGCCCAGAGCCTGGAGCATACCCGCCAACGCCGAGGTTCCCCCGCGGTGCATTCCGAGCACGAGAAGGCAAAGGCTTTGCATGGGGAAGGAAAGATTATGAGGGGTCCAAGTGATCTGCTCACCGTAAACATAAAACAGGTTTCGGAAAGCGAAAGGCGGCCTGACCGAAACCCATCGCCAGTCTCTTGTAAAGGCCACACATGATCGTTAAGGTGGACGGGAGCATTTATGTACGAAACCGTCCACATCAACTCGGCGCTTGCCGCCGATAGCCGCACCGGGTTCACGCGTGAATTTGTTGGCTTTTGGAGTCGTCTGCGCACTCACGCCCACCTGATTTGGCAATTGACTAAGCGGGATGCGCTGGGCCGCTACCAGGGCTCGCATTTGGGTGCCGCTTGGACCGTCCTTAACCCGTTGGGGTTGCTGGCGGTCGAGAGTGTGGTGTTCGGCCTGATTTTCAAGGCGCGCTTCACACATGATCCACGCGAGGGCCCAATGGATTACGCCTTGGCTTTGTTCGCGGCGCTGATGGTGTTCAACGTCTTCGCGGAAACCTTCACGCGCTCGCCAAGTTTGATCGTCACCCAGCCTAATTACGTCACCAGAGTGGTATTTCCGTTGGAGATTCTCTCGATCACGATCGTGTTGTCCGCGCTCGTAAACATGTGCATCAGCCTGGTGCCTCTGCTGATCGGGCTGCTGGTTTTGCGGGGGCACGTTGCCTGGACTATGCTCGTGTGGCCAGTCCTGCTGCCGCCGGTGTTCTGTTTCTGCTTGGGATTGTCGTGGCTCATGTCGGCGGTCGGCGTATTCTTTCGTGATCTGAACGCCTCGATCATCGTGCTGTTGAACATCGTCATGTATGGCAGCGCGATTTTCTACTCCGTCGAAAAGGTGCCGCCTACGATGCTCCCTTTTGTGAAGTACAATCCTCTGGCAGCGTTTGTGCAGGAAAGCCGCGATCTCGCGGTGTGGGGTGTGCTGCCGGACTGGCACGTTTACGGTTGGGTGTGCGCTGTCAGCGTGGCGATGTTGCTGGTCGGTTACACCGTGTTCGCGCGGCTGCGGAGTGGGTTCGCCGATGTGTTGTAACGCTGACCCTAGCCGCTGAGGCAAAGCCGACGATTTACACGGCGGCTGGCGCGTTGTCCGCGATCTGCGCTTGGATACCAAAATCGACGAAGCCGGAACGGTGCAAATCCACCTCATCTTGCACGCGAAACAGGTACGCATCCACCAACCGGTGCAGGTATCCCCATTCCTCACCGAGGATTCCGCTGACGCCCGCGTTCATAAAATAAATCCCCGGCAACATCTGGCAGTCGAACTCAAAACGAATCGTCAACCGCCTGCCCGACTCGACCGTGGGCAAAAGCCGGTCCTCTCTGCCCGTGCTGTGTCCGCCCAACTCCACACCTGTGAGGCTCTTGATCATCATGCCGAACTGCACTCGGAAGGACAGAACTTGGAAGGAAACGTCGTAGGTGTAGACGTAGCTCTCGCCGCGCACGAGCATGTTGACTTGTTGTCCGTTGAGATCGATGATGCGCGGGTTGCTGATCGACGCGCCTCGGGAGGGATACTCCACAACGCTTTTTGTCACCATTTCGGGAATGTAATACGCCTTAGGCCGTTCGGGTTCGAGTGTGGCAACGGGAACTGCCGCCACCACGGGCGGGGCCGAGTTGGTCGGTTCCTCACTGGCGGCGAGACGAATTTCGGCCCGGATTTCCTGCTGTCGTTCCTCCGGAGCAAAGAGAAGCTTGTAGTATTGAGCGGTCACCAGTTTGGGAGCGCCCTCCATGAGCATCTCACCGTGGTCGAGCAGGATCGCATGGTCGCATAATTGCACGACCGACTCCGGCGCATGAGAGACGAAAAGCAGGGTGCCTCCGTTCTCTTTGAGCGTCTCAATACGTCCCATGCATTTACGCTGGAACGCCGCATCTCCCACGGAGAGCGCCTCGTCGATGATGAGAATTTCCGGGTCGAGATGGACATTCACCGCGAAGGCAAGCCGCAGCATCATCCCGCTGGAGTAATTTTTGACGGGCTGGTCCATGAACTCGCCGATGTCAGCGAAATCCTCGATCTGCTCGAAGCGTTCGGCGATCTGCCGCCGAGTCAAACCGAGAATGGACGCATTTATCAGCACGTTGGCCCGGCCCGTAAACTCCGCATTGAATCCGCTGCCGAGTTCCAGGAGTGCGACGATCCTGCCACGGGTGATCGAGCGGCCCGCGCTTGGCCGCAAGGTGCCGGCAATGATCTGGAGTAGCGTGCTCTTGCCCGAACCATTGCGCCCGAGGATGCCGACGCTCTGGCCCGCATAGATGCTCAGGTTGAGGTTGCGCAGGGCGAAGAAATCGCGCCTCTGCTCATGGGCGGCCCTGAGGAGACGCTCGCGAGTGCTGCCTGGCAGCAGCGGTACTTTCCCAAGCCGACGGTAGAAGGTGTCTTTCAAGCGTGCGCGAGGATGCGCCCAGAGCGCATAGCTTTTGGAAATGTTTTCGAGTCGAATGACGGCAGGTTGCATGGTCAAATTAGAGCCTAGTGGACTGATGCCCTGAAGCCGGCACCTTACACCACCGAAACGATGGAAGCTGGCGACGAAAATCTTTTTCCAGCTTGCACCATAGCTCCCCGATTAGAAAAAGGGGGTCTGGCGGCCAGCGTTGCCATCTTTGAATCTGATCGCTTTTGATGTTTTGCAGGGCGGCCTGCTGGCCGATATCCCGACCATAACACCACAGCGGATTTCGGCGAGTACAGTCAAGCTGGTGCCTTTGGGTAGATATTTCTGAGGATCGTTGCCATTTGTGAAGATTTGCGTGTTGCGGTTCGCGACTCAGGAAAATTTTTACACCAGAACCCCTCCCGTCAAATCTCCGCTTCCTGCGGTATAAAACAGGGAATGGCTCTCGTGGGCTGTGACATACCCCAGAGAACCCACCAACCCGAAAGAAAGGAGGTGTCCCCACATGGAGACACGAAACGCGCCCGTGCTGCGTGAAATCATCGCAGTGCTGTCCACCGAGCTGGACGATGCGCCATCCGCGCTCGACCGCCTGGAAAATCATTTCCACGACCGGCTGCTGGTTGATGTCGGCAACATCGCCACGGTCAACATTCACGCCGGGCAGCTACGTCTGCGAATCACCGCCGACGAATGCCCCGTGGTCTTGGATCATATCGCCGAAGTGAACGTGGTGAGCATCACCGTCGACCATGTCGAAACGGCCATCAATGTGTTGTTCGAGGATCGGTTCATTGAGCCCTGAAGCTCAATGGGAAGAGGGACTGGCTTTGTGCCGGTCCTTCTTTTTAGCTGCCAGCGCCGAACACGTCCGAGATCGAACATTTCAGCCGATCAATGATCTGCTCAAGCGTATCGACCGTGATATTTTGCTCCCCGATTTCCAGCCGTTGTAACGTCGAATCAGAAATGCCCGGTTTACGGGCATACTGAGCGAGCGTTTCCTTCCCACGTTTCCCTCGCAAGAATTTGCCGAGTTGTTTCCTGAGCCGATGGCGCACCAGAGAGAATGGATGTCCCATTATCCCACCTATGGAATTTTTACTCTTGCCGCGTCGAGTGTCCAACGATAAAACGGTTGATCGAGTCCCCGGGTTTGGTCCGGAACGTGTGAGAGGTTCGGTTCAGTGGGACGGGCAGCTGTTTTCGTGGGTGGATCAAGCGGCAGGCACGGTGTTTGCCACTTTGGCGTGAAAAGCCTGGGCTTCGTTGCACGCCTGCGTGGGCGGGCGGCAGCCAAGGCCGCCGTGGGGCCGCCCCTGGTTGTAACAACGTCGGTAGTCCTCGACGACCACGCGGGCCTCGGCCACACTCAGCATGAGTTCCCGATCCAGGCACTCGTCACGCAGCGAGCCATGGAAGCTCTCGACGTGCCCGTTCTGCCAGGGACTGGCCGGAGCGATGGAGAGCGTCTCGACGTGGCGTTTGGCCAACCAAGCTTTGCAGGGTGCCGGGCGACGAACTCACTGCCGTTGTCGCTGCGGAGGTGGCCGGTACCCCCTCGCCGGGCGACCAGCTTTTCCATGACGGCGATGAGGTCGACTGCCGTGAGTTGGCGGGCGACGTGCAGGACCAGGCGCTCCCGGCTTTGCTCCTCAGAAACCATCATGGAGTTCGCGTACGAGCTTGTCAGGCTCCATAAACTTATCTTCTTCGATTTTGCGGCCAAGTTTGGCATTACAGAGACCCAACAATCTCCGGCGAATGTTTCCATTCACGTTGAACCAGCAAAAGTTCTGGTCGTTAAACCAACTTGTGAGAAGTGCCAAGTGTCCGTCGAAGATAAAGTGGCAGCGTTCTGTCGATCAAACGAGAAACGATTTGCAGGCAAGATTCTGTGCAGAACTTGTCAATCTACCTCTGCGACCAAAATCGTTGCTCCTGTGCCTCCTATGGCTGTTTCTGGGGCATCATGCAACCAGTGCCATGAGCCGATGGATTCAAAGGTGGTGGCATTCTGTCGGTTCAATAGCCGACGTTTTGGGAAACAAATTCTTTGCAGGGCTTGCCAATCGACCGCCGTAGCGAATGAATTAAATCCCTAACAAATGCGGGCCAGCAGCCGCAGCCGGTGGAGGCGGCGGGGACGTAGGAAATGATAACGGGAGCGAGCTGACGGAAGAAAAGATCTTGTCTAAGACATCCGTAAACGACTCCGAACATCAAAAACATATGCTTAGAAATGTTCTCGGCAAACACTGCAAGCTTCTGTAAGTTATTGATTTACAGGGTGGCGGAAGAGGTGGGATTCGAACCCACGGTTCCTATCCAAGCATCTGTAACCCTCTTTCTCCTAGGAAGAACCGAACAGGATAAACAGCATTGACGATATGGGTGTTGTAAGTGAAGTTGTAAGGGTATGGCGAGCCTGAGAGCACTTCCCGGAACGAAAAACCTCATTGCCTGCTTCACGGATATCAACGGTCGCCGTCGGCAGCGTTCGACGGGGACCCACGTCCGCAAGGATGCCAAGCGCATCGCCGACCAATACGAAGCCGCTGCCCGGACGTTGAAGACGGAATCGCAGATTCGGCAGGTCATGACCGATCTTTTCGAAGAGATGCATGGCGTTTCGCTGGCAACGAGTTCCGCCGAGGTGTTCTTCACGGAATGGCTCAAGCGCAAGGGGGCTGAGAACGCGGACGCCACCGCGAGCGCATATCGAGCAGTCGTCCAGAAGTTTCTCACGCACCTTGGTCCCCGAGCAAAAATCGACCTTAATCATGTCACCGCAAATGATGTGCTGACTTTTCGTGACGGTCTGATCGGACATCTCTCAACCACGAGCATCAACCACGGGCTGAAGATTGTTCGCATCGCTTTCAACTCAGCCGTTCGGGCGGGACTGATGCAATCCAATCCAGCGATGCAGATCCAAAATCTTCATCCCAAGCAAAAGCGTGACACGGAACCGAAGAAGTCACGGCGACCGTTCACCATGGAGGAACTTCAGAAGCTGTTGAGCGTGGTCGATCAAGAGTGGAATGACCTAATTCATTTTGGTTTGTACACTGGCCAACGGCTGGGCGACCTGGGCGATCTGACTTGGGGCAGCATCCATCTAGTGGAGGAAGAACTCCGCTTCACGTCCAAAAAAACCGGGCGAAATGTCATTTTGCCGTTAGCGCAACTGCTAATGCGACTGATTGGCCAACGCCAAAAGGGCAGTGGCAAAGCGCCACTGTTTCCGGCTGCGGCGGACAAAATGTCGAAGTCCAAAGGCAAAGTGGGTACGTTAAGCAACCAATTTTATGCCTACATGGCGGAAGTCGGACTCGTCCCGCGACGATCTAAAAAATCAACTGGCAAGGGCAGGTCCGGCCAACGCGAAGGAACCGAACTGTGTTTCCATTGTTTGCGCCATAACACGACGAGTCTTTTGAAAAATGCTGGGGTATCCGACGTGGTTGCACGCGAATTTGTTGGCCATGATTCCGTTGCGGTCAGCAAACATTACACCCACATTGAGACCGCTACATTGCGGACGGCAGTGGGCAAGCTGCCAGAATTACAGACAATTTTGTAGCGTTCCCGGTTATGTTTGGCTCCAGCAAGAAAAACGGGGACGACCTGCCCGACAACGAATGGAATTTTGCAGAGATTCTTGAAGAGGACACCGAGGCTTGCCTCCTCTATGAGATGGCCCGCGAGATCGAGCATCCCGAACTTTACTTTTCTGTATTCGTTTCCCAAGAACTTGCACCGTTTGCTTTAGAGCCGATGCCCGTCACTTCGAAGGAAGACTCGCAAGCGAGCATCGAGTTCAAACGAGTGCGAGCGATCATGTACATCCGGCCATTTGAGGTAATGAACGACGGGCAAAAGGCTGTGAGCCGGGAGATGTTCCCCGGTCTGTATTTTCTTCATGTGGACGGGAGCCTTCGTGGTTACCCTGCTGTTTTGCAAAAAAGTCCTTGGCTTAGCCTCGGTGATAGTTGGCAGGGCAACCTCCAACTTTACGCTGAACAGTTCCTCACAGGAATTACCTTTCATGCGAATGGCGAATCGCAAAAATGGGAACAGCAATATCCTGGTATCACCGAAATGTTGTCTGGGTCGGGCCGGTGGAAATTGCTCGCAATAAAAGTTGATTGGACCAAGAACGATGCAGCGCTGATTGAAGGATTTACAAGTTGGCTTGAGCAGCAGCGTCCGAAAGAATTTCCGTCAACATCGTGGACTGGTCGGCAATCGACCATTGACAGACTGAACGCCCTGAGCGCGTTGCGATTGAGACATCGTTACAGTATCGAGGATGCAATCAAGCACACGAAAACAGTGCTGGGAAAACCACTGTACACGGATCGCTCTTCGTGGGACCGAGCGCAAAGGCGCGCGATTCAAACCTTTAGCAAAGAATTTCCCGACGCTGGTGCTCCGAGATCAGAAAGCAAAGTGAGCAACCGGAAAGGCTGAAGAAGTTTATGTGCAGTAATCAAATTGGTTTCGGCACAGTTCTTGCGGTGGTAAGGATGCATGTCGCTGCGCGTTCGTGATTCTGATCTACATCGAGCAATCTCACACAACCCCTCTTTTTCGTCGGAATTTGAAAAACTGCCGGAATTCGTACCGCTTCCGCCCGCTAAAGGAACGGAGTTCTATTCCGGGCTTAGACGAGGGTCATTAAATCAGTTGATCTTGCCTTGCGAGGCAAACGACCACCGACCACCGGTCAAGTCGGTCTCACTGCGCCGCCGTGGTTGTGTCAAAGGCAAACGCTTAATTGAACTCGCAAGCCTACTTCGATACCTGCGTGCATTACAAGCGGAGCAGTCGCTTGAAAGTTAACGGTAACCGCACCAAGCTGCTTCAGCGACCGGTGGCCAAAGTGCGCTCAAAGAACCAATAACACCCTGCCAGGGCTATCAACCCGGAGAAGACAGGTATCCAAAACCGAATAAACATTGGCTTGGTACGCAACCAGAGTAAGAAGGGGAAAGCCAAGGCAGCAAGACCGAGCTGGGTAGTTTCCAACCCGAGGCTGAAATAAAGCAGCGGCTGGAATACGCCGCTCGCTCCTTTGATTCCGACACCAAGCTCCTTGAGCACGCTGGCAAAGCCCAGACCATGCACCAAGCCGAAGACGAACGTCAGCGCCCCTCGCCACCCCAGGTCGGCACGGGGGCGAAGGATATTTTCTATTCCAATGTAGGCGATGGATGCCGCAATAGTGGGTTCGACCAAGACACTGGAGGGCTTGATCAAGTCTAGCGCAACAAGGGTCAGCGTGACCGAGTGGGCGATGGTGAAAAGCGTCAGCATCTGAAATGCTTTCAGCAGGCTTCGGCACACGATCAGCAAACCAGCCAGAAAAAGGAGGTGGTCGTAGCCAGTGAGCAGGTGATTGACTCCGAGGAGAAAGAATTCGCCGTAGTGAATCTGGCGCGGCGGCTCGACGGCGGTGGCGCCAGAGACGCCGGCGGCAGGCGAAGCCAAGGGCGGCAGGTCGAAACTTAACTGATCCGCAGCGGCGACGAGGAAGCCTTCACCGATTCCCTGCCCATCGGGGCCGAGCAGCACCTCGACGAATTGGCGGTGGCCGGGCGGCAGTTGACCGATCAGCCGCGAGGTGATGGTGAACCGATTTTCCACCACCGCCCCGTGCAACCGAAACCGCACCGTCATCTGGAGGTTATTATTCCCGATGAGATCCACTCGTGCGTCGGCGTCTGCAGGCAGTATCGAGAGCGTGTGGTTTCCCACGGCAATTTCGAGTTCCTGGCGGGCGATTTCGATCAACCGAGGGCGGGCATGGGCGAACTCGGCGGCGTCCAAGCGGCCATCGTGGTTTACGTCGAGTTCAGGCGCGACGGTTTCGAGATCGGCAAAGTGGATGGTAAAGATCGTTTCCACTTCCGTGGGAGTGATCGTCACCCTGATAGAACTCAGCCCGGGATCATGGGCGAGCAGAGACGATACCGCCGCAGACCAGAGGACGATCACCCCACCAAGCCACGCCAGCCAGCGATGCCGGAAGTTACACGGGCAGCGGGAGTGGCGAAGCGGGCTGCCCGATCCCGCAGGATCGTCAGTGCGGATGTGCGCCCCGTCGGACGGCGTGGTCAGGAGATGCATGCGGGGAGAAAACGAAAGTGCGCCGGACGTGACGGTTTCACATCCGGCGCACCGAGCGAATCAAGAAGCAGACAGGGCGTGAAGCGACTGCCTTGCTTCAAGACAGCGCACCGAAGCCACTCTGCCGGTTAATCGTGCAGCCCCTTGGTGCGGGCGTTGTGTGGCGTGGCGGCGTAGGGAAACACGCGGTTGTAACCAATGTCGTTGCCGGTCACGCCATCGCTGAACACGGGGGTATGGAGAACGGGCACGGTCGGGTTACGCAGGTCAGACAGAATGGCCTCAACCGCGATGTCGAGAACATCGTCGCCGAAGCGGCGGCCGTTGGGCCACCCGCCGGGAACGGCGTGCACACCAAGGAAGCCAGTTTGCACCGTACTCGTGAGAACGTCGCCGCCGAAGATGCCCAAGGGCGAGTAACCCGCGTCGTTGTTCGCAGTGGGGTCAGCGTAGGTGCCGCCAGCGAGCCTCGCCGGGGCGGTGGAGAGGTCCACCTTGATCGTGTCCGGGATGAAGATGCCCATCAAATCCGTGCGGCCAGTCTCAATCGCGGCGGGGGTGGGCTTGAGGATCACGTTGATCAGGTGGGCCAATTCGGGCGTGAGCGCATACTTGGCAAAGATAGTGGCATCGTCGGTCGGCTGGGTGCGGCTATAGCGATCCTTATCCACGATGGCAACCAAGGCCTCGTTGAAGAGCGGATTCCCTTGACGGGCAACTTGCACGAAGTCGCCGCCGAGATCGGGGTCCTCCCCGGCCGTCCCGTCACTCAAGACCGTGGTGGTGCGCCGGTAAGTCGTGGCGTACACGCTGACGACTTGCTGGTCGCCCAGCATTCCCAATTCGGAAATCGGAATGCGGAGCGAAATTTCGTGGATGTTGAAGCCCGCTTGGCTGTCGAACGGTTTATTGGGGCCGGTAAACGAGAGAAGGTCGAACACGGCCTGGATGTCGGCGTAAAAACCGTCGTCACGCTGGCCCGCAAACGCTACGTAGCCACGCTTCATCGTGGAGATGCTCTGGGCCGTGTAATGGTCCAACTGGGTCGCATCCGAGACTCCGTCCTTGGCCAAGCCATCACCTACGTCCCCCGTGTTGTAGAGCGGAGTGGCGATGCCCTCGTTGTTGGGGGGACAAACGCCACTGCCGAGCATTTCGTGGACGCCGGTGGCATCTACCATCCGGTGGACGTTGTAAGTCTGGACGAAGTTCTGGTTGGCATCGCCCACGTCATTGATCACACCGAGGTAATTGTACAGGACCGTGCCGGAGCTTTTGTAAGTGGAGTGGAAGCGGAAATGGTAAGTGTAGGTCGAACGGCCCGCAGCCACGTCGTCACCGACGGCGACGTGGAAGGAGTAGCGCACGTTGTCGTCGAAATTGAACTTGTTCGGCCCGATGCCGGGTTGCTCGAAGGGAAAAACTCCCAGGGCAACTTCGAGGTACTTCACCCCGTTGACCTCACTGAGAAAGGCGTAAACGTCGGTGGTATTGGCCGCCGGATCGAGGATGATCAGCGGCGCATCCTGATGACTGGAGGCAAGGCTCTTCGCTGCGGGTAGCAGCGCGAAGGCCCCCGCTGCAAGCAGCGCACAGGAAGTTCGGAGTGTGTTTGGTTTGTTCATAGGAGCAGGCCCTTGGCGGGCTGATGGGTCGGACTTGTTCTGGGGTTCTACTGGTTGACTGAAGAAAGTGGGTCTGGGTTTTCGGGTCGGGTTTAGCGCGCCGCGTGGAGGTCGGCGGGTGCGTCCAGTCCGTCGAGGAAGCGGCGCTCCGAGGGAAGGAGTGTCTGTTTGAGTGCGTCGGCCTTGCGGGTAAAGTCGAGCTTGCCGCTTTCGTCGCCAGCAGCGGCAGCGATGACGGCAGCGTGCAGGAAGAGACGACCATCCTGTGTGCCCTCGGCCAACGCGTGTTGCATAGACTCATGGGCTGGCGCAATCTGACCGGAGGCGTACTGGCTCCAGGCTAGTGCATCCCAGGTGAAAACGTCCTGCCGGTTTTCCATTTCCGCCTGGGCCAGATGGAGTGCCTCGGCGGGGTCCTGCCGGGTCGTCGCGAGATAGAGCGCCAGACCGCGCGGGTCCGAGCGTCGCCCGATCTGCCGCAGGGTTTGCTCGACGGGTGCGGCTTCGGCCGTGAGCTGCCTTGCTTCCAGCTCATCGGCCAACGCCCAGAGAAATTCCGGCAGTGGCCGGGCTTGGGCAGCGGCACGAAAATGTGTAAGCGCCTCATCTCCCCGGCCCTCGGACGCCAGCACGCGGGCGAGAACTAGGTGCGCCGGAGCATTGGTCGGCTTGGCCTGAAGGGCGATCTCGGCATGTTGCCGGGCAGAGGGGAAGTTCCCTGCCTGGAAATCGTAGGACGCCATGCGGGCTTCCGCCCAAGCAGCGGTCGCCTTCTCGCGTGGATGGATCATGCCCAAGACCTGAACCATCAATGCCTGCGCGCCGGGCAAGTTCCCTTTCAGCCAGCGCATGTGAGCAGCACGGACGAAGGACTCGAAGCCCGGCTTGAGGTTCAGCATGGCCTGGTACGCCGGGATGGCATCGGCCAAGCGGCCCTGTTCCATTAGACTATCACCGAGCAGGCCATAGTCGTAAGGCAGGTTGCGGACCGCGACCAACTGCCGGGCCAAAGCTTCCGCTTCCTTGAAACGGTGAAACTGGTGCAAAACATGCCCGCGCAGCAGCATGGCGTCCGGCGAGTCAGGCTGCTCGGCGGCCATGACCAGCGCGCATTGCTCGGCCAGTTTGTAGCACCCGTCGTCATCCTGCGCTCCCGCTTGAGCGACGAAGAGCCACCCGAGTTTTTCTACGGCAGCCAGACGCATCTCCGCTGGCTGGTCGGGCCGTCGGATCATGTTTTGTTGCCGGACGATTTCCTGATCCAATGCCGTGGTGCTCGCAGCCGGTTGAGGCGCAAGGATGAGTTGGAGCGGCGTGGGACCCGTGACGATGGCAGCAGGAGGCGAAACGGCTGAAGTCGCGGCTTGCGGCTGGTGAGCAATGCCGGTCGGAAGCAACGCCGTGGTGGTCGCTTGCGAGCGGCGAGCGGTGGTGATCCACAGCAATCCAAGGCCGAGGAAAACGGTTGCCGTGATGGCGGCAAGAAGACGATGGGGGCGCATGTACGGCTGAAGAAGTCCTCAGCCGGATTGGAAAAACGCGGCTCCGATTTGCTGAAAGGACGCGCTCGACCCCGGACATGCCAAGGAGAAGTTTGCTAGGCGATCCGGTGGAGTGCACTAAATGGATGCAGGTTTTTCCCTGATACGTCGATTTTGGGTAAAAATACCTCGTGTCGCTCTCTCGAATTTCTGAAAAACGATACGGCTTCTTCGCGCGAACAGCCGTGACAGAAGCATCCATCGACACCGATTCTTCGGAATGCCATCCACGAGAGGCTGCGCCCGGGGCGCACCAAGTGATTATCCCCGCTTGCCAATCAACCTCCTCGTAGCTCGCTCTTCAATTATCACTCATGCCCGCCAAATCTTTTCCTAACGCCGCCAAACTTTGCTGGTCCGGGCTGGTGGTGCTGTTAGTGCTGATCCCATCAGTTGCCGACGCGCACACGGAGACCGGCACCATCGGCGGTTTTGTCAGCGGGTTCCTACATCCGCTGACCGGACTCGACCATATCGCAGCCATGGTGGCTGTCGGCCTGTGGGGTGCATACTTGGGTGCTCCCGCCATGTGGCTGCTGCCGGTCATCTTTCCGATGGTGATGGCCTTTGGCGGTGCGCTGGGCGTGCTGGGCGTGCCGCTGCCAGGAGTGGAAACCTGCATCGCGCTTTCTGCGGTCATGCTCGGGCTGGCAGTTGCTTTCGCCCTTCGTCCTCCTCTTTGGGTCGCCGGTCTGATGGTGGGCTTCTTCGCCATTTTCCACGGGCACGCGCACGGCACGGAACTGCCGCACGCCGCCAACGCCATGACCTACGCAGTCGGCTTTGTCATCGCCACCGGGCTGCTGCATCTTAGCGGCATCGCGCTCGGTTTGCTCACGCGGTGGCCGTGGGGAACGGTCGTTGTGCGGATGGGTGGCGGCGTGATCACCTGCCTTGGCTTTGCGTTCCTCTTCGACTACATCAAGGCGTGAGTGAACCGCGTTGGCGAGGTCATTGCCGGGGCTCCTGGCTGCTGGCAGCAGGACTGTTTCTGCTCGTGCCGACGCGCGCGGAAGCGCACACCCCTATCAAAGGAGCGGGAGAATTCGTCAGCGGGTTCTTGCACCCGTTTTTGACCCCCACCCACCTCCTCGTGCTCCTGAGCGTGGGGCTTTTGCTGGGGCAGCGTTTGCCGTTGCGTCTTCAGTGGCCTTTGACGGTCTTCGCGGTGTCTGCTGCCGCCGGGTTGTCAGTGACAGCTCTCCACGTCATCGCCGGGGTGTCCCAGACGGTTCTTATCGTCCTCGGGCTGTGTGCCGGGGGGCTTGTCGCTGTGGCGGCACCTCTGCCGTTGTGGACGCGCTTGATGGCTTGCGCGGCCGCTGGGCTGGCACTGGGACTGGACTCGGGCGCTGACCCCGGCACCATGGGCATTGCCATGGCGAGGATGCTTCTCGCTACTTGGGTCAGCCTGATATTGTGCGTGGGCGATGTTGCGTTTTACAGTTCGCGGTTGCCGCCCTACCAGTGGGTGCAAACGGGCATCCGGGTGGTTGGTTCATGGATTGTAGCCATCGCGTTGCTAATGTTGGCGTTTGCACTGAGACGCTAAAGAGTTGCGCAGCCGTCGCACCAATCCGCCAGCGTCATCCGACGGGACCGATACAACGGCTTTGGGCCGGATCATGATAACATCCAGTTCGAAAAGGGATGCGAACAAGCGTCGACGGTTGCGAACAGTCGACGATTTGTAGGTCCATCAACCGCGTTGCGCCGCGTCGGCCGCTTCCGCAAGTTGGTCGAGGAGGTCTAAAAACTCTTGGGTTTGGCCCAGGAAAAGACCACTGGCCTTGAAGCCTGCAACGGCTGCTCGGGCACCCGCGAACTGGTCATTGAGGGAACGAATGATCGCCACCTTGGGAAGGTCGGAATTGATAAATTCGCAAGGAACGGGGAAAATCAGGTTGGGCTGGGTCAGCGGATTGGGCTGCGCGGTGAAATCAGGGAAGGTCAGGCCCTGGTCCGTCACCGGCGCCACGGGCGGCTGCACGCTGTTACCCGCGAAATCAACCCATTCGAGGAAACGGGCAATTTCGTCTCTGCCGATGCCCAACACAATCTTGAGCACCTGCGCGTTGCTCGCCTTATGCGCCATCGCTGCGTAAAGGCTGGTGCCTCCCTGTTCGATGGTGCCGAAATGAAAAGCCGCGGTGTTCGCAATTACCATTTGCTGGTCCCGGGTAAACTGAACGTCAAGGATGCTCACGATACGGAGGTAGCTATTGGAGCCGCCACCCGCAGGGCGGTTCCCGGGGTGGAGGTCAACGCACATATCGAACCCCTCGAAGAACCACTGGCTTACTGCGACCACAACGCCGCAGTGCTCAATGCGCCTGCGGCAACGTAGATGAATCGCAAACTTGGGAACAGCGGCATTTACCAGCGTCGATGAACCGTCTGGCTTCGGCAGGTGGAGGGTGTGTGTCGCGCAGGTAAATTGGGATAAAGGCGACTCCGCGATCATTGACGGATTTGAAGCTCGGGTCCAGAGACAGCAACCGAAAGAGTATCCGTCAAAGTCTTGAATCGGACGGCTGTCAACATTGGATCGACTCAACGCCCTGAGCGCCATGAGGTTGAAGTATCATCTTATTATCGAGGAAGCCAGCGAGCACGTTGCAAACGAAATCGGCAAACCACCGCGTTCTTCGTTCGTCGTGGGATCGAGCGCAGAGGCGTGAGGTGCGTTTGTTCAAGGTCACGTTCGCCGATGCATTAAGCCCAAAATCAGGCAGCAGGGTGAACGGTTACGAAGGAGGATGTCAATCTGTGCTGAAATACGATTTGTTTCGGCACGGTTTAAGCTCCGGTCGGTACGAATGTCGCCGCGTGTGCGTGATTCCGGGTTCCTTTGACCGTCAGTCCCTAACCGTCCCACGCTGCATCAGTGAAGATGAACCCAAACATCGCATTCCTCGCACAGCAGCCGCGAGGGAAAGCCTATCGCTCCCGCCTGATACCTTACGACGCCGACATCTGGCGTTGGCTGGAGGCGGGCGAAACTTACCGCCAAATCGCCCTCAATCTGCGTGAAAGTGGCTTGAACGTCAGCCTAAGCGCCGTTCACGACTATGTGGCCGTGCGTATACGCCGGCGAAATCGGCCAAGCCGTCTGCCGGGACCGTCACCTGTCTCAAAGGACGAACCAAAAGATGTGTTGGAATCGCCGGTCCGGCTCCAGCGTCGGGCAACATCAGAAGCAGTAAATACCGGTGCAAACGTCACCGCGCACAAAGAATTTATTTTCATCCCCATCCAAGAGAAATACGCCTTGCTGAACAGCGAAGATTTAGCCCTCAACGACCCAACAACGTACAACAATGAAAAACACTCAAGCTCAAACTGAGCCTCTTACCACAACCGCATACATTCACTTCAACCCGATGTCGAAAGGTGGTCTCGGGAAATCCGTGGAAGCGGAGTTCCGTGCTGCCTGGCTGTTAGCGCGCGGTATTGATTGGCGCGGCAGTGATTTGGACGACAGACATCGGACGTTTTCGGGAAGGCACCCCAACAGGGTTGCTGTTCTGCGCTCGGAGTCACCAGAAGAAGCGAAGGAAGCATACTTGGCAACTTTCATTTCGTCGATCCACGACGCATTTCCCGTACACATAGTGGACAGCCGTGCTCAGGCGGATGAGTTTTTCGTTGATGCTGCCAAGAACTTCAACTTCCTGAGCCTCGCCGCTGAACATGGCGTGCGCTCAACTTTGTTCATATTTCCCAGCGACGAACTGGAAACCATGGGCAACCTCACCAAATTGGTGCAATTCTGCGCACACCGCGTCGATTTTGTCATCGTCGAAAACCCGGCTCGCTCTGGGAGTCGCCTCTTCAAAAATTCGACGTTTGAGAAAACGTTGCTCGACTTGGGAGCTAAAAAAATCCGTTTACCGACGATCTCCTCGCCGACGATGCTGGCAATGGAAGGCGTCGAGCATAAACTGAAACGCGGAATTTCCTTCGCCGAGTTCGCTACGCGGGAAAGCGGTCACCTCGAACCGTTAATGGCTGCTGAGTTACAGTATGCTCTGACGCAGATGTACACGTCCTACGATGCTATCGCCGATGTCCTCTTACCTACGGCCTTGGCAGCCCGGGTGCAGTTACCCAAATCAGGCGGTACACTGAAAGTGAATGTTGCAAACGACGACGAAAGGTTTGGCTTTAATTTTAACAGTTAGTAGCAGTACCTTCGTTGATCACCAAGGTTGAGGACAGGCAGTTTTCGAAGCATCTCGGTATGAAAGAGACGACCGATCCAGAACCGCATGGGGAGAATGTCAGCGTCTATGAGCTTTACCGTCAACTGATTACTCCCGAGCAAGCCCGACATGTTGATCGCTTGCTTCGGGAAATGAGCACTTACGACGAAAACTCCTACCCTTATGTTCATGGTTTGCTAACCACGTTGCAATTCCGCGTGATGGCCACTACGCCGATGGCTGCGGCGGAAGCTATCTGCTTAACCTTAAAACCGTTTGAAGCGAAACTTCAAGCGGTGTTGAATGTACTCGAAGAACAATCAAAGTGGCGCAAACCTCGAGCCACTGCAAAGCTCGTTCAGCAAAAAGGTATATTCAGAAGTGTCCTCGACTGGCCACTCAATCGGCAGCTCAAGGGAAGGCTGGCGATATTTCTCCAAGAGTCACTCGAGGGTTTCGAGGAGGTTGTGGCCTTTCGTGCACGTTGGGGCTGTTTATTTTGTATGATGGCTATTTTAGGCGCTGGTTTCGGGTTTCGTCACATGTACGAAGCACGAACCTCTCGTTGGTATCAAGAGCAGAGTACGCAATTCCAAAACTGGCGACTTCAACAAAGCGAGCAATTTGATGCTCAAAGACTCCAAGGTATGAGAGACGCTGAAGCATTTCGCAGTAAAGTGACAGCCGAGGCTGAACAGCGGTGCAGGGAGGAAGTCTCCGCCCAATTACAGAAACTCGAACCTGCGTCTTATCGCTTAGCGCAACAGTTTGAACGGTCGAGCCGTTTGATTTCGTTAGCAGATGGAACTCGCGCTCGAGAGGTGAAACTCGGAGAGGCAGACGGTTTCATCGAGTCCAGAATGGACATTGATACTCTCCCATACCGTCCAGGCATACTTTTGTATCTTACCGACGCGCCGGACAGGCTACCACTCCCGACAACCGCCCCTGCGCCTACTCCCGTCGCTGATACAAAAAAATCAGAGGCAAACGCCGTTGAGGCAAAACAATTCAACGACTTGAGTCAGTGGGCAGTGAGCTGCCGAGGGCATTAATTGACGCCGCGTTGAGACTGTCCGATGACGGCACGTTTCATTTCTTGCCATCCGGCGGATTGTGATGCGGTTGCGTGAGGAACAGTCTAGCGTGCGGAAGTCTCTTCCAATATTCAGTTTTCAATTGTGGGCTGTGGCGGGAGTGCATCTGTGAAACAGACCCAAATGGCTTACTAAAGCCACGTCATCAGGCAAACGCGCGTTTGGATCGACAGTGTTCCAGCATCACGATCATTGTGCTGACACCCTCTCCCACTTTAGCGGGGCTTCCGCAATCGTCAGGGCATTCTCATTTCCGTTCCCTGCGACGCATGAGGCGAATAGGCACGTCGAGCATCACGCCAGCACCGGCTAAAGAGCGTTGATGCAACTCTATTCAAGCGGCAATAATTCATTCCGCAGTAGATGCCTACGCGGTCAACGCAATATCTTACCCCTAGATAGTGCCACTTGGTCCGATCAAGTCAACGCAGCATTCAAGTCTTTTCGTGTTATTTGATGTTCTTTCATGTTGCTATTACAGTTTTCGATCACGGCTCGCTTGGAAAACTTGAAAAAACTTGAAATAAGTTCCGATAACTCCTTAAGCGTAGCCTTAGGAGTATTGCGTCTCTTATTTTCTCTCTTCTGACAACGCCGAGTATCTTCGAGGCAGCCGACAGGTACTTGCTCGATGGTGACAAGGGGGCCTTCCAGGGCATGGGCAGCACGAGAAACTATTGCTCATTCAGCTTAAAAGTACTGTAAACAGATTGAGGATATCTGCCGACTTTGCCTGCCAAGGCTTCGCGCCGAACGTGGGACCAAATCACCGTTCTTTGACGTCTTACGACTGTTCAACTCAAATGCGGCGGCTTTATCATCCCGCTTCAGGATCGTTACTGACACCGCGATATGCCCGTCAAACCGGTGACGACATCAGCGATCAAGCCGAACTCGTCACATAGCGAACGGCTGGGTTGCCGGGATCAACTTTTCTCTAATTCTAACAGCTCCGCTGCCTGCAATCCTGCGACGAGTCGGTTTTCCGCGACCATCTTCACCATCAGGTTGGTCATGTGCTTCTTCACGGTGTGCATGGAGGTGTCCATGATCTCTGCTATTGATCTTGCCCCGGTATTGAGGTTCTTTCGCACTTTGTGTGGAAGCGAGGATGGTAGGGGATGAATGCTTTGCATCTGCTGCCCGGCTGTCGAGTTGAACGCATCCACCTGGTTGACCCATCGGGCTTGCAACAAAAGGCGCAGGGCGTGCGCGTTGGCGCACGTTGTCCGGCTTGTGGGGTGTGGAGCGAGATGGGCCTGCTCGTGGATCTGGAGAGCCGTCGCGCGGTGGACTTGCTGCCGGACCGCCGGGCCGAGACCCTGGCCGCCTAGCTGCGCCCGCGCCGCCGTAAAATCAAGGTGGTGGCGCGCGACCGATCCAGCGAGCTCGAGCGCGGCGTGAACTTGGGCGCGCCCCGTGCGGTGCAGGTCGCTGACCGCTGGCACCTGCTCCAGAACATCCGCGAGATGCTCACGCGCTGGCTCTTCGGAGTGTACGGTCGGTTGCGCCAGTTGCCCTCCACGGCGCTGGCCTCTTCGCCGCGTAAGGGCGTGCGCACCCGTGCCTTTCCACGCGCCAGAACTACGCAGGATGCCTCCATCGCCAGCCGGGCACGCTCGCTGGCGCACTCCCATGATGTCCGCCGCTGTCAGGCGGCCGGAGAGTCGCTGCGCGCCATCAAAAAAGCGACGGGCCTGGCCCGCGCCACCGTGCGCCGCTTCGCCCGGGCCGAGAGCTTCCCCGAACGGGCCATGCGCGCACCGGGACCCAGCAGGCTCGATCCGTTCATCCCCTGGTTGGAGCAGCAACTGGCCGCCGGATGCGAGAACGCCTCGGCGCTTTACCGGGAGCTGCGCGAACGAGGTTATCTGGGCAGCAGCCGTCAGGTTCACAAGTGGGTCCATACGCGGCGTGTCACCCCGGCCAAAACCACGCCGCCTTGCCGACGCGACCTACCACCCGTGCCAGGGCAAGCCGCCGCCCCGCCGCTGGCTTCGCCCCGGCAGCTGGCCTGGCTGCTGCTCCAGCCCGCAGCCAAACTCGATGCTTGGCGAAAGGCAACGATCACCCAGGTCGAACTGGACAAGGAAGTCAAAAAAGCAGGAGCGTTGGCGCGGCGCTTCACGGCCCTCGTGCAGGCGAGCGGCGCCGCGCACCACCGCGCGCCTCGTACCCGGCTGGCGGCGTTGACGCGGTGGTTATCTGCGGCGTCTTCCTATGCGTGGTTGGCGAGGAGGGTTTTCCTGCTCACCGGCATCGCGGGACGGATCGGTGGGAAGGTCGCTGGCGGCGATCACTTCCGGCGTGCTCGGTTGCGTTTCTCCGCGTTCTGCCGATTCACATCCAGGGCGATCTCCCGCATCCGTATGCTCATCCCATCTTCCTGGTTCGGCGAGCCCCAGCCTATCGGGTTGCCGTTCATCAAGATCCCCGCGCTGTTGTCCAGGGTGATCGAGACGACCGCCGAGGGCTTGAACCAGTTCGAGCCGAATTGCTGAAGGTCCTGGTTGTCGGCGTACACGATGGAGACCAAGCGCTCGGCTTCGGCCTCGGCGGCTTCGAGTTGCGCGCGCAAGGCAGCGCTTTCCTGCGTCAATCTCTCGACCTGCGCCCGCAATTGTTCGCAGTATTGCAGCAACTGCTCGCGCTGCTCGGACGATTCTGGATCGGATGGTGTTGGCATGGGTGTCTGTTTCTTGGTCGGTTGGTTTTGTTTCCGCTTGCGGAATGATTGTTTGGTCGGTGATGTCCGGTATTCGGATCGGTTCGTAACGTGTGGGGTTGTCCACGCCAGCGGCGTTCAGCCCGGCGTTGGAGCGGGCTTCCCGTTCTGATTGCACCGCGTTTTGCTGGCGTTCGAGTTGTTCGGCGTGAAGCACGTCTAAGGCAGCTTCCCGATCCGCCGAGCGGGGCAAGCCAGCAAACAACGCCTGCCGATCAGGGGTGAGCACCGTGCAACTTTTTCTCCCACGCGAACAGGCGACGTAAGCGGCTTTGGCGTCCAGACGCTCCGCCGCTACCACGACATGGTCGGTCGTGCGGCCCTGGCTCTTGTGGCTGGTGATCGCGTATCCGTGGGTGAAGTGTCGGTAGTCGGCAGGGATCGTTTTTCCTTCGACGGTTTGGATAGAGCCGTCTGGATGGAAGGCGGCGACGGTGAGCACCTTGCCGTTGATCAGACCGGCCTTTTTTCGGTTGGCACGCAGCAAGATTTTGTCGCCTACTGCCAGTTCGATCTCCCGCCAGCGGGCCACGTCGTAAGACGGGGCCTGTCGTGCGTCGAGCTTCTTACCTCCCTTGAGGATGAGGTGGTCGGACTCGACCCGCTCAATCTCGCACGAGTCGTCCTTGGCGAAGCCGCCGGGTGTCCGACGATTGAAGGTGACAACTTGGCCGGGCCGGTAGTTGCCAAGCACCGTTCTTTGCAAAGTGGTCCAGCCTAACGGGTCGAGGACCGAAACGTTGCGTGTCTCACCGAGTATCCCCACCGCACGCAGCCCCGCACGGATGTGCGTGGTGAGAACATGGTTCTCCCGCCAGGTTGGTGCCACGCACAGCACGCTCTCACGTGGGTCAGATGTCGCTTCCGTCAACCGCAAATACTCTTTGGCAGCGTCTTCCATGTAGCGCGCCCCAGCCTCCTTGATCCAGCCCATCCGATTGAGTTGCTCCATTCCGACAGCAGCTTGACCATGACCAAGCCATTCGATTGCCTGTTTGTATTCCGCAACCTTCTGTCTGCGGATGTCCTTCAACACTCGAGTGTCGATACTTGAATGGGCCTCCAGCACGCGCATGAAATCTCCGGCATCAACGCTGGAGTGCTGGCGGCTGTCGCCAACCAAGACCACACGCTGATTGGCAAATTCCGCTATTTTGAGCAACGCCGCCCCTTGGCGGTTGCTCGACAGACCCGCCTCATCCACGACTACGACGGCCTTCATCCAAGCCGGAGGCAGTTGGCGGGATCGCGCCCGCGTGAGGTAGGCGGCAACGGTCATCGCGTTGGCGAAACCTTCGGCCTTGAGCACATCCACTGCGGAGGCGGTTGGCGCTAAATAGAGCAGCTTGTTTCCAGCGGCAGCCAGGTGCCGATCAAGTTCTTGAAGCATGGTCGTCTTGCCCGCTCCGGCAACGCCGCGAATGCCCATGACCCGGTCACGCGAGCCGCAGATGAAGTTGACGGCATCTCGTTGCTCGTCGGCCAACCAGTCTGCAACCGCAACCGGATCGTTGAACAGGGGAGAGCAGCGTCCGATACCACGATTAACGAACTCAACGCTCCATTGTTCGAGAGCGATGCCTTCTCGGGTCGCAAAGCGGCGGGAAAGCAGGTCGCCATCTTTATCGAGGGCTACCAACCCTGCGCCACCCATGTGGATACAGGATTTGAGCTTTCGCAGGTCAAGCGTGCCCAAGGCAAAGTTGAGCGCCTCGGCCACCACGTCGTGGGCGCGGAGGACCGAAGCGCGCTCATACCGATGCGCGACGGCAGCCTGTAGCGCTGCGTTTTCAAGCGAGGCATCCTCACCGACCGTGGGAGTCTGGTTGGAGTCGGTAGACACACGCGCGACGCGTCGTAGCAACTCGACCTTCAGCGCCTCTAGCTGCCGATGCTCCTCCATTGAAACCTGCGCGAGTTGGCCAGCGCGCACTTCGGGTGTCGAAATCTCGGCCATTTTGACACTGCGTGTCTCACGAGTGATGACCGTGATCTCCGCGCGCGAAGGCGGGCGGCCATTTTCCTGCTTGAACTTCTCGATGCCAGCTTCCACCTCCGCGCGGCGTTTGGAAAAGCGCGTCCGCAGCTCGGACGAAACACCCCGAATCTCGAATCCCTCGACGACCCCTTTTTCGCTGCGGTTCTCCTCAATGTCGTAACCTAGCGCCTTGACCTCGCGCGCCAGAGCGTTTTGGTAAACTTTGCCTGCGTAACGGATGGCTTTGACCATCTCGCAGTTTTCTAGGGCGACCATGCGCCCCTGCGATTCGTCCCAGGTGGCGTTGGCGACGACGTAGTGGGTGTGAAGCTGGGGATCGAGGGCGCGGCTGGCGTCGTGGCGGAAGGCGGCCGCGCAGACGTTGCCGGTTTGACGGGTTTGCTGCGAGGAAGCCGCCGCCCCATCGCGCACACGGCAGGCGGCGAAAGTTTCCAGCTCGGCGAAGGCTTCCGCCGCCGCTAAATCGTGTGCCGTGGCAAGTCGCTCATCACCCGTAAGTGCGCGCAGGAGCGACACGCTCTTCTGCGCGGAGCACTGAAAATCGAAAAAGGCGATGCGGTTCTCGAGGTTTCGTTGGGTGAGCTTCTCGCCAGTGGCCGGGTTGATGTTTTCTCGCAGCAACCGAAACGCCCGGTCGCCCGAGTGAATCTGTTGGCCTGGCACGATGCCAAGCCGAGAGGCCAATCGTCCCCGCCACTCTCCCACCACTTGCTCGCCCTCGGCGTAGTAGTCATTGCTGGCCAGATGGCCGTCGAGGTAGGTCGAACCATCCGTAATTTTCGCCATCGTGAACATCGCGGGAGTGATCGCTACTTGGTACCGGAGAAGATGTTGAGAGTCGGGCTATTGGTGGATCGATCAGCCGACGTGCTACCAACTGGTTGGAGATGGTCGAGTTTGTCGGGCCATGGGTGGCATTGTGACCAAGGCTCTCTCTATTATTAAACTATTATGAGTATATAGTTGCTTTGCAAGCTGTTTCTATAAAATTTTGTTTGTGTAAACTTACGCGATGCCCTCAACCCCTCACGGAGATTTCGCTGGTCGCCTCAGACAAGTGCTTGAGGAGCGATCACTATCTCAGATTGACCTTGCACGTCTGATCGGGGTGACCCAGGGAGCGGTGTCGCTGTGGTTGCAGAAAACCAAACCCAGCAGGCGACGGCTGGAACAGATTGCCATCCACCTTGAGTTGGATGAGCGCTGGTTGCTGACGGGCGAAGGGCAGAAAACTCTGACGCTCGACGCCCGTCGGGTGCGCGATGATGCGAAGACCGCCAAACGAGAAGCCGCCGAACGGCTGGTCAGCAACTCAGGCCGACGTGCCAGGACCATCACGGTTTGCGACTTGCCGGGATCACCGGAACGAATTTTTGAGTTTAGCGGAGCGACGGAGGAACAATGGGCACTGATGGTCAATCAGATTGAAGCCGCGTACGAGTGGATCACTCGAGTGGCGCGTCGAACTCATCCCTTGGTTTGAGGTGCGGCTGGTGTCGCCACACGGATTCGGAATGCTGATTGCCGTGAGAGTCCGTGTGATTCTGTGCCGCCTAGGGAGAGCATGGGACGGCAGGGTGCAACCATCGATTTGTGGCAAGTGATGGTGCTACCATGACGGCATGGTCTGCTTCGTATCGGGCATGATCTAAAAAGGCCTGAGGTTGTGTGAAAACGCTGGCTCGGCGGTTCGTTCAGGCGAGCAGGCCAGCCGCGACGAGATTTTGTTCGCGACGGGTGAACGAGGCGAACACGCGGGCGTAAAACCAGCCTCTGAAGCCGTGGACGCAGCGCAGAGCGCTGGCGAGGGCGCGTAAGCGCCGCCGCAGGGCTTCTACCAGGGCTTTGACTCCGACGATGTTGATGACCCGGAGCAGGTTGTAAGCGAGTGCGCTCAAGCTAAACTCCGCGCGCACCTGGCGCAGCCCTTTCATGAAGAAGTGGCCCTGGTTCATGGCGTGCTTGATCGTGCCAAAGGGATGCTCGACCGTGTTGCGTCGCTGGCGAGTCATCTGTGGGTTGGCGGCCAGACGTGCCGCCATCGCGTCGAGCACCGCCTCGCCTTCCCAGCGGGCGATGCGCCGCCAGCGTTTGTTCGAGGTGCACCGCGCCTGGAGCGGGCAACGTCGGCAGGCAGTCGGATGATAGTAGAGGAGCAGCCGGTGGCCGCGCGTGGTCGACTCACTGTGGGGTGACAAGGTCTCGCCGTTGGGACAGCGGTACACGTCGGCGGCCGCATCGTAGATAAACGCCTCCTTGGGGAAGCGGCCGTGGCTGGCCGCCGCTCCTCGTCCGAGCGGCTTGGGCACGAAGGCCACGATGCCCGCCGCCGCACACGCCGCGATGTCCTCGCCCTTGTAATATCCCCGGTCGGCCGTGGCCTGGATGGTCTCCACTCCGAGTGCCTCCTTGGCCGGGATGGCCGTGGGCGCAAGCTGCCCGAGGTCGCTGCCCAGGTTGGTGACCTCCTGCTCGACGATCAACTTGTGCTTGGTGTCCACAGCCACCTGCGCGTTGTAGCCCACGCCCACCTTTGGGTAGGTCGCCATGGCGCGGCTGTCCGGGTCGGTGAGCGACACCTGGCTCTCGCCCGTGCGTTCGAGTTCCGCCTGGATGGCGGCGTACTCGTCGCGTCGCTTCTGCAAGGTGGCGATCTTCTCGGCCAGGTTCTTGACCGGCGGCGTACCCGTCGGTGGGCCACCGTCCTGGTCGTCTGCTTTGGCCAACTCGGCTAGGTACTCGGCCAGCCGTGCGTCGGCGTTGGCGAGCATCGTCTTGAGCTTCTCACGGGTGGAGTTGCGCTCCGTGCTGTTGACCGCCTTCAGGCGCGTGCCGTCGATGGCCAGCAGCTCACGCCCGAAGAGATCGAGCTTGCGGCAGAGCACGACGAAGTGACGGAAGGCCGCCTTGAAGGCCGGGGCGTTCTCGCGCCGGAAGTCGGCAATCGTCTTGAAGTCGGGCCGCAGCCCGCGCAGCAACCAGATGACCTCCAGGTTGCGGTGGCACTCCGCTTCCAGGCGGCGCGAGGAACGCACCCGGTTCAAGTAGCCGTAGAGATACAACTTGAGCAGGTCGCCCGGATGGTAGCCCGGCCGGCCCGTCTCCTTCGCCTCTGCCCGCACGAAGCCGGCCTTGGCTAGATCGAAGCCGTCCACGAACGCCTCGATGGCGCGCACCGGGTTGTCCGCTCCCACGTAGTCCTCGGCCGATGCGGGCAAGAGCAGGCTCTGCGCTCGGTCACTACCTTGGATGTGACGCATCACCGATCCTATCAACTCGACTCAGAAGACCCCAGCGTTTTCACACAACCTCCACCGTTTTTTGACACTCGAGTGGGATTGCCCTCTGAAGCATTTTCGTCCAGAGAGTAGCACCGTTGTGCCAAAAACTCGTCTCACTAATCAACGTGCCATTTCTTGATTGTGAGTTGAGTTCGTGACACGACTGTTGGCCATGAAAATTGGCTACTGCCGCGTGAGCACCTCGGACCAGAGCACCGAGCCGCAGGAAGACGAACTGCAACGCGCCGGTTGCGAGCGGATCTTTCGTGACGTGGCTTCCGGTGCCCGTTCTTCGCGCCCCGGCCTGGACGAGATGATTGCCCATGCCCGCAAAGGCGACCTGATCGTGGTGGTTCGTCTGGATCGACTCGGGCGTAACCTGCGCGATTTACTTGAGACCGTCCGCACCTTGGAACGCGGTGGACGTGGCTTCAGGAGCTTGGCCGAAAACATCGACAGCACCACGGCGGGTGGAAAGCTGATCTTCCACATCTTCGCTTCTCTTGCGGAGTTCGAGCGGGCACTGATCCGCGAACGCACTTTGGCCGGACTGGCTGCTGCACGGGCTCGCGGGCGTGTCGGTGGACGCCCAAAGAACACGGACACCCGCAAGCAGGCCATGGCGATGTCACTGCTGGCGGATCCCGCCAACAGCGTAACAGACGTGTGCCGCTTGCTGAAGGTGTCGCGCTCCACGGCTTACCGGCTCGCTCGCGCCGGAGCCGCCGCAGCCAAAGTGGCCAAAAGGTCCCCTACGTCCAAACCAGGGGCGAAAGGGGGCACTCACGCTGGGAAGAAGGGGAAAGCAGCGATAAAGCCTCGCTCGGCAGCCACCACTGGCAAGAAGACCACCCTTAAAACGCAGCCATCAGCGGCAAGGCAGAAGGCGAAATCCGAGTAGAAATCTCGCCAAAGGGAGGTTTTCTAGCTACTCAACCGATCCTGACCTGAGGCTCCCGCTCGACCAATCCGTCGAGCGCATCGCAGTAGCGCGCCAGTTCGGCTGCACGCTCCTGCGAGGATAGACGCACCGGCCCGTACACCACGAACGGCGGGAGCGCCGTCATCCCGGTGAACTCGAACACGCCGTGGTTGATCGGGTACAACAGTGCCGACAGGCCACCGTATTGCCCGCCCTCCTCGATATAGGACTCGGCCGGCCCGCCGGTCGTCAGGGAAAGCAGCGCACGCTTGCCGACGAATACCCCTTTGTCGTAGATCCGCCCCTGCCCGTAGGCCACTCCCATGGCAAACACCCGGTCTACCCAGCCCTTCAAGATGGCGGGCAGACCAAACCACCAGAGCGGAAACTGAAACACCAGCGCATCGCACCCCCGCAGCTTGTCCATCTCTGCCTGCACTTCCGGCACAAACCCGTCGTGTTCGGTCGCGTAAAGCTCCTCCTGCTGTTGTTTGAGGTAGGCGGGGTCGCTCACCGTGGAAAAGTTGCGCCGGTCAGAGACGGGGTCCCAACCCATCGCGTGCAGGTCGGAAACAATGACCTCGTGCCCGTGCAACCGGAGGTGCTCAGTTGCCGATTGTGTTAGCGCCGCGTTGAAACTGTGTGGCTCGTGGTGAGCATGAACAATGAAAACTTTCATTTGCCTAGTAGAGCAGCATAGTGCTAAAACCCGCAAGTAGGCACAATCCTGTGCACTAGGCACAAAAAAGGAACTAAAGGCACGAAGCATGGGCGCAATCACCATCCAGGGACACACCTACAACTGTCCGGTCGAAGTCACCCTGGAGATTATCGGTGGCCGCTGGAAGAGCGTGGTGCTCTACCATCTCCTTGGCCGCACCCAGCGTTTCGGTGAACTGCGTAAGCTTTTGCCGGGTGTGACTCAGCGGATGCTGACCTTGCAGCTCCGCGAGCTGGAAAACGACGGTGTCATCCACCGGGAAGTCTACCGTCAAATTCCACCGAAAGTGGAATATTCCCTGACGGACTTTGGCCGCAGTTTGGAACCGATCTTGCGCGCGCTGCTGGCGTGGGGCGAGCAATACCACGAGCACCGGACCCAAACCAAGTCAGTTCGTTCCAAGCGAACTCTGGAACCTGAACATCCAAACCAATAACCACGGCGTCCCGACAGAGGTGCATCGTTGTTACGTCGTCATCCCTTAACCACTGGCTCTGAATCAAAAAACGGTGGTTTTTGCAATGGCACCAGCGGCGTTGAGCGAGCTGCGCGCGGCGAGTATGGATTGACCCAACATGTGTCGATTCGACGCGACAGGTCGGGAGCGACAAGGTGGCTTTCCCCTTAGCCGGGTGACATGCTGGCATGGGGCAGCCGGTTCCCTGCATGCTACACCGTTGAAGTGGCCTGTTTCCCAAACAGGATTTCGCGCGCGAAATTCGATTGATACCGCTGGCGCGGACACATGAAGCGCCGGGTCAAGCAGAATACGACCCGAGGCTGCCGAGGGTGGAGATTGTGCTTGCACGCGGTGCGGTGGCCGCGCACGGGGCGTTGCGGGGTGTCCCCGCTAGAATGGGGTGCGCCGGAGACGCCTTGGACTCCGGCCAGGGGAAAGGCTTTTCCCCGCCAAATAGCTTGGCCACCGAATCCACTACGAAGGGGGGACGGGGCTGGACAGCCGAGCGTCACACCCGAAACACATGGATCACCTCACCTTGCGCGTTGCTTGACTTTCGGCACACCAGCAAGATGGAACTGTCACTCAAGCTAGTGAAAATCGTGGGACGAGGCGTGGGTGCGACCGGCATGCCGCAGTCCTTCGATGCGGCTGGCCCTGATGTGGATGGTGCCCTCGGCAATCTGCACCCGACCCTCGATGAGCAGAAACGCTTCCTGCGAGATCATCAGCCGCAGCCTCTCAAACAGCGCGGGGGCCACGATAGCGTTGGCGATGCCGGTCTCGTCTTCCAGGGAGATGAACACTACCCCATGGGCCGTGCCCGGCCGCTGGCGGCAGATCACGTTGCCCGCCATCCGCACCCACTCGTTGTTTTTCGCACGGTTCAAGTCGGTAGCCCGCCAGACTCCTGGCGGCAAATGAGGACGCAGCAGGACCATCGCGTGCGGCCCTGTGGTCAGGTTCATGCCGTCGTAATCGGCCTGCAACCGCTCACCGGCATCCATGATCGCCAAAGGTGAATCGCAGGCAAGAGAAGTGACCTGGTTGAAAAGGTCAGGCTCGTCCGACAGCGGCTTTTCCACCGCCCAGAGCGCGTCGCGCCGGTGCCCGCCGAAGGCGTTCAACGCTCCCAGGCTGGCGAGCGTGCGTAGTTCATCCTGCTCGAAAATCGTTCGTCTCAGAAAATCCTGCTTTGACTTGAAAGGTTGATCCCGGCGCGCGTCGAGCATACGCTCTGTCCGGTCCCGGTTCAGTCCGTTGACCACGCACAGTCCCAGACGCACCGCGTCGTCCGGGGTCTCGATGGTGCAGGCCCACTCCGAACGCAGGATGCAGACGGGCCGGGTTTTGACGCCGTGCCGCCGGGCGTCCTTGACCAGGGTGGCCGAGGAATAAAAACCCATCGGCTGGTTATTGAGCAAACAGGCCAAGAACTCCGGTGCTCGGTGGACCTTCAACCACGCGCTGCCGTAGGCCAGGATGGCGAAGGAAATCGCGTGACTCTCAGGGAAGCCGTACAAGGCAAAGCCTTTGGTAGATTGAATGATCGACTCGGTCACAGCGGGTTTGACGCCGCGTTCCTCCATGCGCTCGCGCAGCTTGGCTTCCACCCTGGCCATGCGCTCGGGTGAGCGGTGAAAGCTCATGGCACGGCGCAGTTCCTCGGCCT
>CAXSED010000036.1:0-34160 GCA_964236475.1 uncultured Chthoniobacterales bacterium
GGCGCGAGGTCGTGGACGATCTGGAGCATGGCCCGGCCCTCGTCGGTGTTGGCGGTGTCGGCGCGGTCGCCGTCGGCCAGAACGGCAACGGGCGTCAGGTGGCCGAGGGGATTGCCGGGACCGGGCAGATCGCCGCTGGCAACGTCGTCCGCCGCGTGGTCGGTCAGCGTCTGGCCGACGGAATCCAGCGTGGCGGCGTCGAAGCTGTCAGAAATCACGCCGACCGTGAGGCCCGTGCCGTCGTAACCGGCGGCATTCACCTGGTTGACGTTGAGCACGCCGCGCCCTTGCGTGGGCGCCTTGCCGATCCAATGATGGGGACGCCGCACGAGCGCAACCGAGAACACCCCCGGCAGCCGCGCCGCCATGCCCGTCTGATCGAGCGGCAACCGTGCGCCGAGCACCGCGGGCGTTTGTGAGAAGACCTCCGCGCCGAGGGCCGTCAGCGCGTCGCGGACCGTCGCGGGAGCGGCGTGGCCATCCAGCGTCACCTCTACCACGGCGCGCGTGCCGTCCGCGCTCACCTGGACACGTTCCGCCAGCCCCGGCAACGCCGCCGCGAGCCGGGTGCGCCGCTCGGACACCGGGAGCGTCCGAGGCTGTGCCGCCGCCCAGGCTGCCAGCCGCCGCAGGCTGTGACCGACGTTCGCCGGGAGGGCGTCCGTCTCATCCGCGCCGTGTACCGTCGACAGAAAGCAGATGAACAATGACAAAAGACCGACCCACCGGACCGCGCGGAGACATTTCATGGCAGGCCATCACCAGAGCAAATGGCGCGCCTACCCTGTGTCGGACGACAAAAATCGCCACCACGCGCTCAGAAGTTCGCGCTGACTTCCAGCTTGAGGTAGGGCGCACCGTCCGTGACGAACCGTTTCGAGTCGCCCCGGTAATAGTTGAAATCGCGTTCGATGTCCCAGCCGCCGCTGAGGTCGATATCGACGGCCTCGACCGGCGTATAGGTCAGACCCGCGCCGACCCGATCCTCACTGAATTCGATGATCCCTTTGCTGAACCGCTTGAACTGCGGCCGGGCGTCGTCGTCGCTGTTGCGCTTGAAGGCGGTGCCGTTCACCTCGCCGCCCGCGAAGAAATCGAGTTGCTTGTTCACGGTGTAGATGAGGCGCGGCTCCTCCGGGACGGCCTGCAAACGCAGGTGGTCGTTGATGAGCCACACCAGGCCGCCGAACGGCTGCACCGGATAATGGGACAAGACCGAGATTTCCAGGCCGAACAAGCCGTAAACATTCTTCAAAAGCGGCACCGGAAAGAGCGTGCCGATGGCGGTATTCATGTCCACGCTGCCCAGGCTCACCCTGGAATTGCCGTAGTAGACGCCGGGATTGAAATTGACGAAGGAGGCCACGTTGCCCTGGACGATGTACTCGAAGTTGATCTCCCCGTGGACGGTGGACAGCGTGGACGGCAACGGGGCATTCGTCTGGCCGAAGTCGTACCGCTTGTACTCGACGCCGAGCTTCAAATAGACTTGGTCGAACAGGTGGACGCGGTGCCCGTATTCAAACGTGTTTTCCAGCTCGTCGAGATGCTCGAAGTTGGACTGCCGCCCGTCGGGAGCGTTGGGGCCGGGGGCGCGAAACTCTTTCTCCTCGAACGGGGCGGTGAAGACGTAGACGCTCTGGGTTTCCAGCGTGTTGAGCGGGGTCACGTCGTTCGTGATGGCTTGCGTGGCACCCTGGACCGCCTGGCCAACGGGTCCCGTGCCGGTCGCATTGGCGGCTCCGCCCGCGTTGCCGGGATCCGTGGCAGCGACACCCGCCGCCGCGCTCAGGGTGCAGGTGGCAAGCAGCAGGGCGGCACGGCGGGCAAAACGACGAAGCAAGGTGAACATGGGCGGAAGGGCCGGGTGAAGCAGAGGGCGATTTTTGCCGCGAAGTGCGTGCTCGCACAAGCGCGAAATCGGATATATTTTGTCACTTTATCATGCCTGTCCAGTTCCGCGACTACTACGAAACGCTCGGCGTGCCCAAGACGGCCACGACCGACGAGATCCGCACGGCCTTCCGCAAGCTGGCGCGCAAATATCATCCCGACGTGGCGAAGGACAAGAAGACGGCGGAAGAGAAATTCAAGCAGATCAACGAGGCTTACGAGGTCCTGAGCGACAAGGACAAACGCGAGAAATTCGACCGGCTCGGCGCGGACTGGCAGCAGTACGGACAGGGTACGCCCGGCGGCGGAGCCGGTGGATACCCTGGACGCGGCGGCGGGGGCGTGCGCAGACCGGGGGGTGGCGGGGTCGAGTTCGACTTCGGCGGCACGGGTTACAGTGATTTCTTCGAGCAGTTCTTCGGCGGCAACAAAGGGCGAGGCGGCGGCAACGGCGCGGGGTTCGATTTTTTCGGCGGTGGGGGTCAGCAGGCCGCGCCGGAAAAGGGGGCGGACGTGGAGGCGGATATTTCCGTGACCCTGGAAGAGGCGCTCAACGGCTCGCGGCGGCCCATCAGCCTGCGCCGAACGGACGCCACGGGCCGCGCCAAGACCGAGACCTACGACGTGAAAATCCCGGCGGGCGTCCACGAAGGCCAGCGCATCCGGTTGCGGGCGCGGGGCGAGGCGGGCCCGGGCGGCGGCGCGGCGGGCGATCTGTATCTGCGCGTGCGGCTGGCCCCGCACCCGGAGTTCCGCGTCGAGCCGGGCGGCGACCTGTACCACGACCTGGCGGTGCCGCCGTGGCAGGCGGTGTTGGGCGGGGAGGTCAGCGTGCCGACACTCGAAGGACAAACGATGAAGCTCAAAATCCCGCCCGGCACGCAGGTCGGCAAGCGTTTCCGCCTGCGCGGGCGCGGGCTGCCCGCCACGGGCGGGGTGCGCACGGACCTGTACGTGCAGTTGGGGGTGACGCTGCCGGAAACGCTTTCCGACGAGGAGCGCGAACTCTGGCGGCAGTTGGCGGAACTGGACCCCACCGGGGACGACCACGGCACGCCCTGACTCCGTTCAGGCCTGGCGTCGGCGTCGTGCGAAACCGATCACGCCCGCCATGGCTGCCAGCGCACATGCCGCGCAGCCCGATGGCTCGGGCACGGCAGAGGTAGCGGCAAAATCAGACATGCCGCGTGGCTCGATCTCTTGCGTGGTCGAATTGTACTCATCGAAAACGCCGGAAATCTTGACCTTTCCCGTGGGAATCGGCTGACCGATCACGTCGGTAAGTCCGCTATTGATGTAAAGCGTGACGGTGCCGGTGGAGTCCATGAGGATATATTTCCCTGCGGCGAAGGTCGCGCCCGCGACCGGGGCGACACCGGTCGAGGTCAGAATGGTAGCTTGGTCAATCGTGACGAGTTGACTTTGCAGACCCTGGGTGATCGTGGTGCCGTTGGTGCCTCCCTGGTTGTTCACGAGTCCGCTGGTCGTCGTCAGAGTAAAGTAGGAAACCGGAATCGTGCTTGCCTGGGTGCCGGTGACGGTGCCCGTGCCAGCATATTCAAACTGGTTGTGAGTCGTGTAAAGCTCGAACCCGCCACCCGTGAGGCTGGTAAACTGGGTGCCGACGGCCATCCCATTGAACGGACCGGCAGGAAAAGTGCCGGAAGCGGCCTCCGCGCCGTACTGGAGGTAAACGGCCCCGGTGGCATCCTGAATGAAAGTAGCGTTGCCGAAGATCGCGGTGACGTAAGCCGTGTCGTCAATGGTTCCTGGCACCGGCGTGGTCGGCGCGCTGGCGCTGATCGACAGAATGCCCTGTTGGATCGTTTCCGCCCGCGTGGCGACAGCGGCGCCGGTGAGCATGGCAAAAATAAGCGTGGTTCCGAGCAAGCTGCGGTGTCTCATAATGGATGTGTCCCTGAATGCCCGACCCTGGTCGAGTGCCCTGTTGTTGACAAAGATTCCCTCGTCACATTTCTGTAACGCAATCCGTTACCCTTCTACCCGGCGACGCCCGACCTTGGCAAGCAACAAAATCCAAAAAAATCGTCCCCACCGCGCGACGGGAACACCTGCAGCCGTGTCACATCCCGGCAGGAGTGGGCGGAGCCTCGCCCGTCTCGCCCACGGGCTTGACCGCCGCCGGGGCAGGCGTCACGGCGGGGGCAGGCGCGGGCGGCTTGCCTTCGCCGTCGATCTTGACCGTCGTGCCGACCGTCACCAACTGGCTGAGCTTCACGGCGTCCCAGTTCGCCAACCGGATGCAGCCGTGGCTGGCCGCGCGCCCGATGGTCTCGGGATTGGCCGTGCCGTGCAGGCCGATGCCGCTCTTGTTGAGGCCCATCCACATCACGCCCACCGGGCTGTTCGGCCCGGGCGGCAGGTTGACGAAATTGTCCGAGCGCACCCCGTGTTCGAGCATCGCCTCGTCGTAACGGAAATACGGCATGCTGGCCATGTTCTCGATCTTCCACGTCCCGGGGGGCGCGGGCAACGTGGTCGAGCCGGGGGTGATCGGGAAACTCGCCAACAGTTGCCCGTCTTCGAGCACGTCGAGCATTTTCTCTTTCGTGTAGACCATCACCACGCGCGGCTGGAACTCCGGGCGTTTCTTGAGGAGGTGCCCGTGCTGCGCCAACCGGCCAACGTAGAGCGGATCGAGGATGCCGGGCACGCGCACGCGGCTGCCGACGGCCAGCGCGTTCATGTTCACGCCCGGGTTGAGCCGGGACAGAAACGCGCGCTCCGAGTGGAAACGCTCGCCGAGTAGTTCGAGCACGGACGTGTATGGCAACGCCTTGAGCTTGCCTTGGTCGGGTACTTTGTCGGGCATCACGCCGATCTGCGCCACGTCGTCCGCCGTCACGGTGTAGTCGATGAAAGGCCGGACGCTGCGGGCTTCCGGCAGCGCCGCCAGCAACGCCGGGCCGACCGGCGGGAGCTTCTGGCCATGGGCGCGTCCGTAGCGCGCCAGCGCCTTGCGGGTGAACTCGCCCGGTTTGCCGTCGAGCTTGCCGGGGCCGAAATTCTCATGGTCCAAGAAGATTTGCAGCCGGGTCGTGTCGTCCATGGAGAGCAGCGGCTCGGGCTTCGGCGTGGCGGCGGGACGCGGCGCACCGGCGGCTACGGCCCGACGGGAGTCCCCGGGCAAAAAGGGCTGCGGGGCGCGGGACCCACGGACGGCGGTGGGAGAGGTGGACGGAGGCAGACCGTGTTGGTTCGCGCAACCGCTCACGAGGGCGGCGGTCAGCGCGGCGGCGAGTACGCGCGGACGGAAGGGAGAGATCGAAAGCATGGCCTCGCAGTCTACTCCCGGCGTCAACCCTTCCACACATCCTCGCCCCAGCCGCCGCGCGATTGAACCATGGCGGGACCAAAACGCCGTCTTTACTCCTAAAAACTTATGGCTGGCGTCGGCAACTTTATCTTGGACACCTTTTACCTCAACCGGGTGTTCACCATCTTCAAGAACACCGGCAACGAGTGGGTCGACGACAAGGCCCCCACGTTGGGCGCGGCCATCGCGTACTACACGGTGTTTTCGCTCGCGCCGCTGATCCTGTTGCTCGTTTCAGTGTTCAGCCTGTTCGTCCACAACAACGCCAAGGTGAAGACGCAGATCAAGGATCAGGTCACGCAGTTTGCGGGCAGCAGCGCCGGAGACGTGGTGGACCAGATCATCGACTCCACCTCCAAGCAGAAGAAAAGCGGCATCATCGGCACGGTCATCGCGGTGGTGGTCGCGTTGTTCGGCGCGAGCGGCGTTTTCGGCCAGTTGCAGGATTCGCTCAACACGATCTGGGGCGTTAAGGCCAAGCCAGGACTGGGGATCGGCGGTTACCTGAAGGCGCGGTTCGTCTCGTTCGCCATGGTGGGCGGCGTGTGTTTCATGCTGCTCGTGTCGTTGTCGGTGTCCACGCTCATCAAAGGATTCAGCGGGCAATTGGACCGGATGCTCCCGGGCGGCACGATTGCTTCGACGGTCATCAGCCTTTTGCTCAACCTGTTCGTCATTACCTTGTTGTTTGCGATGATCTTCAAGTACCTGCCCGACGCCAAGATTGCCTGGAGCGACGTGTGGATCGGCGCGGGGCTGACGACCCTCCTGTTCATCATCGGTAAATGGGCATTAGCGTTATACCTAGGCCGGGGCAGCGCGGGGACGGCCTACGGGGTGGCCGGATCGCTCATCACGACGTTGGTGTGGGTGTATTACTCCGCGCAGATCATGTTGTTCGGCGCGGAGTTCACGCAGGTTTACGCGAACGAATTCGGCTCGCACATCGAACCGGAGCCTCATGCCATCCGGGTCGAAAAGAAGGAGATCGAGATTCCGACCCCGCCCGCGAAATAAGGTCTGTGCGTGCTTGCGTGGCGACTGGCGGCAACGGTGCCGCCGCGCCATTTTGCCCCGCAGGACACGGCCTCCCGGCGGCGGCAAGCCGATTTCAAGAGATGCGCTCTTCCTCCCATCTTCGCGTCTTGGTTCTGGTGCTGGCCGCCGGGTTCCGGTTCGGTTCCCTGCCCGCTGCTCGCGCCCAAACCGCCCAACCTTCGCCCACCGCCGCCGCGTCACCGGCTGCCGCCGACGAGAAACTGGCCACCGACATGGTGACCGCGAACACCAAAGAGCGGCACCTGGCCCCGCACGACACCTTTTATCTCCTGAACTACGTCGCGGTGAAAACCGACAAAGGCGTGGAAGGCTTCGATCCCGGTCAGGAAGTTCATCTCGTCGAGGTGCATCGTCCGACGCACACCTTGGTCGTTACCGACGGCCACGCGCAGGTGGAGGTACAGCCTTCGCAGTTGACCAACGACATGGACATTGCCGCGCTGGTGCGTCAAAAGGACGAGGCCAGCCAGGCCCGGATCGCTGCGCATGTGCAGACCGAGCAGAAAGCCTACGACAAGTACGAGCGCGTAGCCGCCGACGCCACGGCCAGGGATCTCGCGCAACGTCGGCAGGAGGAGCAGGCCCAGGCCGATGCCCTCCGCCAGCAGGAGCAAATCCCGGTAGCGCAAACCGCACCGCCGGTGACCACTTCTGGAGCGGATGTCGACGGCTATTACGGCTCCGGCGGCTACGGCTACGGCAACCCGTACTCCTATTTCTCGAACTCGTCGGTGGTCGTCGCACCGGGGAGCAATGCTGCGGGCACTGCCCGGGCGGTAGGCAGCGGTCCCTCGGCGGGCCGGGGAACCAATCCGGCGACGGTTGGCACGGCGGGCCGTCCGGCGAGATGATTCCGGCGAAGGCGGTCGGGCTTTAGGCCCGACGATCCTGCCCTTTGCCCGTTCGCCCGTCCTGATTTTGTCAGTCCACCTTTACGGCGATCTCGCAGTCTACCCGGTGGTCGAAAGACGGTGATTTCACGTCGAAATTCAACGTGGCCTCGCACGGAGACCCGGTGTTTTTCGGCGTGATAGTCAAACGATAATTCTGCCCTTTCGGGTCGGCTTGAACTTCCACCGAAAAGTTGCTGTTTTGCGCGGTCTGGATCAGGCTAATTGCTTTGATGCCCGGAGCTGCCTTGACGGTGACTTCCTTGGGTTTAGGTGGTTGTCCCTGCTTCCAAACCAGCGTTTCGGGCGAGACTTCCACCGCCGCACGCATTTTGACCTTCAATTGCAGCGTCTTCGGGGACCCCGGCGCGTCGTTCGTGGTCACCTGGATCGTTCGATCCTGAACCAGTTGATCCTTGTCCATTTCCAGGTCGAAGGTCACCTTGATTTCCCCGCGTTCGCCGGGCGCGTAGTCGAGCTTTTCCAGACTCGTGGCCACGCAGCCGCAACTGGGTTTGACGGTGAGCACGGAGATCGGACTCGTCCCGGTGTTCGTGAAAGCATAGGAAGTGCGGGCGATTTCCTGCCCGATTTCAGCCGTCAGATTGACGTTGTCGTTTTCCCACGTCAGACCCGCCCACGCGGGCGCGGCGCTGATCAGAAAGACCATTGCGAAAATCACTTTGGAAAGGATCGCATCGGACGGCAGGCTGGTTCGTTTCATCGTCGGTTCGTCGTGATAGGTGGCAGCCGTTCTCCGCTTCAAGGTGCCTGGAGCGACCACTCCGGCGTGCCAACACCGGCACCCTGCGATTGGGCTGCCCCGGCTCCGGGATCGAGGGAGGCGTTCAGGATATCCAGAAATAACCCGCTCTGCGCACCTTGCATCGTGTAGCAGCCCGCGGTTCGGGTGGGCGCGATGACCCACTGCTGGTTGGCTTGGGACGCGTACGGGTAGATGTCGATGAGCGCGCCGCTGGCGGTGGATTGCGCCGTCACGTCGAGCGATTTTCCGCTGCCCACGCCGATCACCTTGTAGTAGCCGCCTCCCAGGTGGGTGACGGTCCATTTCTGGCTGTCCGTGCCCGTGTACCGCTCCTGGCCGACGTTCACGCTGTCGGCGGCGCCGCCATCCGCCACTCCGAGCGCCAAACCGCTCCGGCGGTTGACGATCTTGTAGGTGCCGTCCGCCAGCGCGGGTTGGTACGTGTTCAACAGCCCGTAGGCGCACACCGAGTTGGAGAAGGTCGCCATGTAAACCCTGCCGTTGGCAATCGTGGGCGGGACATATTTGGCGAGTTTGCCGAGGTCGTCCCGCGATTTATCCTGATAGCTGTTCCACAACTCCTTGCCCAGGTCGTCCGCATCGTAGGCCCGGAGAATGCCGGGGACGATATCGTGGACGGCGTCGCCGGTGTAGACGCAGCTTGCCCAGACGATCCCGCCCGTCTTTCCGTTTGCCGACAGCGACAGCAGCCCCCCGGGCATCCCGCAACCGGTGATCGGCGAGGTCACCGCCGTCTTCGTGAAAGGGGTGGTGTTGAACGTCGAGCCGTCGAATTTATAGGCTTTCCCGTGGTCGTTCTCGCCCCAGACGTACATCATGTCTCCCTGCGCGCCGCTGTGCCAATAGATCGGCGAGCCGTGGATGTGGGCGCTGCAACGCGAAGTGGTTTGGACCGCCTGCCAGATCTGGTGCACCTGCGCGTCGCCGGGACTCTGGTGACCCATGCCGCCGTTTTTATCCATGACGAAAAGCTTGCCGTCCTTGCCTCCCGTGACGACGTAAGAAGTCGATGGGTAGCCGTCCCGGCCCGGCAGCAGCAGACACCCGCCCGCGCCGAAATCCGTGTCGCGGGCGTTCATCGCCGCGTAGTTGATGGGCGTACACCAGTCGAGCACCTCGAAAGCGGGCGACATCTTCAGGCTGGTTTTGCGTCTTGGTATCGAAACCCGGCGGATGGACCATGACCGGCCCGCCGAATTTCTCGTCGCCGGTCACCAGGTCGAGCGCGTGCAGCGTCTGGAGATACGTGGCGTTGCCGGTGTCCTTCGTGCGTGCCAGCAGGTAGAGGGTCGAGGTCGCCCGGTCAATCACCGGTGTGCTCAGGATCCCGACGTTGCCGTGGATATTGAGGTCGCTCCGGCCAGCGATGTCCCTGATCGGCACGGGCGTGATCGGCCCGCCGGTAAATTGCCGGTGCCAGTAGGTGAGGCTGGTGTCGGCGTCGAAGGCGTACACGTCGTCCTCCATCGTCGCCACGAAGAGCAGGTTGTGCTGGCCTCCGGCGATGGTCAGCCCCGAGACGTAGAGCGGCTGGGCGTAAACGGAACCATGCACCAGGTAGGTGTAGAGTTTCCCGAACGTTGCCGGGGTCACGCTGGCAGGTGTCAGCACGGTTTCGCTCGTGTTGGACCCGGTGCGCCACTGGTCGTTGTGCTGGCTCAGCACGTCCACGGCCCGTCCATTTTCCAACGCGACAAACCATCCGAGGGTCAGCCCGACGACGCCCGCGAGCAGGGGCCGGGTAAACGGGCGCGAAGCCAAACCGCAACACATAGGGGGGACTACATGATTCATGGGTCCGCCAATCTGCCGCTGGCGGAAAGCAAAAGCAAAGCTGGCGACTTTCGGCTGGCGCATTGATCACGCGCCGACCTGGTCGGTTGCCACCGGAGAGAGACGACACCGTGCCTTTGACGGAGTGGAGTTCGCCCCCGGCCCGGTGGTCGCCGGTTCGAAAACCTGCTTTCGATAGATTCCCTGGAGAAAGTTGCCCCGCATGGATTCGAACCATGAAAAGAGGATCCAAAGACCTCTGTGATACCATTTCACCACAGGGCAGAAATTGCGTCTCCCTTTTTAGATCAACCCGCCGTTGCCCGCAAGTCCCGGCACGAAAAGATTTCCTTCCGCCGCATTCCGTGGCTTGCTGGGTGCGTGACGATCCCGCCTGCCGCCGCCAGACTGACCGCCGCCCGTGCTTGCCTGCTGGCGGCGCTCGTCTGGGCGGCGATCTACCTGCCCGCGCTCGGCTCGCTGGAAATCAAGGGCGAAGAAGGTCGGCGCATTTTGCCCGCCGTGACCATGCTCGACACGGGCCGCTGGATCGTCCCGCAGGTCGGCGGCGTGCCTTACCTGAGCAAGCCGCCGCTCATCAATTGGCTCGTCGCGGCGGCCTTCAGCGCGTCCGGCACTCAGAGTGAGTGGGCCGCGCGTATGCCGTCCGTGCTGGCCGTCCTCGCGCTGGCGTTGACCATGGTCGGAACGCTCGCCGCCTTCCTCACGCCCGCCGGCGCCTTGCTGGCCGCCCTTTTCCTGCTGACCAACATCGGCCTCATGGAAAAGGGCCGTCTGGCCGAGATCGAAGCCCTCTATCTGAGTCTCTCCGGCATCGCGCTCTGCCTCTGGCTCAGCGCGTGGCAACGCGACGTGGCCACCGGCGCGAAACCCTCCTGGCGCGCCTGGACGCTCCCCTGGCTTTTCCTCGGGTTCGGCCTCCTGACCAAGGGGCCGCTCCACCTTCTGTTCTTTTACGGTATCGTGGTGGCGATCCTCGTCTGCGCCCGCCGCTGGCGCGACCTGTGGAATCCCGCGCATTTGGCGGGGGTGGTCCTCATGCTGGGGATCTTCGCCGTCTGGGCCGTGCCCTACCTGCGGCAAACCGCCGCCAGCGGCGCGGGCGGCGTCTGGCTCGCGCAGTTCCAGGGACGGATGGAGGTCAACGAAACGTTCCGCTTCCAGAACTGGCTGCTCAACATCCCGCGCGGCCTCGCCAACTTTCTCCCCTGGACCGTCCTGCTGCCGCTGGCCTGGCGGCGTGCGCCGCTGCCCACCGCCCTGGCCACCCCGGACGCTTCCCAGAAACTCGCCGTCCTGCGCGGCCTGCGCTGGGGGGTAGGGTTCGGCTTCCTCGCCGTCAGCCTCGCTCCTGGCGGTCAGCCCCGTTACACCCTGCCGCTGCTGGCGCCCGCCAGCCTCCTGTTGGCGTTGGTGTTGGCCGGACCGCTGCCCGGCTGGCTGCCGTTGGTTTGGACCCGGGTGGTGATGGCCTGCGTCGCCGTGGCGATGATCGGTGCACTGACGGCGGGACTGGCGGGCGGCCCCGCCTTCTTACTGCGCTGGGGATTCGTCTTGGTCGTTCTTCTGGTCACGGTGGTTTTTCTGGTCCGTCTCCATCGCCGAAGGATGTCGGCGGACTTTCCGAGGCTCGCTTTTGCCAGCGCGGTTGGCATGGCCCTGCTCACCGCCGATTTTGCTCTCGGCGCGATCCGGCCTCTGCGCCACGGCGAGGCGGTCCGGCCTGCCGGTGTCCGCATCAACCGCACCGTGGGTCCAAGCGCGACGGTCGCGGTGTTGCGCCCGGGGTTTTTGCCATTCCTTTTTTACGTGGATAACCTCCGATACCTGCAGGTCATCGACGAACTGCCTGCTTCCGTCCCGTTTCTCCTGGTGCGTGAGAACGACCTGAGCGCCGTCTCCTACGCCTTGCATCGCCGGGAGATCAATACCCGTATCGCTCTGGACATCAAAGACAAGCGTGTCAAGGATGAAAGTCTGAATCACTGGCTCCTTTTGCGCTTGGAAACCAGCGCCGAACGGGGCTTGTGAAATTTTTCACAAAGACGATTGACGCACCGCCGCCAGACACCCTACGGTCAGGCACGTTCACTGTGTCTGCCGCCCCTTCGCTTCCAGTCACTTTTCCTCTGGTCGGGACCCTTCCCGCCTTCGTAGGAATTCCGCTGATTTTCACAAACACGTCCGGCGTTTTTTCGTACAAAAATTCGTTGCCAAAACTTCCGGTCTCTTTAGCGTTGGCTTGCGCCCGCTTGACGGCGTCTTGCGGTCGGTTGGCCGTTTGCCATATATTCGCTTCTTTCGCTCCCGCTCACTGACCTGTTCCCTGGATCATGGCCAACCTCTTTCCACGCTCGTCCAACCTGCTCGCGCCGAAGGTGATCTTCTGCGCTGGCCTCGTCGTCACCGCGCTGACGCTCGGCATCTGGCACTACTTCACGCCGAAGTACACGCGTGTCGGTTACATGCCCACGCAGCCGGTGCCTTTCCAGCATGTGCTCCACGTCCAGCAGCTCGGGATGGACTGCCGCTACTGTCACAGCTACGTCGAGGTCAGCAGCCATTCCAACGTGCCCAACACGCAGACGTGCATGAACTGCCACACGGCCATCAAGGCCAATAGCCCCAAGCTCCAGCCGATCCGCGACAGTTGGGCCTCGGGCAAGCCGGTCGAATGGACGCGCATCCACCGGGTGCCCGACTATGCCTATTTCAACCATTCCGCCCACGTCAACCGCGGCGTGAGCTGCGTGAGCTGCCACGGCCAGATCAACCAGATGGAAGTCGTCTGGCAGGATCAGCCACAGGGCATGGCTTGGTGCCTGACCTGCCACCGCGCGCCGGAAAACAACCTGCGCCCGCTGTCCGAGATTACCCATCTTGATTGGAAGCCCTCCGATCTCAAAGACAAGGACGGCGTTCCCTATACGCAGGCCAAGCTGGGTGCAGAACTCAAAGCCGCCTGGAAAGTCAATCCGCCGGTGACCTGCGCGGGCTGCCACCGCTGATCCAGTTTTTCTCGAAGTTTCCGTTTTTTCCGATGAAACACGTTTTCCAACACCCGCCCGAGCGGCCCAACCCCACTGGCCGCAAGTACTGGCGTTCCGTCGGCGAGTTGAACGACACGCCCGAATTCCGGGGCTGGCTGGAGCGTGAATTTCCCGCCGGAGCGGCGGAAATGGAAGGCGATGCGCTTTCCCGCCGCAACTTTCTCTCGCTCATGGGCGCATCCTTGGCGCTGGCCGGATTCGGTCTGAGTGGTTGCCGCCGTCCCGAGGCGTACCTCGTCCCGTACAGCAAGGCGGTCGAATGGACGATCCCCGGAAAGAACGTCTTTTACGCGACTTCCATGCCGCGCCGCCGGGGAGCGATGCCGCTGGTCGTCGCCACGACCGAAGGCCGTCCGATCAAACTCGAAGGCAATGCGCTCCACCCGCTGAGCAACGGTGCCACCGATCCTTACGCCCAGTGTGCCCTGCTCGACCTGTACGACCCGGACCGCTCGCGCAATTTTCTGAACAACGGCAAGCCGGTCGATGTTTCGCAGTTTACCGGCTTCATCCAAGACACGTTGGACGACATGAAGGGCAACGGCGGCGACGGCGTGGCCATCCTCGTCGAGGAAACGTTCTCGCCCACCCGCGACCGTCTGCGCGCCGATCTGACCAAGGCGTTCCCGAAATTGACGTGGGCTTTGTATGACCCGCTCCGTCCGTTCAACGAGGTCGAGGCAACCCGCGCGGCGTTCGGCAACGGTGTGCGCCTGATGCCGCGTCTCGACCGGGCGGACGTGATCCTCTCGCTCGACAGCGATTTCCTGCACCTGGACGAAGGCGGCATCGAAGCGACCCGCGACTTCTCGAACAAACGCCGTGTGGCCAGCGCCAGCGACTCGATGAACCGGCTGTACGTCGTCGAGAACCATTTCACGATCACCGGCGGCAAGGCGGACCATCGTCTGCGTTGCCCCGCCAGCCAGATCGGCGCGCTCGCCGTGGCAATTGCTAAAAAGATCGGCGCGACCGGCCCGCTCGGTGAAATTGTCGCCGCATTTCCGGCGGATGCTGCCTCGCGCTTCCAAGGTCAGGATGAATGGCTGACCCAGTGTGCCGCCGACCTCGTCGCCAACAAGGGCAAGTCGCTTGTCCTCACCGGCCCGCGCCAGCCCGCCGCCGTGCATCTGCTCGTGCAGGCGATCAACGGTGCGCTGGACAATATCGGCCACACGCTCGTCGCCCACGCCGCCCCCGAACGCGGCGCGGAGCCGACCAGCATTTCCGGCTTGGCCGACCTCATCGGCGCCAAGAAAATTCAGACCCTTTTCATCCTCGGCGGCAACCCGGTTTACAACGCGCTGGCCAATCTCGATTGGGCCGCGAAACAAAAGAGCGTCCCGACCGTGGTCCGCCTCGGTTATTACGAGGATGAGACCAGCGAACACGCCCAGTGGCATGTGCCGATGGCGCACTTCCTCGAACAGTGGGGCGACACGCGCACCGCCGACGGCACCTACGGCGTCATCCAGCCGATGATCCTGCCGCTCTTCGGCGGCTACAGCGACCTCGAAGTCCTGAACCTGCTCCTCGGCCACGAGAGGAACGACAAACCGGACCTCGTCCATGCGACGTTCAACCAGATTCGCCGGGGCACGTCGGTCCTGGGCGATCTCGCCTGGAACGCTTTCCTGCGCGACGGCTTCCTGCCCGGCTCGGCAGCCGTCGAACTCGAAACGGCCAGCTTCAACGTTGGCGGCGCGGTGGCCTACCTCAAGGCGCAGCACGCCGACGATCCGTTCCCCGCCGCGCTTGGCGACGGCATGGAAGTCGTGCTCATCTCCGATTACAAGGTGGACGACGGACGCTACGCCAACAACGGCTGGCTCCAAGAGATGCCGCATCCGATCACCAAGATTTGCTGGGATAACGCGGTTTTGATGAGCCCCGCCACCGCCCGTCGGCTCGGCGTGAACAAACAGGCTTTCAACACGCACAAGAACGGTGCGTTTGCCGAGGGCGACTATACCTTCAGTGACTACGTCGAGATCGAAATCCCCGGCGGTCGCAAGATCAAGGCCCCGGTGCTCGTCTCGCCCGGTCACGCGGACAATTCGGTCAGCATTGCGCTCGGCTACGGTCGCCGCACCGTGGGCCGCGTGGGCCGCAACACCGGCTTCGACGCCTACCCGTTGCGCACCGCCGCGACGACCTATTTCGCCACCGGCGTCAAGGTGACTCCCGTGGAGGGCACGTATCAACTCGTGACCACGCAGGCCCACCAGGCGATGGAAGGCCGCAACCTCGTCCGCGAACTGCCCATCGACCTTTACCGCAAGGAAGCCGGTTTCCATTACGAGGGCGAGCGCTCCTTCGTGGCGATGATGGGCATGGATGCCCACCTCCCGCCGAACGTCTCCCTTTACAAGAATCCGCCTTACGAGTCGCAGCACCAGTGGGGCATGGCGATTGATCTGAATACTTGCACGGGCTGCAACGCCTGCGTGGTGGCCTGCCAATCGGAGAACAACATCCCGGTCGTCGGCAAGGATCAGGTGTCCAAAGGCCGCGCCATGCAGTGGATTCGCATCGACCGTTATTACTCGACCATCGAGAACGACGATCCGAACCACGATCCGATGATCGACGAGGACCCACAAATCCTCACCCAACCGGTCACCTGTCATCATTGCGAGAACGCCCCGTGCGAAACGGTCTGTCCGGTTAACGCGACGATTCACAACGAGGAGGGCCTCAACGTGATGGCCTACAACCGCTGCATCGGCACGCGTTATTGCTCGAACAACTGTCCGTACAAGGTGCGCCGGTTCAACTTCTTCAACTACAACGAGCGCAGCATCGAACCCATCGAAAAAGGTCCGTGGGCGGGCAAGTCCGAGGCATATCTCGGGCCGTTCGGCACGAACGGGATGCCCGACATCAAGAAGCTTTCCAAAAATCCAAACGTCACGGTGCGGATGCGCGGCGTGATGGAGAAATGTACGTTTTGCGTGCAACGCATCGAAGAGGCCAAGATCGGCCAGCTCCAGGTGGCCCGCGATTCCGACAAAACCATGGTGCCGCGCGATTCTTTCACAACGGCCTGCGCGCAAGTTTGTCCGGCGGGAGCCATCGTCTTCGGCAACGTGGCCGACCCGGACTCGAAGGTTTCCCAAGTCAAGCGTCAGGACCGCGATTACAAGATGCTGGAGTATCTCAACGTGCGTCCACGCTTGAGCTACCAGGCCGCGCTCCGCAATCCGAACATGAAAATGCCCGGCGCCACGCAGGTTGGCATGACCCTGCTGGGCAACGAGAAGAACTTTCCGCCCGCTGATCTTAAAGAACACGAGGACGGCACCGAACCTCCCCATGAGCCTTCGGCTCCCGAAGTCAGCGGGAACCATAAAATCTGAGACGGACCGCAAACCTTTCCCATGGCCACCGCCGCTACTCCCATCCACTCCGGCAGTCACTCGTCCGAGCCATCCGCCCCGGCGGAGATCGATCCGCAGGCTGCCGCTGTCTTGGCGGATCTGCGCTCGCCGCTCGTGGCGAACGACCATTCGCTGCATTGGATCACCGAGAACATTTGCAGCATCAGCGAGAACAAGACCCCGTTCTGGTGGTGGGTGGCCTTCATCCCGTGCGCTACGCTGGCGGCAGTGTGCTTCGGTTGCTTCCTTTATCTCATCATGACGGGTGTCGGCGTCTGGGGTGAGAACATCCCTGCGGCTTGGGCGTGGGACATTACGAACTTCGTGTTCTGGATCGGTATCGGCCACGCCGGCACACTGATTTCAGCCATTTTGTTTCTGACCCGTCAGCGTTGGCGCACTGCGGTGAACCGTGCCGCCGAGGCCATGACCCTCATCGCCGTGATCTGCGCCGGTCTGTATCCTGGTCTGCACGTCGGCCGTGTCTGGATGGCCTGGTTCTTGGCTCCCGTGCCAAATCAGTACGCCATCTGGCCGAACTTCCGCTCCCCGCTGCTGTGGGACGTTTTCGCAGTCTCGACCTATTTCACGGTTTCCGTCCTCTTCTGGTACACGGGCCTTATTCCTGACTTGGCCACCTTGCGCGACCGTGCCAAGGCGAAGGGCAACCTCTTGGCCGCTTACGGCTACGGCTTCTTCGCGCTGGGCTGGCGCGGTGGCAATCGTCAGTGGCGGCACTACGAAATGGCCTATTTGCTTCTGGCGGCCCTTTCAACTCCGCTGGTGCTCTCCGTGCATACCATCGTGTCGTTCGATTTCGCCACGTCGGTGGTCCCCGGCTGGCACACTACGATCTTCCCGCCGTACTTCGTGGCGGGCGCGATCTTCGGCGGGTTCGCGATGGTGCTGACCCTCATGCTGCCGATGCGCCTGATCTATCCGCAGATCAAGGACATGATGACAGCGCGCCACATCGACGTGATGTGCAAGATCATCCTCCTGACGGGTACCATCGTCGGCTACGCTTACATCATGGAATTCTTCGTGGCCTGGTACAGCGGCAACGCTTTTGAGGGGTACGCCTTCATCCGCAACCGCGCCGCCGGTCCCGTGACGGACTTCCTGCATTGGTTGATGCCGAACGCCGTGCCGAAAATGCCGTGGGGCCCGTACTGGTACTATTACTACTGCATGATGAGCTTCAACGTGCTCTCGCCGCAGTTCTTCTGGTTCCGCTGGTGCCGACGCAACCTGTTCATGGTGGCTTTCGTGTGCATGCTCGTCAACATGGGGATGTGGTTTGAGCGGTTCGTGATCATCGTGACTTCCATCTCGCGGGATTTCCTGCCGTCGAGCTGGGGTATTTTCCACCCGACCTGGGTGGACATCACCACTTTTGTCGGCACCTTCGGCCTGTTCCTGTCGCTCTTCCTGCTTTTCATCCGCTTCCTGCCCGCCATCGCCATCGCCGAGGTCAAGGGCGTTACCCCGATGGCCGACCCGCACAGCGGCCACGGCACGGCTGCCGGTTACGCAGGCGGTCCGCAGGCTGAACCCACGCACCTGCTCCCTCCCGACGAACGCGACCGTAAGGAAGCCGCTGCGGCTGGCAGCGGGTCCCGCCCGCGCCCGTCCACCGAAGGCACCAGCTTGCCCGCCACCAGCGAGCACGGCACCGAACCCATCAAACCTACGCCGCCGGGCGGCAGCGCTCACTAGTTTCCAGCGCGCCCCACACGACGACACGCCATGGCCACCGCCCTGACTCCCACCAGCCTTGCCGCTCCCGCGCAGCAAGCCCGCAAGCTCTACGCGATGGGCGCGGAATTCCCTGATGCGGCCTCGATCTTCCACGCCGCGCAGGAAGCGCGCGACCACGGCTTCAAACGCTGGGACGTGTTCTCGCCTTTCCCGATCCACGGGATGGACGACGCCATGGGCTTGGGCAAATCCATCGTCAGTTTTATCGTGCTCGCCTGTGGCCTGACCGGCACGGCCACGGCCTTGCTGCTCGAACTCGGCAGCGCGCTCTACCTCTATCCGCTGATCGTGCAGGGCAAGCCGACGACCTTCAACACGATCCCGGCGTTCTTCCCGGTGATCTTCGAGTTGACCGTGTTGTTCTCGGCGTTCGGCGCGGTGTTCGGCATGCTGGCGATGAACCTCCTGCCGCGTTGGCATCATCCGCTTTTCAACTGGGACCGTTTTGCCAAGGTTACGGACGACGGCTTCTTCATCGTGGTTGAGGCCAGCGACGCCCGTTTCACCGAGAAGGGCACGCGTGAATTCCTGGAAAAAGCGGGCGGCACGAACATCACGCTCGTTTACGACGAGGAATAGGACGCCACCCCCGACGCCTCTTTTCGCATGAAATATTTCTTCATCATTTTTACGGTCGTGGTGGTGCTGGTCTTCCTCGTAGCTGGACCGCAAGGACGTCATACCCCGGGACGGCCTTTCGAGTTCTTCCCGGACATGGTCCGCCAATCGAAGGTCAAGCCGCAGTCGCCCGCCGGATTCTTCGCTGACGGCGTGAGTGGACGTCGGCCCGTGGAAGGCACCGTGCCGATGGGCTTTGTCCCGCCGACCACCACGACCGCTTCCCAGATCGCCAACACCGCCGCTGCCAAACGTCTCGAAACGACGCCCGGCCTGACCTTCAGCGACGGCCCCGATTACTACAGCACCGGCATGATCGGCGATCAATGGGGCACTGGCATCCCCATCGAGGTGACACCCGCGTTGCTCGAAAAGGGCAAGGAGCGGTTCACGATCAACTGCCAGGTCTGCCACGGCGCGACCGGCGGCGGCAACGGCGTGACCAGCAAGTACGGCTTGGCCAACATCGCCAACTATCACCTGCCCAAGTACCTGGCGATGGCCGACGGCGAGATTTACTACACGATCACCAACGGCCATAACTCGATGAACGGCTACGGTGCGAACCTTTCCGTGCGCGACCGCTGGGCCATCGTCTGCTACGTCCGCGCCTTGCAGCGTGCGCAGAACGTGAAACTCGATGAACTCGCGCCCGCCGAACGCGCTGCCCTCGTCGACGCCAAGCCCTGATTCCTTTCCCTTTTCGTTTTAGATCTTTTTGTTCATGAGCGCCGCCACCGCCCACGCCCCCACCGCCTCGCCCAAGGAAGAACGGTTCAAGTACACGAACCTCGGACCCGTGTTCTTCGGTCTGCTCGTTGCCACCGGGGTCGGGCTGGCCGTGTGTCTCATCAGCTTTTTTGTTCCCGACCAGACTGGGCACGGCGCGCACAGCCAGTTCCTGTTCTCGTGGTTGTTCGCGTTCATGTTCTATTTCACGATCTCTGCCGGGGCGTTGTTCTGGACGATGCTCCACTACGCGGTGGACGCCGAATGGAGCGTGGTGGTGCGGCGCATCTTGGAAACGATGGCCAACTCGTTCCGCTGGCTCTGGCTGGCGTTTATCCCCATCGCGATTTGGGCACCGACCATGTACAAGTGGCTGACTGTCCCGCTCGGCAAGGACCCGGCGCTCGACGGCAAACGCGCCATGCTTAACGGCCACGTCTGGGCGTGGGCCACCGTGCTGATCTTCTCGTTTTTCTTCACGGCGAGCTTCACCTTGCGTTGGCTCTCGGTCCGCCAGGATAAGACCGGCGATCCGGGCTGCACGACCCGGGCGCGCAAGGTCTCGTTTTTCTCGATCCCGCTGTTTGCCTTGGCCCTGACCGCCGGAGCGATCTTCTGGGCGATGAGCATCCAGTACCACTGGTACTCGACCATGTGGGGCGTTTACATTTTCGCCGGGTCGGCGTGGAGTTCGATGGCGACGCTGATCATCATTACCTACCTGCTGCGGAGCGCCGGGTATCTGGAGGGGATCGTCAGCACCGAGCACTTTCACATCATGGGCAAATTGCTGCTCTCGTTCACGGTGTTCTGGGCGTATATTTCCTTCAGCCAGTTCTTCCTGATCTGGTACGCGAACATCCCGGAAGAGACGGAGTATTTCCTCGTGCGCAACACGGAGAGTTGGAACACCTGGGCCATCGGGTTGGAGGTGATCGGGCACTTCTTCGTGACGTTCGCGTTCCTTTGCCCGCGCGTGATGAAAACCAACATGAAGTATCTCGCAGGGGTCGCTTGTTGGGTCCTGGTGATGCACGCGTGCGACATGTACTTCATCGTCAGCCCGTTCCTGCATCCGAAGGGCGTCGCCCCGCTGACGATGATCGTCGATCTCGCCGCGCTTGCCGCCATCGGTGCTCCGTTGGCCATCGTGTTCATCAGGGCGTTGGGCCAGCACTCGCTCTACGCTCTGCGTGATCCGCGCTTGCCCGAGTCCCTCCGGTTGGTGAATTGACGCCGCCTGTTCTCTCAACTCTTTCTTCTTTCAATTATCATGGCTCCCTCGCCCGTCACCGCTGAACACGTATCCGCGCCCGCGACGCCGCCCGCGACCCCGGTCCCTGCAACCGGGTGGGGGCTGCTCCGGGGCGTGTTGGTGGTCGCCGTCGTGTTGCTGCTCGTCGGCGCGCTGGCTTGGTTCGTATTCGGGATCGGCACGAGTGAATTCGTGGATTCCGACGCCAAGCGCGTTCTCGAACGCCAGAAGATTCTTGCGGATCGCAATACTGAGGACGCCAAATTGTTGCACGACCCGGCGAGTTTGCTGGACAAGGGGAAGGGGATTGTGCGCGTGCCAATTGACGACGCCGTCAAGATGACGGTTGCGGACTTACAAAAGCTTCAGAAAAACGAGCAACCGCACCCTGCTTATCCGCTTAAACAGTCGCCGCCGCAGCCAGCGAACGCTCCGACCTCGCCCGACAAGGGAGCCGGTGCGACGGACGCCACCGTGGCCCCGTCTGCTTCCAATCCGACGGTCGGCCAGCCTTCGCCCGCCCCGGTAGCTGCTCCGACGCCTGCGCCTGCCACCAGCGCGTCCAATGCTCCCGCCGCAACGCCGATAGGCATTGCCGCGCCATCGCCTGACAACAACGCCAACAATCCTGGCAAACCACCGATCCCCGGCACGTCTGCGCAGCCACCCGCGCCGACTCCGGCTACTGCGCCAGCCGCCACTCCCGCCACCGGCTCAAAGCCCGAGCCGTTGACAGCTCCGCCCGCGCAGTCCGGCACCGCAACGCCTGCCGCTTTGGAAGCGACGACCCCGACGCCCTCGGTTACCACGCCAGGGGCCAGCCCGGCAGGCATGCCTTGAACTTTCCCATTTCCATGAGTACCGTTCCTATTTCGACCGTGGACCCGAGCACGTCCGCTGGCCCTCTGACAGGGTCCGCCGTTTCCGCGCCTACGTCTGACGCTGGCACGATGGCCATGCCTGTTCGCTCCGAGGCCGTGACGGCGATGCTGCCTGCCATCGACGCCTCGGTGCGTGGCCCCGTGTTAATGTTCTTCGCGTCGGCCATCGGTTGGCTGCTCTTGGCATCCGGCTTGGGCGTACTGGCGTCGGTCAAGTTGAACTTTCCTTACTTCCTGACCACTTTCTCGTGGCTGACGTTCGGCCGCGTGCATCCCGCCGCGACCTCGGCCTTTGTCTATGGCTGGGCGGCGACGGCTGGCATCGGCGCGTCGCTCTGGCTGATGGCGCGCTTGTGCCGCACTCCACTCCGGGGTGGGGGAGTGCTCGTCGCCGCCTGGGGGCTGTGGAACCTCGGCGTCACGCTGGGCGTATTCGGCATTCTGTATGGCCAGGGAACATCATTCAACGGCCTGGAATTCCCCCGCTACGCGGCGTTGCTGATCTTCACGGCCTTCGTATTCATCGCGCTGTGGATGGGTCTCGCCTTCCGCCAGCGCACCGGCGGCACGATTTACATCTCACAGTGGTATTTGTTGGCAGCATTCCTGTTTTTCCCGTGGATGTACGCCACGGCGAACCTGCTGTTATTCTTCATTCCGATCCAAGCCCCGGCACAGTCCGTGGTAGCCGCATGGTATGCGCACGGCATGGTCAGCCTGTGGCTGATCCCGATGGCGCTGGCGGTTGCTTACTACATCGTGCCGAAAGTGGTGGGCCGGCCACTGGCGCATTACGGCTTGGCCAAGTTCGGCTTCTGGGCGTGGCTTTTGTTCTCGGGTTGGAGCGGCGCGTACGACCTCATCGGCGGTCCTGCCCCGGCTTGGCTGTTGAGCTTGGCGGTCGTGGCAAGCGCGCTGACTCTATTGCCGCTCTACGCCATCGGCTCGAATTTCCAGGGCACGCTCCACGGCCATGTCCGGGGGCTGCGACACAGCCCGTCGCTGCGCTTCGTCACGGTCGGCGTTTGGTGCTTCCTCGCGGCGGGGATCGCCTCGGCGTTGACGGGTTTCCGCAGCGTCAACGCGGTGGTGCATTTCACGCTGCTGGGCAGCGCGCTGCACGAACTCGTCGTTTATGGCTTCGTGTCATTGGCTTTCTTCGGCGCGGTTTATTATATTATGGCGCGCCTGCTAAATACCGAGTGGGAATCGCCGGGCCTGATCCGCCTGCATTTCTGGTTCAGCGTCACCGGATTTGGATTGGCGGTATTGGCGCTGGCGCTGGGCGGCGTGATTCAGGGCCTCGGTCTGGATGATCCGAAGGTGCCGATCCTCGCCCTGCTGAGTTTCGTGAAACCTTTTCTTTTCGTGCAACTCGTGGCCTCTTTGATCACGACCGCCGCCCACGCATTTTTCGCTGCGTCGTTCGCGTTGATCCTCGCACGCGTCGGCGAACCGGCCACGCGCCGCCCGCTGGCGATGATTTCCAGTTCGCTGGCGGCTTCCGCTGCCACCCCCGTTTCCGCACCATGAACCGTTCAACTTCGATTTTTACCGGGCTGCTGCTCGTATTTTTGACTTCCTGGCTGGTGCTGGTGCTGGTGCCGTACATCCAATTGGGTCGGATGTTGCCGGACATTGACGACACCACCCACGATGAAACTCCGGCGGCGTTCTCGGGTCTGGCCGAACAGGGACGGCAGGTTTACGCGGCCAACGGCTGCGTGTATTGCCACAGCCAGCAAATCGGTTCCCGCGCCGACAACGCCGACCTCGACCGCGAAGGCTGGGGAGCGCGCCGCACCGTGGCACGCGACTACCTGCGTGATCGCGCGGCGTACCTGGGCAATTCCCGGATCGGACCGGACCTCGCCAACGTCGGCGTCCGCCACGACAAGGCGGGTTGGTACTACCAACATTTCTACGATCCCGCCGCCGTCTCGCCCGGAACCAACTGTCCGCCGCTGCGCTTCCTTTTCGATTTTCATCCCGTCATCGGCCAGCCTTCGACCGATGCCATTAAGTTGGCGGGCGATCAACCCGCCGTGCCGATCGTCGAGGCCGTGCCCCGGCACGACGCCAAGGCGCTCGCGGCTTACCTGCTTTCGCTCAAGCGCAGTTCCTACAAACTGGCCGAAGCTCCCGAGGAGGCCACCGCCACTCCCTAAATCCATCTATGGCGAAACCGATTCGACCTTCCGGCGGTTCGGGCAAAAAGCCCGGCAAAGGACCGAACCAGCCAGCCAAACCTTCCGATCCTAATTTAATGGCTTCCACGCCTGACGATCCCACCCACGGTTCCACCACGCCGCAGGAGCACGAGCAAAATGCGAAAACTCCTCAGCAGCGCGCGGCGGACCACAACACGATGCCGCAGCCTGCGGTCATCCCCGACGACCGCATCGCGGCGCATGGTCCAATCGCACCGCCCGACAAGGAGGAATCGCCGCGCGAGCAGTCGATCACCAAGACCGATCCGCACCGCGACCTTGCCCGGGAAGAGGATGACGAGTCCTTTAACGAACTGGGTGATCCGGGTGAAACCGTCGATCTGCACCAGATGCACAACGTCGGAGCGGCCGACGTACCTGCCGCGCATCGGGCGGAGGCGTTCCGGCCCGTACCTTGGTGGGCCATCGGCGTGGCGGGTCTGCTGCTGGTTTGGGGCGGTATTTACCTCGGGCAGTACAACGGTGGCTGGCAGGGCGACGTTTTCAACGAAGAAGCCAATTATCATCCGGTGAGCGGTCCGCCCGAGGACCCGAATTCCGAAGCGGTCATGATCCGTACAGGCGAGAAAGTGTTCACGGCGAACTGTTCGGTCTGCCACCAGGCGTCCGGCTTGGGAGTGGCGGGTCAGTACCCGCCACTGGTCGGTTCGGAGTGGGTTATTGGCGATGCGCCCAAACGGCTGCAACAGATTCTGTTGCACGGTCTCCAGGGAACGGTCCATGTGAAAGGCGGCGTCTACAACAACGCCATGCCCGCGTGGAACGTGACGTTGACCGACAAACAGATTGCGCAGGCTCTCAGCTACGTGCGCGGCAAACTCGGTGGCAATAGCGCCCCGGCCATCACCGAAAAACAGATGGACGACGCCCGCGCGTTGACCAAAGACCGCACCGAAGCGTGGTCCGAGGCCGAACTCCTAGCTATCCCCGCCGGACCGATAGATGGTGGCGCGCCTGCCGCCGATGCTACCAGCAAGGCTGGCGCACAGGTTCCCAACACCGCCAATCCAGGGAACGCCAGCAGCGCCGCAAAACCGGCTACCCCTGGAATGGGCCAGGGACCCGGCCCCGCTCCTTCGCCCGCGCCTTGACAAAAACCGCTTTCTCCACGATTTTGCCATGTCCAATTTTGCACCGCGGCATGTGTCCTGGCCGGGTCGCCATTCTGCCATGACACCGACGACTTTCCGCTCGCTTTTCCGCCGTCTGCCTGCCCTGCTTTTGTTTATAGGGGCCGCCGTGTTGCTGGGCCTGACGCCTTGCCACGCCGAACTCCGGCAGTCAAATATGTGGTGGACGCCGGAAGCGGTCACCCAGAACGGCCACGAGATCGACAAGCTGCTCATGTTCATCTTCTGGTTGACGCTGGCGGTGTTCATCGCCACCCAGGCGGTTTACATCTATTTCATCGTCAAGTACCGCCATCGCAAGGGGGTCAAGGCGGTATACAGCCACGGCAACAACCGGCTGGAAATCATCTGGACGACGATCCCGGCGGCCATCTTCATTTTGTTGGCGGTATACAGCGACAAACTCTGGCTCCAGATTCGCGGCAAGGCCCCCGCTAACTCGCTGCAAATCGACATCGTGGCATACCAGTTCGGCTTCCATATTCGTAACCCGGGGTTGGATGAGGCCTTGGGCGCGTCCAACATGGCATGGGTGACAATGGGCACGAACAACTTCGGCTTGAACCCCGACCCCAAGCAGCATGACCCGCGTTCCGACGACGATTTCCAGTCCGAAAACCAACTGACGCTGCCGGTGGGCCGTCCGGTCAACGTCATCCTGCGCTCGCAGGACGTAATCCATGCCTTCTATGTGCCGGAGTTCCGCATGTACCAAGACATCGTACCGGGGATGACCATCAACTGGGTATGGTTCGTACCGGAAAAGATCGGCCATTACGCCCTGGCGTGTAATCAGCTTTGTGGCAGCGGACATTACAACATGCAAGCGGCCATCGACGTGGTCAGCCAGAAGGATTACGAAAAGTTGGTCAAGGAAAAGAGCGCGGCCTCGCTCAAGACGCGCGACGATAAGAAAGCTTCTCCTGCCACCCCGCCGACCCCGGCGGTGACCACCAACGCTGCACCCGCCACCGAGTCCGCCGTGGCCGTCTCACAACCCGCGCATTTCTAGACCGCACCCTTTTTCCAAACTTCCGTCATCCGCTAGACCATCATGTCTACCATTACCGCCCACGCCAGTGACCTCGCTACGGACGTGCATACCTCGCACGACGAGCATCATCATCCGGGTTTTTTCCGGACCTACGTCTGGACGCACGATCACAAAATGATCGGCAAACAGTACCTTTTCGCCAGCATGTTCTTCGGAGCCATTAGCGGCATGCTGGCCATGGCCCTGCGCTGGCAGCTCGGGTTCCCCGGTAAGCCGATGCCCATCATTGGGCACCTGCTTTCCTTGCAGACCAACAGTGCCATCGTCAACCCGGATGGCTCGTTCCAGCCCGGCGGTTACAACATGCTGGTGACGATGCACGCCACGATCATGGTGTTCTTCGTGGTCATGCCGCTGCTCATCGGCGTTTTCGGGAATTTTCTGATCCCGCTCAAGATCGGCGCACCCGATATGGCGTTTCCGTTCTTCAACGAACTGAGTTTCTGGCTCTTCGCGCTTTCGGGCGTGATGCTGTTGAGCAGCTTTTTTAGCGCGGACATCACCGACTTTTGGAACAACCACATCATGCACAACGGCCAGCCGCCGGACCTCGGCGGCGCGCCGGCGGGTGGTTGGACGAGCTACGCCCCGCTCAGTTCGGTGGCGGCGTATAACCACACGAAGTATGGCCAATCGGCCTGGGCGCTTGCCATTTTTGTGAACGGATTGGCGTCCATCGCCGGTGCGTTCAACTACATCACGACGATCATCAACATGCGCTGCCCGGGCATGACGATGTTTCGCCTGCCGATGACTGTCTGGTCGCTGTTCATCACGAGCATCCTGCTCCTGTTGGCGGTGCCGGTGCTCAGCGCAGCAGGTGCGATGCTCTGGCTCGACCTGAACATGGGCACGACGTTCTTCACCCCGTATCACAACGGCGTGGCGACCGGCGGTGACCCGCTGCTTTACCAGCATCTGTTCTGGTTCTTTGGGCACCCGGAGGTTTACATCATGATCCTGCCCGCGATGGGCATGGTCTCGGACATTCTGCCGACCTTCACCCGCAAACCGTTGTTCGGTTATCGCGCCATGATCTTCTCGATCATCGGCATCGGGTTCCTAGGTTTTTTCGTGTGGGGCCACCACATGTTCGTTTCCGGCATGAACTTAGTGGTTTCCGCCGGGTTCTCGATCTCCACAATGGTCATCGCGGTGCCCTCGGCCATCAAGACGTTTAACTGGATGGGCACGGTCTGGAAGGGGTCGATCCGGTTCACGACGGCGATGTGTTTCTCGCTGGCGTTCGTGTCGATGTTCGTCATCGGCGGCCTGAGCGGCATCTTCATGGCCTCGACGCCTGTCGATCTGTTCATCCACCACACGTACTTCATCGTAGCGCACTTCCATTACGTGCTCTTTGGCGGCAGCTTGTTTGCCATCCAGGCGGCGATCTACTTCTGGTTCCCGAAGATGTTCGGGCGCATGATGAGCGAGAAGATCGGCATGTGGAATTTCTGGCTGATGTTCATCTTCTTCAACCTGACGTTTTTCCCGATGCACACGATGGGGCTGGCGGGGATGATGCGCCGCATCGCGGACCCGACGCAGTACGCGCACCTTCGTAACCTGCAACCGTTGCAGAAGTTCATCTCGATCAGTGCGTTCGGGCTGGGTTCTTCATTCCTCGTATTCTGGTACAACTTCTTCTGGAGCATGTACTACGGTGAAAAGGCTGTAGATAATCCATGGCTGGCGAACTCGCTGGAATGGACGCTGCCCTCGCCGGTGACTCTGCACGGCAACTTCGAGAAAGTGCCGCGCGTCTACCACGGGCCTTACGAGTACAGCGTGCCGGGCATGGAACAGGATTACCTCATGCAGACGACTCCGTTGCGCGACATCAAGCACGAGGTCACGCACTAAAGAGAGGGCACGATGCACGATGCGCCACGCGGCACGGTTAGCAGAACGGGCGGCGATCCGGCATCCCGCGCCGGAACCCGTACTGCCAAGGCCATGCGCGGCAGTTGGACCGCATTCACTTGGCGCCAAGGCAGAAATTACGTTCCTTGGTTGCATTGGTACACGGTTTTCCTGGCGCTAGCCATCGTCGTGCTGATTTGCAGCGGCGGGATGGTCACGAGCAAAAACGCAGGCCTCGCCGTCCCTGACTGGCCGAATTCCTACGGCTACAATATGTTTGCCTTCCCGGTTTCGCGCTGGGTGGGCGCGGTCCTGCTCGAACACACGCATCGCCTGGCGGCGACGGTGGTCGGAACGTGGACCATCATTTTGACTTTGCTTCTGGTGCTAATGGAGGCGCGCCGGTGGGTGCGGACGTTGGGTTACGTAGCCCTTAGCTTAGTCATCTTGCAAGGAGTTCTCGGCGGGCTGCGGGTCGTGTTGGTAGCCGATTGGATCGGGATTTTCCATGGCTGTGTGGCGCAGGCTTTCCTGGCGTTGGTAAGCTTGATCGCGCTGGTGACTTCGCGCTGGTGGTTGACGCTTGATGCACCGGATTTGCGCCGCCCGGACCCGGTGGCATTGGCGGCCCTGAGCAAAAAATTATTCACCATCGCCATCCTGATTTACGTGCAACTGGCCCTTGGCGCGGCGATGCGGCATGCCCACGCCGGGCTTTCCATTCCCGATTTCCCCAAGGCTTACGGCCACTGGTGGCCGCAGGTTCACCGGGCGGATTTACCAGCTCTGAACCAGCAACGGACCGAGATGCTGCACCAACCGCCGACCACGCTGGCGCAGATTCACCTGCAAATGACGCACCGGATAAACGCGACGTTGATCCTGGGGTGCATCTTGGCGGCGGCCTCGTCGGCGTGGCGTCAGCGCGAGAGGTTGCCGGATGCTTTGCGCTGGTTGTCAACAGCAGGCATTGTGCTGGTAGTCGTGCAGGTCACTCTCGGGATGTACACTATTTGGACGAACAAGGCGGCGGACGTGGCGACGGCGCACGTCGCGGTCGGCGCGAGTTTACTGGTGTGGGCAGTGCTCAGCTACGCGGCACTCCGCCGCTGGATCACTGGCGGCGCGTCGGAAACCCGCCCGATATCCGAACGGCGCGTTTTGCAACCCGTGGAGGCGATGGCCTGAAATGAAACCGGCCACCCTTCTTGAACCCGGCGCGCTGGACATGGACGACGCACCGATCCACCCGGCGGTGGACGTTCATCCGGGCCTGTTCGCGGACGTTTGCGAGTTGGTCAAAGCACGGCTGACCTCGTTGGTGCTCGTTACGACTCTCGCCGGATTTTATCTGGGCTGGAATGGGCCGATGGATTTTTTGCGGCTGTTCAACGCGATGCTTGGCACCGCCCTCGTCGCAGCGGGAGCGGGGGCGCTCAATCAACTCATCGAGCGCGGCCCGGACGCCCTGATGCACCGCACCCGCGAACGTCCCCTGCCGGCGGGTCGGATGAAGCCGGACACGGCGTTGCTCATCGGGTTCGGGTTGACGGCGGGCGGACTGCTCTACCTGTTTTTCCTGGTGAACGCGCTGAGCAGCGCGCTGGCGGCGTTGACGATGGCATCCTACGTTTTCGTGTACACGCCGCTCAAGCGAGTGACGAGTCTCAACACCCTCGTCGGTGCGGTGCCCGGCGCGTTGCCGCCGGTCATCGGTTGGGCGGCGGCACGCGGGATGGTGGGCATCGAGGCGGGGGCGTTGTTTGCGATCCTGTTTTGCTGGCAGATGCCGCATTTCCTGGCCATCGCGTGGATGTACCGCGAGGACTATGCGCGAGGGGGATTCGTCATGCTCACGCACGAGGACGAACACGGCGCGGCCACCGGGCGGCAGGCGGTCAACTATTCGTTCGCGCTGTTGCTCGTGAGCCTGACCCCGAGCTTGCTGGGCATGGCCGGGCGGGAGTATTTCCTCGGGGCGTTCTTGCTCGGCGCGGGGATGGTCTATTGCGCTGCGCGGATGCAACTCGCCCCAGCCCGCACCCAGGCGCGGCAGCTTTTCTTCGCGTCGATCATCTACCTGCCGCTGTTGCTCGCGTTGCTGGCGTTCGCCAAACTGCCGCCGCCGCTTTTAACGCTGGTGCCCGTCAAATGAAAGTCGAGCCTGCCACCCGCCGCGCGAATCTCTTGGTCTTCATCGGGCTGGTCGTCTTTGCCATCGCGTTGTGCGTGCTGATCTTGCTGTGGATGCGCGCGCGGACCCACGCGATGGGCGGCACGGTGTATCCGCCGACGACCCTGCAATCTTTTCGTCAACCCGCACAAAACACGCTTGCGAGACGGTCTAGCGACGGCAGAAGCTTTGCTGGTTGAAATTCCCTGTTGTCTCCCGTTAATCTCCTCTCGACAGCCTGCCACCCATTTTTCTCATGAACTCCGCCGCCGAAGCCATCCAACTCCCCGACGCGCCGAAGGTCGATCTGACCAAGTTCGGCATGATTACTTTCCTGGCGTCCGAGGTCATGCTCTTTGCGGGCCTCATCACCGCCTACCTGATTTCCTGGTTCAGCCGTGGACATGATTACCAACCGCAGTGGCTCAAGGACGAACATTTTTTCTGGCCGCTGCTGGTGACGAGCATCAACACGCTGTTTCTGTTTGCGAGCAGCGGCACGCTGCTCGTCGGTGAAAAGGCGGTCGTCAAGGGTAAGTCACCGACGCTCTGGTTGCTGCTGACGACGGCACTGGGTGCGCTGTTCGTATTCATCCAATACCGGGAGTGGACGAACCTCTACCACGAGCATGTCTGGTTCAACACCGGTGGGACTTACACCTCCAACTTCTTCGCCATCACGGGATTCCACGGGTTGCACGTTTCCATCGGCGTGATCTTCCTGGCGATCACCACCCTCATGTCAGCGCTGGGTCGTTTCACGCCCCACCGGCATGATTTCCTGACCTGCGTGTCTTTGTACTGGCACTTTGTGGATGTGGTGTGGGTCGTGGTGTTTTCCATTTTCTACATTCTCCCGCACTTCGTTGGCTGAAGTAGGTCCGCCACCGCCCGCTACCAATGTCCTCCTTGGTTGATACGCCGCTGAAACCGGTCGCGCCGGTCAGCCGGACCTTGCAATGGGTGGTGTGGGCCGCGTTGGGGCTGATCCTGGTGGGAATCGGCGTCGGGTTCGTACGCCAGCAGTGGCAGGGGATGGAGCAGCATGCCGTGACGCCGCTGGAGCGTTACCGCACGGTGCCGCCATTCACGTTGACCGAGCGCAGCGGGCAGCCGTTCGATTCGACGGCGATGCTCAAAGGCAGAATCTGGCTGGTGGATTTCTTCTTCACGGCGTGCCCCGGCCCGTGCCTGAAGATGAATGGCCGGATGGAAGACATCCAACAGGCCCTAGTGCGTGACCATGCGGACGTGCGGTCCGTGTCGTTCAGCATCGCGCCGGAAATGGACACGCCCGAAGTCCTGCGCAAATACGCGCAGCGTTTCCACGCCTCGCCCGACAAGTGGGCGTTCCTGACCGGCAGCCACGACACGATTTACAACCTCGCGGAGAAGGCGTTCATGTTGCCGACCGTCGATCAACAGGGACAGGAACACACTGCCGACCAGGGGGACTTCATCCACAGCGAGAAGATCGCACTGGTGGACCGGCAGGGAGTGGTGCGCAAATATTTCGACAGCACGAACCCGGAGATTTTGCAGCAGGTGCTGACCAGCGTGGGGGACCTGCTGCGCGAACAGCCCGACGCCGTGGCAAAAGAGGCCAAGGGGGATGTGACGCTGAAGACTGGCACTTGAAGCGGAAAGCGGATCGTGCGATGGAAAATGGCTCTATGAAAACTTTGACGACCTTCCGGCGGCAAGCTTCATACCTTCTGGCGGTGGCGTTGGTGTTCGCCTGCCGCGTGGCGGAGGCTTGTCCCGGCTGCAAGCAGGGCGTGGGCGGCGACGGGGCGGGCGGTTCGTACAAGACGGACGGAAAAGCGCTGGGCTACGCGCTGAGCATCGGAATGTTGCTTTTCCTGATTGTGAGCCTCATCGCCATACTGGGTTATTACGCTTATCGCAACTGCCGGATCTTGGCGGCGCAGCAGCAGGCGATGCTGGAAGCGGAAGAGTTCGGTCAGGGCGGCGTCCAGGCATAAATCGGCGTGTCAGGAAGGCACGTGGAAGGTTTTCGTTCTTCCCATCGGAAGAATTCGCTGTTTTTCTCGGCGGGTTTGCGCCTATCCTGCGCCTCTTTCTCATGAAAATCGTTGTTCTCGATGGTTATACACTCAATCCCGGCGACCTGAACTGGCAGCCGTTGCTCGATCTCGGCACCGTCCAGATGTATGAACGCACGCCGCCTGCCGAGACGGTAGCACGCGCCAAGGGGGCAGAGATCATCCTGACGAACAAGGTCATCCTTGACCGGGAGGTGATCGCGCAGTTGCCGGATCTGCGTTACATCGGCGTGCTGGCGACGGGGATCAACGTCGTGGACGTGGCTACCGCCAAGGAACGCGGTATCACGGTGACGAACGTCCCGGCGTACAGCACGGCGTCGGTCGTGCAGTTGACCTTCGCGCTGTTGCTGGAGCTGACGCATCAGGTCGGCCACCACGCGGGCAGCGTGCGCGGCGGCGGCTGGGTGAAATCGAAGGATTTCGCGTACTGGGATTTTCCGCTGGTGGAACTGGCGGGCTTGACGATGGGCCTGGTCGGGTTCGGGGCGATTGCACAAGGCGTGGCGCGGGCGGCACAAGCGTTCGGGATGAACGTCATCGCCACGCGGCGCGGGGATCGTCCGCCGGAGGTGCCGGGCGTGGAGATGGTAGACATGGAAACCCTCTTTCGACGCAGCGACGTGTTGAGCGTGCATTGCCCGCTGACGCCGGAAACCAAGGGACTCGTCAACGCCGAACGACTGGCCCTGATGAAGAAAACCGCCTATGTGCTCAACACCAGCCGGGGGCCGGTGATCAACGAGGCGGACCTGGCCGACGCGCTCAACGCGGACCGGCTCGCCGGGGCGGGCTTGGACGTACTTTCCACGGAGCCGCCAGCGGCGGACAACCCGGTGCTGAGTGCGAAGAATTGCCTCATCACGCCGCACATTGCCTGGGCATCGCGCGCGGCGCGGACCCGGCTGTTGGGCGTGGTCGTGGCAAATATCAAGGCGTTTCAGGATGGCCAGCCGCAGAACGTGGTGGGATAGCGTTGGCTGAACGTACTGACATCAGGTTTCGAGGTTGCCGTCTTGCAGGCAATCGCGGCTCGCCTAGGCTCTGTCTAACGGATCTTTTCCGAGGTGGCTGGCGATCTACAGGCACCGTACGGTTCGGCGCGCCTCTCATGGTGCCCGGAGGTCGCCAGCCACCTCGGAATCTTCCCCGCCAAAAGTAGATCCGTCAGACAGAACCTAGCCGTGATTACCGATGCCGAGGCGGAAAGTCGTAAACCCGTCTGGACGGCATTCTCGGAGTTCTGGCTCGACACCGAACTCACGGACTCCGATCTGCAATGGATTGCAGCGGTGGCGGCAGCTTCCGGCTACACCGTTTCCGAGTTGCGAGACATTTATCTGTATGAGGTTGCTCCAGTAGTGGGTGCCAATCTTCTCGTTGTCGCGGGCGAATGGGCGGGATTCGATGAAAAGTGGCTTCACGCCGAGGCTCGCAAGCGTGCCGAGCACAGGAGCCTTTAGATACGTTTTCAAGTATTTACGCGTGTGGGTTGGCTCCCGATGCTTTACGCTACGGAATGTCACTGGCATCGGATCGTTTTGCTTCTGACCACGGTCGATGGTCCAAAGTGCAGTGGCGGATGACAACCCGCCGCCTTGGGCTATTTTGAAGGCCCGACTTATTGTCATGATCTCGAACGCCCTTTTACGCCGCACAACCGGCATATTCTGTCTGCTCGCCTTTCTTGCGCCAGTGGTTGCCCGGGCAGGACTCAAGGAGGACGATTTCAAGCAGTGGTCGCTCCTCGCCATTCAAGACGAAGGACGGATCAAACCCCTCGACACCTTTGCCCACGAGGCGTTGCTGCGTTTGACGGGCGGCAGTTTCCTCGGCATGGCCGTGTACACGGATACCCACGGCAAAGTCTGGCAGCCCAACGATTTCCTGCTCTCGGTGTTGATCAGTGACCCGGCGGCGCATGATTGGAAAAAGGAGCCGCTCGTGCTCGTCGGCTACCGCCCGCTGATCCAGAAGCTCGGCCTGGACGCCACGCGCAAGCGGTTCTCCGTCGAGGAAATTGCCAACGCGCCCGCGCTGGAAGCGATGGCGCGTGACATCCGCGCCCTGCGTGCCCGGGAAGCCGACCCTCAGTTGAGCCGCGACCAGCAGGAGGTGGAGGCCATCAATGGCCGGATGATGTTCTTCCGCACGCTGCTGACCGGGGAAGCTTTTCTCGTCGTGCCGCGTCCGCCCTCGGCCACGC
>CAXSED010000037.1:0-33949 GCA_964236475.1 uncultured Chthoniobacterales bacterium
GGAACGAACGCGGTGAACTGGTGCTCACGGGCCGGACAACCCCGCTGGCGAACATCGGCGGCAAGAAGGTCGCCCCGCTGGAGATCGAACGCCTGCTGCGCGGTCTGGACGGGGTGACAGACGCCTGGGTGGGGGTGGGATCGCGGGTGGCGGGCGGCGGGGACTTCCTCCTGGCGGCGGTCGAAACGGAGCGGACCCGCGCCGAGGTGCAGAACGCCTTGGCCGAGCGCGTGCCCGCCTGGCAAATCCCCCGGCAGTGGTGGGTGGCTCCGCTGCTGCCGCGCACCGTCAGGGGCAAGCTCGACCGGCAGGAGTTGGAAGCCCGGTGCGCACGGGATTAGCTTCCTGGCTTGTTACAGAAAGATGGGACGGACACAGCGATCCATCCCTGTCTCGGGTTATAAAACCGGGAATGCGGGTTCCGGGGTCCGTGACATCCCGGCGGCGCGCACCGCGAAATCGACGTTCGGCACGACCGAGCACCACCGTTGCACCCGGCACACCAGCAGGAATAACCAGTACCGCCAACGCACGGCCCACGGGGGGTCGGAATGCCCGGCTACCAGCGCGTTGATCGCCGGGGCCATCCGCAGCGGCGCGTTGCGTTCCATGAACACCGAGAAACTCGCGTTGTCGTAGAACGCGAGCACCAGCCGCTCCAGCGTGCGGATGTTCGAGCGGAGCCGCCGGGTGTACCGCCGCCGCGCCAGCCATCCCAGCGCGGCGTTATTTTGGCGATGCGCGGCCACGATTTCCTGCGCTGCAAACCGCGCCGACAGCAGCGCGATGAACACCCCGGTCGAAAACATCGGGTCCAGAAAGCAGGCGGCATCACCCACCAGCAAAAGTCGCGGGGCAACAAATTTCTCAGCCCGGTAATTGTAGTCCGCCGTGACGTGAAACGGAGAAATCGTCTCCGCGCCCGCCAACGCCAGCGTCAGCCTGGGCGATTCGCCGACGAGCTTCCAGAACAACGCCTCGGGCTGGAGGCGCGACGCGCGCATCGCCGCCGTCGTGACGACCACGCCGACCGACACCCGGTCTCCGCTGAGCGGAATGACCCACGCCCAGCCGTCGGCGTTACGGACGATGAGGATGTTGCCGCCCGCCTTGCCCGGGGCGCGGGGCACGTTGGCAAAATGCGCGTAAACGGCCACCCGCTTGGCGAGGTCGGGATTCGCCGGGGCGGTCTTGATGGGCTTGGCGAAGAGTGCGTCGCGTCCGCTGGCGTCGATCAGGTAAGCGCAATGCACGGTTTCCGCCGGGCCGCCGTTGGTCGGCTGCATCGTTACCTCGTAGTCGTCCCGTCCTGTTGCCCGCACGCCGGTCACCCGGGTTTCCTGCCGGACGGCACTGCCGAGTTCGGCGGCGTGATTCAGAAGAATTTCGTCGAACTTCGACCGCTCGACCTGGAAGGTGTAGTCCAGTCCCGGCACCAACCCCTTGGCAAACTCGACGTGCCGGGGCAGCACGCTCCGGTTGACGACGTGGAACTCCGCGCCGTACTTCGGCACGAACCCGGCCTGATCCACCTTGTCCCAGACCCCGAGGTCGCGCAGGATGTCGTTGGACACCGGCATGATCGACTCGCCGATGTGGAAGCGCGGAAACCGTTCCTTTTCGATGATGAGCGTGCGCAGACCTGCCCGGGCGAGAAACGCGCCGGTGGCGCTTCCGGCGGGGCCGCCGCCGATGATCACGGCGTCATAGTCGAGGGCTGGCATGGAACGGGTCGATAAGGCGGCGCGCTGAACGTCGTGGATTCTCCGCGAAGTCCCGGGCTTTTTCAACTCCGGCGACGGATGAATCCATCCTCGAGGAACTCCGCGTATCTGGTGGCATGACTCCCGATCTTCCCGCTGTTCCCATTCCCGATTCGCCCACCGGCCACACCCGGCGCAACGTGCTCCGGCAAGGAGCCGCCGCCCTGGCGGGCATCGGGCTGGCCGCCGTCGCCGGTTCCGCCGCCGCCGCCGCCGAGTCCGACTTAGCCGAAAAACCGGGCCGTCTCAAGGGCAAGGTGGCCGTCGTGACCGGCGCGGCGCGGGGCATCGGGCGGGCCATCGCCGTCGCCTATGCCAAGGAGGGCGCGGACATCATGGGCCTCGACATCGCGGGACCGGCCTCCAGCGTCACCGCGTACCCGGCAGCCACCGAGGACGAACTGGAGGAAACCGGCAAGCTGGTCGATGCGCAGGGCCGCCGCTTCATCTCCTACAAGGCGGACATCCGCGACCTCGCCGCGCTCAAGAAAGCCGCCGATCTGGTCATGGAAAAATTCGCCCGGCTCGACATCCTCGTGGCCAACGCGGGCATCCAGACCTTCAAACCGTTCCTGGAAATGGACGAGAAGCATTGGCATGACGTGATCGACGTGAACCTCAACGGCACGGCCAACACCGTCTGGGCCTTCGCGCCGCTGCTCGTGAAGGGGAAGCAGGGCGGGCGGATCATCATTACCAGCAGCACCCAGGGCCGCCACGGCAGCAAAAACGCGGCTTCCTACGCTTGTTCCAAATGGGCGCTCTACGGTTTGGTGAAAACCTTGGCCCTCGAACTCGGCGAACACATGATCACCGTGAATGCGCTGGTGCCCGGCCTGATCGACACACCCATGACCCACAACCCAACACGCTGGGATGAAGCCATCAAGGAGACGGGACGCAAGCCTTCCAGTCCGCCGACCGAAGAGGAAATCGTCCAGGCGCAGTTGCCGCACATGCCGCTGAAAGTGCCGTGGCTCAAAGCGGAAGACATGGCCCCCGCCGCCGTGTTCCTGGCTTCGGACGACGCTCACATGGTGTCCGGCTCCAGCTACGACGTGACGGGTGGCGATTCCGCCCACTTCATCTAGACTCCCGCATGGACCAACTCGCCGAAAATCTCTGGCAACTGCAATTCCCGCTCAAAGTGCTGGGGGCGAACATCCAGCGCAACGTCACGTTGATCCGGCTGCGGTCGGGCGCGGTGGTCGTCCATTCCACCGGGCCATTCAGCCCGACGGACGTGGCGGCGATTTCCGCGCTCGGACGGGTGGGGTGGGTGACGGATGTCATGTTGCGCCACGAGACTTTTGCGAAGGAGGGCAAAGCGGCGTTCCCGGCGGCGACTTTCCTGGGGCCGACCGGGTTTTCCGAGGCGGCGGGGTTTCCGGTGGAGCCGTTGCTGCCCGCGCCCGCCGAGTGGGGGGACGAGTTGCAGGTCATCCGCCTGGAGGGCCTGCCGAGCATGGAGGAGCACGCGATGTTGCACGCGCCGTCACGCACGCTGATCGTGGCCGATCTGTTGTTCAACCGCGACCCCGCCGAATCCTGGTGGACGCGCCTGTTCCTTTCCCTAGTGGCCGGGCGCAAGGACGGCCCTGGAGTGTCCCGGGCGGTGCGCATGGCCGTGAAGGACAAAGCGGCGTTCAAACGCTCGCTGGAATCCGTCCGGGCGTGGGATTTCGACCGGATCATCGTCGGGCACGGCAGCATCGTGGCCACCGGCGGCAAGGCCCAGTTCGGTGAGGCCGTCCGGCAGGCGGGTTATTGAAATGCCCGTTGAAAAACGTTTGAAAATCGGCCTTTGCCAAAACCGGAGGTAGCCACAACGGGAAAACCTTGCTAGGAATAGCGGATCGCCGATGCGCGGCGGTTTTTGCCCGGAATCCCATTTATTATGAAATCCAGTTTTGTATTCCTCGTGCGTCCGGTTCTGGCCGTGGTGGTCTTCTGTGCCGTCGGCGCGGGTTGCACGAGGGACGACTCTGCCTACAACGCTCCCAACCGCCGCCGCATCCCGCTGGCTCCGGTCGGCGCGGTCAGCCCGGGCATCGGTGGACCGGGCGGTAATTCCGCCGACACGCGTGCCACCGGCACGGTTGCCAGCGGGGAGGGGGATTCGCCCATCGGGGTGAACGATCCCGCCAGCGCGCCGGTGGTCGCGCCGGGCGTGGCGCCGGGTTCCGGCACCGCCGGGGTACGCGGCGGCAACCGCTAATCAAGCGCCCGGTGCCGCCCGCGCAGCCCCTGCACATCTGGTGCAACTACGATTTCAACGCGGAAGCGGCCCGGACCTTGCGCGCCGGGGTCGGGTGGCATCGGCTCCGCTTCGCGGAAGGCGAGAACACCGGCATTCCCCCGCGCAGCCAGGGGGAAGACGCTGACGCCGCCGAGGCCGACATCCTGCTCGGGCAGCCGGACCCGTCGGTCGTGCTGACCAGCCAGCGGCTCCGGTGGGCAGAGATTACCAGCGCGGGTTACGCCCCCTACGACCGGGACGATTTGCGGCAGTCCCTGCGCGCCCGGCACGCCGCGCTGACGAATTGCTCGCGCGTGTTCGACGAGGGGTGCGCGCAGCATCTCGCCGCGATGATCCTGGCTCTCGCCCGCGAGTTGCCCCGCTGCCTGGACAACCAACGCGGCGAACGGGTCTGGCTGCACGGCGAGCCACGCGTGGGCCGCCGCTTTCTGCTCAACCGGCAGACCGTGCTGATCTACGGCTTCGGCGCGATTGCCCGCCGATTGGTCGAAATCCTGCGGCCTCTGGACATGCAAATTTGGGGCGTGCGCCGCGTTCCCCGGGGTGACGAGGGCGTTCCGATCCTGACCGAAGCGGAGGCCGATGTGCGCCTGGGAGAGACCGACCATGTCGTGAACATCCTCCCGGCCAACGATTCGACACGGCACTTCTTCAACGCTGCCCGTTTCTCCCGCTGCAAGGCCGGGGCCAGATTTTACAACATTGGCCGGGGAACCACCGTCGATCAGGACGCGCTGCTCGACGCCCTGCGCTCGTCGCGTCTCGATGCCGCCTATCTCGATGTGACCGATCCCGAGCCGCTGCCCGTCGATCATCCGCTCTGGTCCGCGCCGAACTGTTACGTCACGCCACACATCGGCGGGACGCATTCCAACGAGGAAGAACGGTTGGTGCAGCATTTCCTGAAAAATCTGGCGGCGTTCGAGCGGGGCCAGCCGCTTTTAGATCAAATCGTCTGACCGCTCAGATTGACGCATCAAAATATCATGATGCGATTATTTGTTGCTTGATTGCGGGCGGGTTTTGACCGTTATTGCTCCCATGAACCCAGTGCCCTCCGGTCATCCGCTCGAAACGCTGCTCGGCGAACGCATCGTCATTCTCGACGGCGCAATGGGCACGAATATCCAGGCGTACAAACTCGACGAAGCCGCTTATCGCGGGGAACGGTTCACCACGCACCCCGTCGATCTCAAGGGGAACAACGATCTGCTCTGCATCACCCGGCCACAGGTCGTGGAAGACGTGCACGCGGCCTTTCTCGAAGCGGGCGCGGACATCATCGAGACGAACACTTTCAATTCCACCTCGCTCTCGCAGGCCGACTACCAGCTCGAATCGCTGGCATACGAGTTGAACCTCGCCGCCGCCGCGTGCGCCCGGCGCGCCGCCAAACGCGTGGAGGCACTCGACGGCAAACGCCGGTTCGTCGCCGGGGCCATCGGGCCGTTGAGCAAAACGCTTTCGATGTCCCGCGAGGTCAACGATCCCGGCGCGCGGGATGTCACCTTCGACCAGGTGCGTGCGGCCTACGCCGAGCAGGTGACGGCGCTGCTCGAAGGAGGCGTCGATGTGCTGCTGGTGGAGACCATTTTCGACACGCTCAACGCCAAGGCGGCGCTTTTTGCGATCCAGGAACATTTCGACACGCATCCGGGCAGCCGCGTGCCGATCATGGTCTCGGGCACAATCACGGACCTGAGCGGACGCACGCTCAGCGGCCAAACGGTCGAGGCGTTCTACACCAGCGTTTCCCACGCGCCGCTGCTGAGCATCGGGCTGAACTGCGCGCTGGGGCCGAACGAGATGCGCCCGTACATCGAGGAACTGGCGCGGATTTCGTCCATGTACGTTTCCTGTTATCCCAACGCCGGTTTGCCCGATCCGCTCTCGCCGACCGGCTTCCCGGAGACGCCGGAAACGCTTGCCCCGCAAATCCGCGAATGGGCGGCGCAAGGCTGGCTCAACATCGTGGGCGGGTGCTGCGGCACGACGCCCGCGCACATCCGCGCCATCGCCGAAGCGGTGCGTGATTGTCCGCCGCGCCGGTTGCCGGTGATCGAACGGCGGCTGCGGCTCAGCGGGCTGGAAGTGCTCGCGGCCTGATTCCGTGCTTTGTTGAACGGCGTGATGCCGTTGCCGAAACCGGATCGTTTCGCAGGAAGCGGATAGTTCGGGTGCGGCGCAACGCGAGGTTGGGGTGGGTGGTGAGTGCACGGAGGCCAGGCGTCATTGTTGCCCTGGTTTTGCAAAATACACTGGCAACAAACTTGCTTTTAAAGCGCGCACCCGGCGTTGCCCGATCCTGACCGGGCGATGCCTATGCTGCTTTCCACGCCCATTTTTCGCGCGCTGACGCCCGAGCCGGGCACGCGATCCGAGAGCCTGTTTCCGGCTCGTCGGGAACCGTCCGCGTCTTTGACCGCACCGCCGGGACTGCCGCCGCTGACCCGGATGGCCAAGCGTTTCCTGCTGGCCATTGCCCTGTTTTTCCTGACTGCCGTCGCATGCGACCTCAACGGGTCGTCCACCACGTTCTGGCGTTCCTCGGGTCTGGGCGACATCCGTGTGCGGGACGCGCGGCTGGGCTTGCTGCTGGGCGTGCCCAAGCACATTCGCGGCGACGAGTGGTACGTGTGGACGCCAGCCATCCTTTCCCAAGCGCGCCAGCCGCAGCCTTTCCCGGTGAGCAACCCTTCGCTGGGTCCCGGCGTGACCCCGTTGCTGATGAGCGTGCCCGCGCGGCATTACACGATGCTGTTCCGCCCGCAGTTGTGGGGGTATTTCTGCCTGCCGTTCGATTATGCGTTCGCCTGGAATTGGAACGCGAAGGTGTTCGGGCTGTGTGCGGCGATGTTCGGGCTGTTCTGGGTGCTGACGGATGGGCGGTTCGGGTTGTCGGTGTTCGGCGCGGTAGCGGTGCAATTTTCCGGGTTCGTGCAGTGGTGGTTTTCGACCCCTGCGATGCTGCCGGAAATGCTGGCATGCTGGGCGGTGGGAATCGTGGCCGCTGTGTCGTTTTTCACGCGGCGAACATGGCGCGGGCATGGGCTGTCGGCGGTGGCGTTTGTGGGGAGCATGGCGAATTTTTTCCTGTGCTGTTACCCGGCGTTTATCATCCCGCTGCTGCACCTGGGCACCGCGGTCGTCGCCGGGTATGTGTGGCAGAAGCGTCTGTTTTCCGGACGCGGAGTATGTTGGCTGGCGGGCGCGCTCGTGGCGACGGCCCTGGTGCTGGTGCCTTGGGTGCTGGACTGCCTGCCGACGCTGCGCATCGAGGCACAAACCGTGTATCCCGGCCAGCGGCACGTGTACGGCGGGCACCTGCCGCTCGCCCGGTTTCTTTCGGGTTTGTTTACGCTGGGGATGGACGAGGGCGCCGTGCCGCCGGACATGGCGAACGTCTGCGAGGCGGCCAATTTCTATCCGCTCTGGCTCGTGCCGCTGGCATTAGGCGCATGGGTCAGCGTGCGGCGTGCGGTCCGCCGGGAGGGGGCGTGGCGGGAATGGCTGGCGGACCGGGGACTGAAAATCGCGCTCTCGGTTTATCTTTGCCTGATGACGCTGTACTGCTTCGTGGCGTTGCCGCCGTGGTTTTGCGACCTGACGCTGCTGAGCCGGGAAACGGAAGGCCGCGCGCTGCTCGGGCTGGGCGTGGCGGGGACGATGCTGATCGTGCAGGGGCTGGCAACACGTCCGGCGAGCGTGGCGAAGCCGACGCGCCCAGCAGTCATCACGGCGCTGGCATGGACGACAGGCGTGCTGGTGTTTCTGTTTCGCTATCAAGGGCTGCACGCAGATTTCCTGACTCCCTGGCGACTCGCAGGGTTTGCCTTGGCGGCAGTCGTGGGTGTGGGCGCGTACCTGTTTGGACCACGCTGGCTGTTGCCGGTGGTGTGGTCTGTGGCGTTCGTAGCGAAGCTGGCTCTGGTTAACCCGGTGTGCGAAGGATTGCCCGAATTGCTGGAAAGCCCGACGATGAACCGACTGCGTGCCATCGTGCTGGCCGAACCCACGGCGCAATGGGCGGTTTACGACAGTCTGCCGGGCGTAGAACTCATCAAAACCACCGGGGCACACGTGGTCAACGGTGCGCGCATCATCCCGGATTTTTCGGTGATCGACCGGCTCGACCCGGCACACCGACACCTAGATAAATATAACCAGTACAGCCACTTGTATTTTACCGACGCGCCGTACCAGACCGAGGTGCAGGTGTCGATTTTCTCCGTGGTGTACTGCCGGGTGGGGATCGGTCCGCGCCGGTTGCGGGAGTTGTTCCCCGAGGTACGTTACGTTGCCGCCGCCCACGAAATGCCCAGCCTCGGAGCAGCGGGTTTCCAGCTGACGGGCGGCGTGCCGCAGAACAATCTGTGGCTCTACCGGTTAGAGGGGGAATAGGCGTGGTGTTCAGTTCGGCTCGGTGTCGAAATCCGATGGTGCCAAACAAAACCGCCTCTCTGATTTGCACCGGAGAGGCGGGTATTAGCAGGACCCGGGCACGCTCAGGCCGTCCGCGAAAGGCGCCGGTAAGCCGCCGTTCCGAGCAGGCCCACTCCGGCCAGCATCAACGCGCAGGTGGAAGGCTCCGGCACGGCGGCCACGGAGAAATTATCGAGGCCCATCACGCCCTGTTTGCTCTGGTTACTGAAGGAAAAGGAAACGGTGGAGTCCAGCGACGTGAAATCCAGCGTTTCCTTCACGAAGTCGATGGTTCCGGTGCCATAAGGTCCTTCAATCGGTGCCGTGACGGTCGTGCTGTTGAGCAACGTACCCGTCCCGGAGTCTTCCGAAGCACTCGCGTAGATACTCGGGTCGTGCGCCCCGTCCAGATTGGCGATGTAGAAGGTCACTTCGTAGGTTTGTTCCGCCGTGAAGCCGGTGATCACCTGGGTTTCGATAGAATGAAAGCTGTTGCGATAGACGGCGTTGAGACCGAGGTACTGCGAGCCGAACTCCGGGTTGCCGTAGTTGTTGCCGCTCAGATCTTGGATGTTGCCGTTGATGACGTACTCGTGGGTGCTTCCCGCGATGCTGTCGCCCGTCCAACCGGGCACACCGGTGGCGGTAATTTCGGTGAGGCTGTTGGTCGCTTCGGCAGGATTCTCAAAGCTGCCGTTGACGAAGAACTGCGCGTGGGTCACCGCCGGGAAAGCGGCGAGGAGAAGCACGGTGAATGTTGCTGCAATAGTGAATGAAGATGGATAACTAATTTTCATGATGCCCTGTGTTGCCTTGGTTGACGCCATGCCAACCGAACGGGCCTGATTTCACAAATCGGCGGCAAAGGGTCAAAACAAATCTCTCGCGCCTTTCGGTCGGGGCAGCTTCGCAACACCGAATGCAGAAAAAGCTATTCCCTTGGGGACAGGAGTTTAACTCCCGAAGTCATCCGGTGCAGGTACGTTACGTAATTTTTTGTCCGCTCCACATTCTCAACGGCGGGCGGCCCGGATCGTGGTTTGACCCAGCGGGATCATCCGTCGCCGCGAGCGCTGGCTTGATGATCCGCCCGAGAGACCCTAATCTAAGCGTCTTATCGCCATGCCCGAAGAATCCTCTGCCGCGACCCAGTTCCTGCTCATCGGGGAACGCACCAACGTGACCGGCTCGCCCCGTTTCGCCAAACTCATCCTCAACGGCGATTACGAGACCGCGCTGCAGGTCGCCCGCCAGCAGGTCGAGGGAGGCGCGAACATCCTCGATGTGAACATGGACGAGGGGATGCTCGACGGCGAGAAGGCGATGGTGCGGTTCCTGAATCTGCTCGCCGCCGAGCCGGATATCTCCAAGGTGCCGATCATGGTCGATTCCTCCAAGTGGAGCGTGATCGAAGCGGGACTCAAATGCATCCAGGGCAAGGGGATCGTCAATTCGATCTCGCTCAAGGAGGGCGAGGAAAAGTTCAAGCATTCCGCGCGGCTGGTGCGGCGGTACGGGGCAGCGGCGGTTGTGATGGCTTTTGACGAGGAAGGGCAAGCCGCCAGCTACGAGCGGCGCGTGCAAATCTGCACCCGGGCGTACCGGATTCTGACGGAAGAGGTCGGTTTCCCGGCGGAAGATATTATTTTTGATCCGAATATTTTGACCGTCGCCACCGGGATCGAGGAGCACAACAATTACGCGGTCGATTTTATCGAGGCGACGCGCTGGATCCGGCAGAACCTGCGCGGCGCGCACGTCTCGGGCGGCGTGTCGAATATCTCGTTTTCGTTCCGGGGCAACACCCCGGTGCGCGAGGCGATGCACTCGGCGTTTCTCTACCATGCGATCCGGGCCGGGATGGACATGGGCATCGTCAACGCGGGCGTGCTGGCCGTGTACGAGGACATTCCCAAAGACCTGCTCGAACGAGTGGAGGACGTGCTGCTCAACCGGCGCGAGGATGCCACGGAGCGGCTCGTCGAGATGGCGGAAATCATCAAGGCGCAAAAGACCGGCGACAAGGCGGAAAAAGAGGTCGATGCGTGGCGTTCCGGCACGGTGGAGGAACGGCTTTCGCATGCGCTGGTCAAGGGCATCACCGATTTTATCGACACCGACACCGAGGAAGCGCGCCAGCAGGCCGAGCGGCCTTTGCACGTTATCGAGGGACCGCTGATGGCGGGCATGAGCGTGGTCGGCGACCTGTTCGGCGCGGGGAAGATGTTCCTGCCGCAGGTCGTCAAGAGCGCGCGAGTGATGAAAAAGGCCGTGGCCTACCTGATGCCGTTCATGGAGGCGGAGAAGGCCGCGCAAGCCCCGGAGGACCGCCGCTCGCAGGGCAAGGTGCTGATGGCCACCGTGAAGGGCGATGTCCACGACATCGGCAAAAACATCGTGGGCGTGGTGCTGGCGTGCAACAATTTCGAGATCATCGACCTGGGCGTGATGTGCTCGTGCGAGAAAATTCTTGAAGCGGCGAAAACGCACGGCGTCGATGTGATCGGCCTGAGCGGCCTTATCACGCCGAGCCTGGACGAAATGACCCATGTCGCCAGCGAGATGCAGCGGCTCGGGTTCGACTTGCCGCTGCTCATCGGCGGCGCGACGACCAGCCGCGCGCACACGGCGGTCAAGATCGCGCCATCGTACACGCATCCGGTGGTGCACGTGCTGGACGCATCGCGGTCGGTGGGCGTGGTCAACTCGTTGCTCAACCCGGAGCAGAAGAAAGATTTCGCGGAGAAAACGCGCGTCGATTACGACCGTCTGCGCGAGGAACACGCCGGGCGCGGACGCGAGAAGAAGATGCTCACGTTGGAAGAGGCACGCGCGAAAAAAACGCCGTTCGATTGGGCGACGGCGCGCATCGACACGCCGGGTTTTCTCGGCAAGCGAATCATCGACGACCAACCCCTGGAAGAATTGGTGCCGTTCATCGACTGGTCACCGTTTTTCCACACGTGGGAGTTGCGCGGGCGGTTCCCCGGGATTTTTGACGATCCCTACGTCGGCACGCAGGCCAAGGAATTGTACGACGACGCGCGGGGATTGCTGGACCAGATCGTCGAGGGCAAGCTGCTCCAGGCGCGGGCGGTCCACGGCTTTTACCCGGCCAACGCGGTCGGCGACGACATCGAACTCTACACGAACGAGGACCGCACCGAAGTTCTGACGACGTTGTATCACCTCCGCCAGCAACAGCAAAAACCGGCGGGGCAGTTCAACCAGTCGCTCGCCGATTTCATCGCGCCAAAATCCAGCGGGCGCGCGGATTATCTCGGCGCGTTTGCGGTGACGACCGGCCACGGCACGGACGAACTCGTCGCCAAATTTCAGGCCGAGCACGACGATTACAACAAGATCATGACGCAAGCCCTGGCCGACCGTTTGGCCGAGGCATTCGCCGAATTTCTGCACTACAAAACGCGCATCGAGTGGGGCTACGGCCAGGAAGAAACCGCGCTCAGCAAAGAAGATCTCATCCGTGAAAAGTACCGGGGCATCCGGCCCGCGCCCGGGTATCCGGCGTGTCCCGACCATACCGAAAAGCCGACGCTTTTCCGACTGATGAACGTGGAGAAAACGGCGGGGATCACCCTGACCGAATCCTGCGCGATGCACCCGGCCAGCAGCGTGAGCGGGTGGTACTTCGGGCACCCGGACTCCAAATACTTCGCGGTGGGCAAGCTGGAACGCGATCAGGTCGTCGATTACGCCGCGCGCAAAGGCTCGCCGCTCACGGTAATGGAGCGTTGGCTGGCGCCCTACCTGAACTACGATTCGGCGAAAGCTTGATACCGATTCAGGGGCACCACGTCGGTGATGCCGTGAGGCGATCTGTACCAGAGTACACGGTTTCTACTGAGTATCCCCCAGAAGCGGGTGGGGGATGTACCCACTTCGGGAGCGCGAGGCGTGTGGGCTGCTGGACAAATCCTCATGCAAACCATTGAGGTCTCCTTCGTCAACCGCCGCAAAGAAAAGATCACCGCCGACGCCATCAGCTTCACCGACGCCCCCGGCTGGCTCGTGATCAAGATGGACGGCGTCGTGGTCGAGATGATTTCCGCCAGCATCGTCAAACGGCTCAAATTTCTCCCGACGGACACCCTGGAACTCGTCGCCCCCGCGCTGGTCGTGGAGCGAATGACTGCGGCGCAACCGTCGCTGCTGCGCTTGCCGACCCGCCGGGAACTCATGGGAGCGCGGCACGTTTACAGCCCGTTGCTCGCGCAGACGCATTGAGCCGGAGCGGCGGTCCCGGCCTTTGACAACCCGCGTGAACCGCGTAGCAGTGTGTAGCCATGAAAAAACTCCTCCTGCTCGGTGCGGTGCTCCTTCTACAGGTCGCGGCGGTTCGCGCCGGTTCGATTTATGACGTTCCCGTCAAAGACATCGACGGCAAGGAAACCAACCTGGAAGCCTACAAGGGCAAGGTGATGCTCGTGGTCAACGTCGCCTCCAAGTGCGGCAACACCCCGCAGTACGCCCCGCTCGAAGCCGACTACGAGAAGTACAAGGACCAGGGTTTCATCGCGCTCGGTTTCCCGTGCAACCAGTTCAAGTCGCAGGAACCGGGCAGCAATGCCGAGATCAAGAAATTCTGCACCGACAATTACCACACGACTTTCCCGCTCTTCGACAAGATCGAGGTGAACGGCGAGGGGCGGCATCCGCTTTACGACCTTCTGGCGGGTGCCGGGTCGCCGTATGCCGGGGACATCAAGTGGAACTTCACCAAGTTCCTCGTCGGACGCGACGGCAAAATCCTGGCCCGCTTCGAGCCGAAGACCAAGCCCGACGCGCCGGAAGTGGTGCAGGCGATTGAATCCGCACTCGCGGCCAAATAAAGCCTCGGACGCGATGCCTCCCGCCGCTCCCGCCGCCGCTGCTCCCAAAAAAGCCTACGCCAAAGCCGGCGTGGACATTGATCTCGGCAACCGGCTCAAGGGTGACCTGAGCCGGCGGCTCGCGTCCACGCACGGGCCGGAAGTGCTCGGCAAGGCGGGCGGTTTCGGCGGCCTGTTCCAGCCGAACTTTAAGGGGATGCGCGAGCCGGTGCTCGTGTCGTCCATCGACGGCGTGGGCACGAAGCTCAAGCTGGCCGTCGCGCTGAACAAGCACGACACCATCGGCCAGGATCTCGTCAACCATTGCGTCAACGACATCGCGGTGCTCGGCGCGCGCCCGCTGTTTTTTCTCGATTACATCGGCACAGGCAAACTGGAGCCGCCGGTGTTCGCGCAAATCCTCAAGGGTCTGGCCACGGCCTGCCGCGCGGCGGGCTGCGCGCTGGTCGGTGGCGAAACGGCCCAGATGCCTGGCATCTACCAGGGCGCGGACTACGATCTGGCCGGTTGCATCGTCGGCGTGGTGGACCGCAAAACGATCATCGACGGACGCCGCATCCGCCCGGGCGACGCTGTGCTCGGGTTAGCTGCCGACGGGTTGCACACGAATGGGTATTCGCTGGCGCGGGATATTCTTTTTAACCAGATGGGACTCGCGCCGGAAGCCCGGCTGCCGGGACTGAAAAAGACGCTTGGCGAGGAGCTTCTGCGCGTGCATCCGAACTACCGGGGGACGATGGCGAAACTGCCGCCGGGCGTGCTCAAAGGGGCAGCGCACATCACCGGCGGCGGCCTATTGGATAACCTGCCGCGCGTGCTGCCGGAAACGTGCGATGCCGTGATCGACACCTCGGCCTGGAAGACGCCCCGACTATGCGCCATCATGCAGGAAGGCGGCACCGTGCCGAAAGAAGAGATGTTTCAGGTGTTCAACATGGGTGTCGGGATGGCGCTGGTCGTCGCGGAAAAAGATGCCGCTGCTGCGCTGAAGACACTGGGCCGAGGGGCGTTCCGCATCGGGCGAATCGAGCGCGGGACCGGCAAAACGCGGTTGAATTGAGCGTCCTGCCGTCGGATCGTTGCGGTCGCGTCGGGAGGACGCTCTCTCGTGTCCAAACGCGCGCTTTTCCTGACCACGCTCGGCTTTGCAGCTCCGCTGTGTCTGTTGCTGGCGTGGCATTATTCCCATGCAGCCGGGTGGGTGGCGCTGACGGTGATGGCGGTATCCCATGCCGTGTTGCTCTACGCGACGTTGCGGCCCAACAACCAGATATTTGGCCCGGTCACCACAGGCTTCCTGCCCCGGCACGGGAACGAGGTTTGGCTGACCGTTGACGACGGCCCCGATCCGGCGGACACGCCGCGTCTGCTCGACCTGCTCGACGCCCACGGCGCGCGCGCGACGTTCTTCGTGCGTGGCGACCGGGCGCGGGCTCACCCTGATCTGATTGCCGAAATCGTTCGGCGGGGACAGGGTCTGGGCAACCACACGGAGCATCATCCGCAGGCGACGTTCTGGTGTCTGGGGCCGGGTCGATTGCGCCGGGAAATCGGTGGATGCAGCGCGGTGTTGCGCGGACTGACCGGGCAGTCCCCGCGTCTGTTCCGTGCCCCGGTAGGCATGGTCAATCCGTTCGTGCATGCCGCCGTTGCCGCCGACGGATTGCGACTGGTGGGCTGGTCCGCGCGCGGGTTCGATGGCGTGACGAGGCATGCCGCTGACCCGGCTGCCGTCGTACAGCGTATCATGGGGACCCTGCGCCCGGGCGGGATTGCGCTGCTGCACGAGGGTCGGCGCGGGAGAGACGGCGAGGCGGTCAACGTCCGCGCTATGGAACTGCTGCTGGCGGAATTGACCGCGCGCGGCTGGTGTGCAGTTTTGCCAGCGCACGCCGACCTGCGCTCGTAGCATTGGGAACCCGGTTGATTTTTTCTGCGCGCAGATTCACTGCTCAGACGTAATTCCTTGATCATGCGCGACGTTCTCATCCTCGGTGCCGGGCTGTGCGGTTTGCAGGCGGCGGGCGATCTCCACAAGGCGAAACGCCGCGTGCTGGTGCTCGACAAGGGCCGAGGCGTGGGTGGACGCGCCGCGACGCGCCGTTGGGACGGCGTGCCGGTGGATCACGGCGCGCAATTTTTCACCGTGCGCACCTGGGCTTTCTGGGCGCAAGTGGCGCGCTGGCAGGCGCACGGCGTTTGCTTTCCGTGGGCGGAGGGATTTCACCAGTGGGATGCCGAACACGGTTTGCGCGCGCCTGACCCGGACGAAACGGGCCATCCGCGCTACGCCTGCCGCGAGGGCATGAGTGCGCTGGGCAAAAGCCTTTCCCACGCGCTGCCGCCCGACCGCATTCGTCTTGGCGCGCGGGTGACGGCGTTGCGTTTGGTGGACGACGAGTGGGGTCGCTACTGGCGCGCCGAGATCGAGGGTGCAACCCCGGGCGAGGAGCCGGTCACGGGGCGGACGATAGTCCTCACGCTGCCCGTGCCGCAGGCGTTGGCGTTGTTGGAAACTTCGGGATTGATCGACGCTCTCGACGCCGACGCGCTGGGAGAGCTGAAGGCGGTGGAAGTTGCGCCGACGCTGGCCGTTTTGTTGCGCGGACCTGCGCCCAAGCCCGAATGGAAAGGCGTCCAGTTGCGCGACGAAACACTGTTGTGGATCGGTGCGGATTCCGACAAGCGGGCTGGTGACCCCGACGCGGAGCAGGTGTTCGTGTTGCACGGCAGCGCGGAGTTTTCTCGCCACTGGCAGGACGGCGATCTGGAAGAAGCGGCCCGGCTGATGGCCGCGCGCGCCGGGGAAATAGTCGGCGAATGGATCACCCGGCTGCCGGACCGGCAAGTCCATCGATGGCGGTACGCCAGCGTGCCGCATGGCTTGAAGGATTGGGCTGGCATCCGCCTGAGCAAAGCGGGTGAGCCTGCGTTGTTCCTGGCGGGTGATGCGTTTCTGGGTGCGAAGATCGAAGGCGCGTTTCTTTCCGGTCAGGAAGCGGCAAAGGTCATCCTGTCGGAAAAGAAACACGACCCCTCAAAGCCTAAACCATTTGTCTGGCCGTTACCCCCGCCGCCGCGCGGCTCGCAGCCGGGATTGTACCCGCCGGAGCGGCCACTGGAGATGCGCAGCTAGGTTGCTAGCAAAAAGGGTTTTGGCCGCGTTTCACTTTGCTCGGGCTGACAAAGATATTTGAGGGCAACATATCAATCAACGCTGCATGCCCCGAGCATCAATCGAACCGTAGCGCCTTCACCGGGTCGAGACGCGCCGCGAAATACGCCGGGATCAACGCCGCCAGCGAACACAGCACGAACGCCCCCAAACAAATCATGCCCGCCTGTTCCGGCCTGGTTAAATATGGGATCGCGCCGAGGCCATACACCTTGCGCGAAAACAGTTCGACGTGGAACTGCCATTCCATCCAGTTTTTGAAAGGGTTGAGCAGCGCCAGCACGCCCAACGCCAGTCCCAACCCTCCCACCGTCCCGAACGCTCCCACCACTACTCCCTGCGCCACGAACACCCGCACCACCTGCCACACGTCCGCCCCCACCGCTTTCATGATGCCGATTTCGCGCGTCTTTTGCACCGTGATGGTGATGAGCGTGTTCATCACGCAGAACGCCGCGACCACCAGCACCACCGCGAAAATCACCAGCATCGTCATGACTTCCGTATGGATCGCGTCGAAAAACTGCGCGTTCTTTTCGATCCAGGTCCGCCCGGTCAGCGGCGGGTCGAGCTTGTCCAGCTTTTCTATCAGTTGCTCGTTGATCGCATCGGCATGGTACGGATCGGTAGTCCGCAACGCCACACCGTGCACCTTGCCCTCCAGCTCGTAAAGTTCTTGACCCAGGTGCAGTGGCAGGAAGATGAATTGCGAGTCGAACTGGTAGCGACCGGAATCGAAGAGGCCCGTCACCTCGACATCCACCGGGGCTACCATTTCGCGCATCTCGTCAATTTGTTGTTGGTTCGCGCCGTGCCCCTGGAGCTGCTTGAATTGTTCGGTGAGCTTCTGGAGTCCGTGCGGGGAATAAATGGTCAGCTTGTCGCCGACGCCAATGCCAAGGGTTTGTGCCATGTCGGCACCGATCACCGCTTTGTCGCCGTCGAGGTCAAACTTGCCTTGGGCGTGGTGACCCTTGGCTTGGGACATCAGCGCGCCGAGGTCGGTCACGTCTTTTTCCATCGAAGTCTCGACGCCCCGGATGACGGCGGGAATGCGCTGGTTATTGGCCTCCGCGAGCACCGGCCCTTCCATGTATGGAGCGGCGGCGGCGACGCCCGGCGTGTCCAAGGCGAGCTTGCGCACGGGCCGCCAGTCGTCGAGCAGACCGCCCTGCGGGATGATCTCGATGTGCGGGTCGAACCCGAGCACTTTGGCGCGCAATTCGTGATCGAATCCGGTCATCACGGAAACGACGATGATCGGCAACGCGACGCCGAGCATCACCCCAAGCACGGAGATGAGAGTGATGATCGAGACGAACGTGCGCCGGGGCCTCAGGTAGCGCAGCCCCAGGAACAAACCGAACGGCAGCCGCGAAACCGGGGCGGCAGCTTTGGGCAGGGGAGCGGCGGGCGGCGAAAGGGCAGGGGCCATGCGCCGGGACCATCCCGTTCCTCGCGCCAAAGATCAAACCGCAAATCGCCGCCGGGTCCCGCCGTCCTGCCGCCGCAGCCAGACTGCCGTTCCCGCGAGCAACACCATCCCGAGCACACTCGCGCCGAGCAGGAGCGGCAGGTCGCGCGGCCCGTAACGGAAACACACCGCGTAATCCCCCGCCGCCGGCAGGAACACGCCCGCGAACGCCTCGTTGAGTCGGAACGACGGCGCGGCCCGCCCGTTGATCTCCACCCGCACGTTCGTCGGGTCCTGGTAGCCTTCGAGCAGCGCGGCCACGCCCGGACCCGGTGCGTGGACCCGGAACGTTGTCTGATGGTTCTTGGACTGGTAGCCGCTCGCAGGCACCACCGCGCGGCCCTCAGCCCCGCCTTCCCCCCGCAGCAGCGCGCGCAACGGCGCGCCGTCCGGCCCGGCGAGCACGGCGGGCGGCACCGTCGCAAAGGGGCGTCCATCCCCGGCCCCGAGCAGCGCAAAGAGTTCCTTGTTGCCGTTCGTGACCGCCAGGGTGTCCGTGAAAAACGCGCGCGGCCAGACGGTGTCGCTCTCGTATAAATCCAGGTCGTAACGGCCCAGGGAATGCGTCCCGGCCAGCGGCGGCGGCACGGGGCCGCTGGGGCTGTCGGCGTAGAACCGCACGTTGAGCATGTCGTAAAAAGGCCGCATCACGGTCGCCATGTGCCGGTTGGCAATCAGCCGCCAATGCCACATCATGGGCAGCGTGGAATCTGTGAGCATGGCGTGGTAATAACGGTTTTGCAGCGCGTCGGGGCCGCTGGCAGATTCCAGCCCGTAAATCCCCATAAACCCGGCCACAAGGTTATCGCCCAGCCCCAGGCAACGCCCCGGCGCTTCCGCCTGCCGCGCCTGCAACCGCGCCACGGCGGGTGAAGATGCCAGCAAATCCACGCGGGTCGGCGGGTGCATGACGTAGCGGTCGAACCCGGCGACGGCGTGGTGTTGTTGGCCCCCGCGCCAGAGCATCGCCACCAAACACAACACGATCCAGGGCGCGACCCCCAGCGCGCACGCGCCCCGGTCCCGCCGCAACTGCCGCCACAACAGCGGCAACGCCACGAACGCCGCCAGCAGCGACAAAACGTAAGGCCGGAAAAACGCGCTCAGTTGCACCTCGCCGATGTCCTTGAGCGGATCGAAACCCGTGGTGCGCTGGTCCGCCTGCGTCAACCCGAGAAACGCCCCGAACATCACGGCCACCAACGCCGCCGCCAACGCCAGGTCCATCCCCCAGTCCGAGGCCAGCAGCCGCGCCCGGCAACGCTCCAACCCGTAACCGGCCAGGACGAACAGATGAATGATGAGCACGCACGAAAACGTGTTGTCGATGTGCGTGACATTCCCCAGAAACGGCACGGCCTTGATCCACCCCGGCGGCACCACCCCGAACACCATCGCCAGCGGCCCCAGCGCGCCCAGGCTCAGGGCCAGGAACATCCGCTGCCGCGCCAGCGCCCGAAACGACACCACCGCGAACGCCACGCCCAACAGCACGACGAAGTTCGCCGCCGGGTCGAGCATGCTCTCGTTGTGGTTGAACTGACGGTAAAAAATGTCGTCGAACAGGCCCAGCAGCAGCCCCGGCTGGATCTGCCACGCGCGCGGTTGGATGTAATCGCTCCAGGAATGCACGATGGCGTCGAGCAGCGTGTGCCAGAGCGGCGCGCTCACCAGCACGAAACAGATTCCCGCCCACACCAGCCCGGCCAGCGCGCGTCCTTTCGACCCCAGCGTGGGCCGCGCATCAGACAGCGCGAAAACCAGCAGGCCCGTGGCGTTAAGGCCCGCGATGAGCATGGACGTTTCCTTGACCGTGCCGCTGTTAAATTCCATCCAGTTCGCCAGCAACAATAATCCCACCCAACGCACGGACCGCCGACCCGCGCCGGGGCCGCCGCGCTCGCGGGCGATCTCCAGCCAGGCGTAGAGAATCCACGGTGAATAACACATGCCGAAATAAGCCGGGTGGTTGAACCGGTAGGCGAAAAATCCGATGAAACACGCGCTGAACGCCAACAGCAGCGCCGCCGCCAGCCGACCCGTGGCCGCGCGCACGCTCAACCCCACGCCCGCCGCGAAGAGCAGCCGGGCGAGCAGAAATTTCAAATCCCACGCGCCGGAATTTGCCCCGAGCAGCAGGACCATCCAATGCAGCGGATCGCCGATCATGGAAAGCCCCTGACCCAACAGCGGCCCGGCGGCGGCGTTATAGCGGTTCCAGAGGGGGAACTCGCCGTGCAACAGCGCGCGGCGTTCCATCACCGCGTAGGGGATGCTCTGCACCTGTGAGGCCTCGGTGTCGCTGCCCTGGGTGTCTTCGATGCCGATGTTCGTGTAGCCCGGCAGGGTCGGCATGGTGTCGTAGAGCGCGCAGCCGCAGATGTTTGGCGACACGAAGCTCTTGCCGCAGAACACGACCGGGTAACAGCTCACGGCCACGCCCGCCGCCGCCGCCAGCCAGAGCGCCGCCAGCGGACGGGCGCGGATCGTCCGGCCCGTTGCCGCATACCCGCGTTCCAGCGCGGACTGGCCCCGGACGGCGCGTTGGCGAAATTGTTCCGTCTGCAGCAACCGCCGCCAGGCCAGCAACGCGCCGAATACTGTCACCACGTAAAGCAACAAACCAAGCGCTAGGTCCTGCACGAAATTCGCCGTGTCCAACGGCAGGACAATGGTCCAGGCGAGGTCGAGTTGCGCGGCGGCGTCGGTGGGTTTGGAGGAAACTTCCATGCTGACGCCGTCGTCGGGGTCCGAGGTGAGACGCGGCAGGTCGCTCAAGGCGCGCAGGCCGTGCAGCGGGACGACGGCCACCGGGTTGTCGTTGTCGCCTCCCCGGGCGCGGATCGACGCTTGGCCCAGGCGGATTTTCGCGCCGGGTGCGCGGTCGAAATGCAGGCTCAGACCCGACAGCCGCCCGGCGGGAATATCGGCGTGCACGAGCAGCGGACGGTCCGGCGATTCCACCAGGGCGGTGGAGGGCGGGTCGGCCTGTTCGTAACCCGCGCCGAGGTTCAGAAAAACACGCACCGCCACCGGACGGTCCGACTGCACGGGCAGCGACAAATCGTAGGTCCCGGCGGCGTGATAAAGATGCGCCGCGTAGGCGAGCAGCGGCAGGGTGAGCAGCAGAAGAATGTTCGTGAACGCGAGGCGTTCGTCCCGCCGGGGGAGCAGCCGGTTGCCGGTCGGCGCGGGCAGGGGCGCGGCGACAGGTTTCGGCGCGGAACCGGCCTCGGGCGGGTGCGGAGGGTGCATGTCCCGGCAGGTAAAGCAGTTCCCAGGCCCGCAAAGAAGGTTTTACTCTGTTGGCTCTTTGTATTGTCCGCGCTCAAAAAGCTCTGTCCTCCTTCGGCTGCGTTGCACTTCGCTCAGAATGACAGAGTTTTCTAATGCCGAACTGCCCCTTGCCTCCATGGCGTCCCAAACCACCGCAATCTTCCTGCTCATCGACCTTGGCAACACCACGGCCAAGCTGCGCCTCGCCGACCCGGAAACCCTGCGTGGCACGACCCGCCGCCTGCCCACCGCTGCTCTGCTCGCTGCCGATGGCCCCGCCGCGTTGAAAAAATCGCTCACGGGTTGGCATTACGAGCACGCCATCCTCTCGTCGGTCGTCCCCGCGGCCGCCCGCGCAACCGTTGCCGCGCTCCCGGGCATCGTCCAAATCTCCCCCCACCGCCATACCGGGGTGGATCTGCGCGGTTATCCCGGCGTAAAAACTCTCGGCGCGGACCGCCTCGCCAACATGGCTGGCGCGCTCGCCCGGCACGGCCCACCGCCGCTGATCGTCGTGGATTTCGGCACCGCCGCCACGTTCAACGTCCTCGACGCGCGGGGCCGGTTCCTGGGCGGAACCATCGCGCCAGGGTTGGCGTCGATGACCGGTTACCTGCCCGCCCGCGCCGCCCAACTCCCGCCGATCAAACTGGCCGGCCCGCCGCCTGCCGCCATCGGACGCTCGACCGCCGCCGCCATGCGCGCCGGTTCGCTCCTCGGCTACCGGGGACTGGTGCGGGAAATCCTCGCCCAACTGCGTGCGGAACTGGGCGACCCTTCCGCCCGGGTCGTTGCCACCGGCGGCGACGCCGCGTTCCTATCCGCGCGGCTTGACCTGTCCTTCGACGCGGTGGACCCCGACCTGACGCTCCACGGCTTGCGCGTCATCGCTGCCCGCCAGACGCAAGGCTTTTGGGAGCCGGAGCAGTCCTCGGGGTGAGAAAAATTGGCGGGTCGATCAGCCAAAGTCCGGCGCGTTGATTGGATCGACCGGGTCTGCCACTGCGGACAACTTGGGCCGAGTGTAATCACCGCCACAAAGATCAGCAGGCATCCGCGCCGGGGAATCCTCTTCGTCAAGTTCATGGAAGGGTGGGTTGCCGACCGCTCAAAAAGGAACGCTGCCGCGAAGGTCAGCCGATTTTCGCCGTTTTGGCCTGACTTCCGCTGTGATTGAGCTTTCGATTTTGCCGATTCCCGCTACGATGCCCGAGACACCCATGGCCCGGCCCATCGCCAAGACCCACCAGACCGCCTCCGCCTGGAGCGACATCCCCGCCTTGCTCATGCTCGGCACGGGCACCCTCCTTTACCTCGCGTTGATCTCCTACACGCCCAGCCAGCTCCCTCCCTGGGTGCCGTTTGGCCCCGGCTACACGCGGGAAACGTCCGCCAATTTCATCGGCCCGGTCGGAGCGATCATCGCCGGGCTGCATTTCTTCTTTTTCGGCGCGGCGTCCTTCCTGATTGCCGCCCTGCTGCTTGGTTTCGGCGGCGTCAAACTCTTTGCTCCCAACGTGCGCGTGCAGCGGCGGATCGGTTGGATCGTGCTGTTCGTGGTCTGCGGCGCGGGTCTGGCGCAACTCCAGCCCGAGTTATTACGCGGGTTGAACTCCGACCTGAAGGCCCACGGCCCGGGCGGACTCTTCGGCCAGTGGCTCGTCGGCACCGACCGGCACGAGGGGATGCTGCGGATGCTCCTCGGCCCGATCGGCGCGGCGCTCATCCTCGGGCTGGCCTACGTTTGCACGCTGATTCTCATCACCGGTCTGCACCCAGTCACGCAGCTTAACCGCGCCATCCATGCCGCGCGCACCGGGATCGCTGCCTGGCGGGTCCGCCGTGCCGCCGACAAGCTCGCCCGCGCCTCCGCCCAGGAACGCCTCGACATGGACCGCACCCGGCTGGCCAAGGAACAGCGCCAGCTCGAAAAGCAACTCCGCCGCCAAGGCGTCGATCCGCTGCCCGTCATCGAGGACGAGGACGGTCACAATTTTTCGCCGGTGCCGCCAGCACCCGACGAGTTCGCCCACCTGCCGCCGCCGACCATCACGGACAACACCGTGCTCAGCCCGATAGCCGCGCCCACTAAGAAGAAACCCAGCCTAGCCGAGCTTTTCGCCAGCCGAAAATCCAAAGTGTCGGCCGACACGGATGCTGCTCCCGATCCCGCCGCCGGGGACGTGCGTTTTGCCAACTACCAACTCCCCGACCTGGACCTGCTCGACACCGCCGACCTCGCCAGCCGTCAGGCGACCGACCCCGCCGAAATGATGCGCGTGCAGGATCAGATCATCGACACGCTCGAACAGTTCGGCATCAAGGTCAGCAAGGGCGACATCACCAAGGGGCCGACCATCACCCGCTACGAACTCTACCCGGCCAAGGGCGTGCGTGTGGACAAGATCGTCAGCCTGGAGCGCGACCTCGCCCGCGCCACCCGCGCCGAACGCATCAACATCCTCGCGCCTATTCCCGGCAAAGACACCGTCGGCATCGAGATCGCCAACAGCAAAAAGGTCAAGGTGACGTTGCGCGAACTCCTCGAAGGCCCCGACTGGGCCGAAACCAAGGCCAAGATTCCCATCGCGCTGGGCAAGGACGTTTACGGCAAGACGATCATCGCCGACCTCGCCGCCATGCCGCATTGTCTCGTGGCGGGCGCGACCGGTTCCGGCAAGAGCGTCTGTATCAATTCCATCATTTCGAGCATCCTGTACCGGTTCACCCCGGAACAACTGCGCTTCGTGATGATCGACCCCAAGGTGGTCGAAATGCAGATTTATAACCAATTGCCGCATCTGGTTGTGCCCGTCGTGACGGACCCCAAAAAAGTGCTGCTCGCGTTGCGCTGGGTGATCGACGAAATGGAAAAGCGTTACAAAATGTTTGCCAAGACCGGGGTGCGTAACATCACCGGCTTCAACGCCCGTCCCAAGCCGAAGACGCAGGCCGAACTCGACGCCGAAGCCGAGGCACGCGGGGAACTCCCCGCTGGCCGCACCGCAACGATCAGCGAACCGGCCACACTGCCGCTCTCGGCGTCCACCTTGGCGGGTTACCCGGCTTCCGTGGCCGACCTGCTTCCGGCTGGTGCGACGATGAATCCCCTCATCGACGGGGCCGAGGAAGGCGACGCCGACGACACGCCCGTCTACACTCATGCCCGGCCCGCGCCGCGCAACATCCGGGATCACGATCTCATTATCCCCGACGCGATGCCGTACATCGTGGTGATCGTGGACGAGTTGGCTGATCTGATGCAAACCGCGCCCGCCGACGTGGAGAGCGCCATCGCCCGTATCACCCAAATGGCCCGTGCGGCGGGCATTCACATGATCGTCGCCACGCAGACCCCGCGCGCTGATGTCATCACGGGCGTCATCAAGGCCAACATCCCGTCGCGCATCGCCTTCCAGGTCGCCAGCAAGCTCGACAGCCGGGTCATCCTCGACGAAAACGGCGCGGATCGACTGCTTGGGCAAGGTGACATGCTCTACCTCCCGCCGGGCACCTCACGGCTGGTCCGCGCGCAGGGGGTGCTTGTCACCGATGAGGAAATCAGCCGGTTGGTCGAATATGCGGGCAAGCAGGGCGCGCCGACCTTTGAGGCTGCTATCGCCGACAAGCTCGAAGGCAACGGCGGCGAGGATGCCGAAGATGTGACCGAGGAGGACGAAGAACTGGTCGAAAAGTGCCTGGAAATTATTCGCCAGGAAAAGAAAGCCAGCACGTCCATGCTCCAGCGCCGGTTGCGGCTGGGCTACACGCGGGCTGCCCGAATCGTCGACATCCTTGAGAACCGGGGCGTTCTCGGGCCTGAGAATGGAGCCAAAGGACGGGAAATCTTGGTCGATCTGGACGGAATGTAGGCCCGTGGGAATAACTTTGCGAAAAAGTCAGAGTTTACTCTGGCCAGTGGCTGGTTTTAAGCTACAACGTAGCCCTGAGAACAAACAAGTGACCAATGGTTGACACGGCAGGCACTAAATTACGGCGGGCGCGCAAACTGAGGCAGATCAGTTTGGAGGATGCCGCGCGGGCAACGAAAATCCGCGTGAATCAGTTGGCGGACCTCGAATCCGACGACTATTCCAATTTTGCGAATCTCGCGTACGCGAAGAGTTTCCTTGTCGGTTACGGCAAGTATTTGCACGTCGATGTTCGTCCGTACCTCGATGCCTTTTCGGACGCGAGCACCTTCGGCTTGGACGATTATCAGTATCTGAGTGAGACCCCGGTGGGCAGTTACCGTGCTCCGACCCGCCAGCAGATGCGTCGCAAGCCGCAACGCCGCCAGTTCGTTTACTCGGCTATGGCCTTGGGATTTCTGACGATCTTCAGTGTGGTCTGGCTCCTGGCCGCGAAAGTCCAGCAGTTGGGTGATTTGGACAAGTTGGCCGCGCACCTCGAAGCCCGCGAGCATGGGAGCACGCACGCCGAAACGGAAGCCGTCAACCAACCGCCGGCTGCGGCGGCGCCCGCTCAGGCTCCGGCGGTGATCGTGCCGGTGTCGGAACCGGCTCCGGCTCCCGCAAACGCCGCGACACCCATCCCTTCGGTGGTGCCGATGGACGAAACGGTTCGCACGGTGACTGCTGCCTTGGCAGCGACAGACCTCTCCGCGCCCACGGCAGGCAACCCGGTGCTACCGCTGCCCGGTGATAGCAACGCGGTGCGCGAGATGTTACAGCCGATGCCCCGGCGGCCGGTCGCCGCGCTGACTGCCAGCCATCCGGTGGACTCCGCCCACCAGGATGTGTCCCAGCCGCAGAAGGTGGTGAATAATCACACCCGCGAGTAACGCGGCCACTCGGTAGGTTGCGGTGGGTCCTAGTGCGGCATCGGAGCGTTGGGCCTTCTCGCCCAAGAATTAACGACCGGCACACGCGCGCCGGGTCTTTGGACCTCGATTCCCAGCACGACTAACCAACCGAAAAATTATGGGAATGTTCTCCAACCTGATGGGCAAGATTTTTGCCCATGCCGCCACGCCTGTCGCTTCGACTACCGCTCCGGCCGCCAACGTGCCACCCGCTCCGATGTCGGACAGCACCCCGGCTGCCGCTTCAATGCCTCCAGCTGCCGTGACGCCCGATGTGTCTGCTCCGGCGGCGGCCAGTGCCCCGGCGGCTGCTCCGCAGTCCGTCGATGTCACCGCGATCCTCGATGGTCTGGCCGCGAAAAGCTCGGAGCATCTGGATTGGAAAAAGTCGATTGTCGATCTGCTCAAGCTTGTCGGGATGGATAGTAGCCTTTCCGCGCGCAAGGAACTGGCAGATGATCTTTCCTATTCCGGTGACCAAGACGATTCCGCCACCATGAATATTTGGCTGCACAAAGAAGTACTCAAAAAGCTCGCCGAAAATGGCGGCAAAGTCCCGGCGGATTTGCTCGGCTGATCCGCGCCGTTGCGGACTCTATTGCCAACCGAACGAACGCGCTGTCGCGTCACGCCTCATCCCGCTGGTAGCTCGTGTGAGCCACTAGAAGACGGAGCGAGCGATCCACGTTTGAAACTCCTGCGTTTTGAGCTAAGATAGACGCCCTTTGCTTATGAAGAAAGTTGGCATGATCTCCCTAGGCTGCGCGAAAAATCTCGTCGATGCCGAGATCATGCTCGGCAGCGTGCAGGCGCACGGGATGGAGATCACGTCTTCCGCCGAGGACGCTGACGTGCTCATCGTCAATACCTGTGCATTCATCGATTCCGCCAAGGAAGAATCCATCGAGGCGATCCTGCAATCACACGAGGCGCGGGGACTCCGCCGACGCCCCGGGCAAAAATTGATCGTCAGCGGGTGCATGGCCCAGCGGTTCTCGACCGATCTGGCTAAGGAAATGCCGGAAGTCGATGCGTTCATGGGGTTGGATCAAGTCGCGCAGGCAGGCGAGATCATCCAAAACGTGCTCGCTCGCGGTGAGGGGTTAGTGAGTGTGTCGTCCGCCGCCGGAGTGTTGACTGACGAAACGCTCGACCCGCTCAATCTCGTCACCCGCGGGTCACGCTACATCCCGGATTGGGATACGCCGCGTTTCCGGCTGACCCCTTCTCATTCGGCTTACGTCAAGATTGCCGAAGGATGCAACCACCCGTGCAGTTTTTGCGTGATCCCACAGATGCGCGGGCGGCACCGTTCTCGAACCATCGAATCGGTGGCGCGGGAGGTGCGGGGTTTGGTCGCCGAGGGGGTGAAGGAGATCAACCTCATCAGCCAAGACACGACCTACTACGGCATGGACCTCTGGGAGCACAAGGCCGGGCCGCGTCAGCCGGTGGACTCCGCTCGTGGTGTGACTCTGAGCCGCTTGCTCGACGAACTCGGTGCGATTGAAGGCGAGTTCTGGGTGCGGCTGCTTTACACGCACCCAGCGCACTGGAGCGACGAACTCATCTCCGCCATTGCCCGCAACGAAAAGGTGGCGCGCTACGTGGACATGCCGCTCCAGCACATCCACCCGACCATGCTCGACCTCATGCGCCGGGAAACGTCGCGCGAGCACATCGAAGATTTGATCAAACGCCTGCGCGCGGGCATTCCGGGGTTGTCGTTGCGGACGACGTTCATCACCGGATTTCCCGGCGAGACAGAAGAACATTTTGAGAGTCTGCTGGAATTCATCGAACGGGTAAAATTCGAGAGGCTGGGCATTTTCAGCTACTCGCAGGAAGAGGGCAGCCGCGCGGCGAAGATGGAAGGGCAGATTCCGGCGGTAATCAAACGCCGCCGCCACGCCCGGGCAATGAAACTCCAACAGCGCATCGCCGGGCAGGTTTCCAAACGGCAGGTTGGACAGACTTTGCGCGTGCTGACGGACGCCCCATTAGTCGCTCGCACCCAAGGCGACGCGCCGGAAGTGGATTGCCGCATATTGCTCGACCATCCCGCGCCGGTGGGCGAGTTTATCGACGTGCGGGTAGAAGGTACGCAGGTCTACGACCTGACGGCGAGTCGCGTCTACTCAGACACGAAAGTCGCGGCGGTACCGATGTTCCGGTAACGCGCCCGGGCTACTTTCTGGCGGTAACCGTCTTGCCATCGTGATGACTGGCAGGACAATCGTTGTCGCAACAGCAACCGGCGGCAGCCATCAATAAGGCAAGGAGCAAAACGAGCTTCATATCGTTGATTCGATGCTCAAACGCACTGCGGCGGTATCAACCGTAGTCCGGGGATGTCGCTCTCAAAACCATCGTGGCAGGTGGACAACTCCAATCATCGGATAATATCACCGCTGCGGAAACCTGACTCGGCGGTTTCTTTTCGGTTTCCTCTCTTGACTATCCTTTGACTTGGAGCCGAACATGCATGGGTTAATTCTCATGAACGAATTCTTATCAGAGGCCACGTCTGTGTTCTCGTTTATTGAGACCACGGCGGAGCCAACCAAGACTGGCTATCGTTGGCAAACTCTCGACTACCAGAACCATCCTCATTACCATTACAATATCTTCAACGGGGTGGGTGGCATCCCCATCTTTCTGGGAGCTTACTATCAAGCCACGAAATCGGAAGCGGCACTCGAATATGCCAACGGTGCCATCCGCTGGTGTATCGAGGCAAAGCCGCAATCCATGCGTTTCGAACGCGGGCTTCAATTCGGCAGGTTAGGGGCAGCCTACGCGGCGATTTTCCTCTGGGAGATTACCGGGAAAAACTCGTTCCTGAACTTCTGGGAGTCGTGTGTCTCGAATCTTTTGCATGAGAAGCCAGGACCCATCACCGACTTTCTTAGCGGTGAGGCTTCAAACGGCTGGTTTCTGCTCAAACTTTGGCAGAAAACCCGTGAGGATGCGTATCTGAAAGGTGCCATCCGATGTGCTGATTGGATCTGCCAACACTTACGGAAAGATTACTTGGGAACTTACTGTTTGGTGGACCCGGTCAGACAGGCATTTGGTTCTAGCCCTTACTCCGGTTTATCCCACGGCATCGCGGGGGTAGCGTACTTTTTCTCGGTGCTCTTTGACTCAACCCAGGACGAGAAATGGAAGGACATTGCTTATGCGCTTTTAAGCACTTTGACTCGCGCAGCGCGAGAAGATCAAGGAGGGCTGAATTGGTCCCCCGTGTTGGGGAAAGATGAACTGTCCAGATGCCAATACAGTCATGGATCACCCGGGATCGGGCTAGCATTCACAATGGCCGCGCGAATTTTCGGCAACCCGGAATTTCAGGCAACGGCAGTGGCGGCGGGCGAAGCGGCTTACGCTCATGGTGACCGTAGAAATAATCCCACCCTCTGTACCGGTCTGGCGGGGAGCGGTGAATTATTCATCGAGCTTTTTCGGAATTCGGAAAATCCGTTGTGGTTGACCCGCGCCGAGGAGTTTGCAAAGCTGGCGTCGTCTTACAAGGCAGGAACAGAAGGCCGAGACCTCTGGCCCACAGACACGCCGGGACACTATTCGGCTGATTTTACCTATGGAGGATCTGGAACGGGTTATTTTTTCCTGCGGACCTTTGCTCCCAGGGAGTATAATGCGCCTCTGATGTAGGGGGCGAGAAAGTTCGATTTGTGGTTTGGAGAGAGCATCGGTCACTCTCAAACACCGCCCCAGTTTGTTATTGGAAATCCGTCGGCCGGTAGCCTACTTCGATGATCGAACAGAGTTGTCGTGTTTTGAGGCCCAGTTCAGCGGCGGCGCGGAGGAGGCTGGAGCTTTCTGCACCGGGGTTGAGCCAGAGTTCGCCGGGAGCTTTTGCAGCGATGGAGGGTAGGAGTTCCAACCTGACGGTGGGTGGCACGTAGAGGCTCACTACGTCGAACATGTCGGTGATGTCGGACACCGAGGCGACCGTGGGTAGGCCCTCCACGGTGGATTCGTTCGGGTTGACGGGAATCACCCGCCATCCGGCGGCTTGAAAAGCGCGCACGCCCTTGTTGCCGAATTTGCGTCGGTCAGCCGACGCGCCGATCACCGCCACCGTTTTCGCTGTCTCCATGGAAAAGCATGGTCTCGGTGGGGTGGGGGCGCAACAGAGACCAAACGACGCCGCCCGCAAAAAGCAACGCCGCCACCGGCTGCAAGGCGCGCATGAAAAGATGGTGCGTCAGGTCGTGAAACCAGCTTTGGGCCACGTCGGCCAGTAGGAGCAACGTGTAGGCGGTCGTGAAAACCACCCGGGACGCGGTGCGCTCCGGTTCGAGCGGGAGGCTCCACGCCGTGACGAGCAGCCCGCAGACGGGCAGCGACAACACGACGTAAGTGGCTGCTTCCGTGGCCGGGCCGAAGAGCATCATCCAGGCGCAGCCTAGGCAGAACACGCCCCCGAGCAGGCGTCCGCGCTCCCAGTGATACCGACGCTGGCCGAGCCAGAGAAACAACGCCAATGCACCGCCCGAGGCCACTTCCATGATCCGGTAGGCGAAGTCAGAAAGCGGCACGCCGCAGGCACGCAACAGGTAGCCGAAATCACGCCAGGTAGCGTAGAGGTCTACATCGAGCCGGTCGTCGCCTCCGAGCACCCTGAACCAGTGATGGTATTCCGCCCACACGTAGCCGGGACTTTGCAACCCGAACGACACGAAGAACAAGCCGACCAGCGCCAACGCCAGCCGCCAGGAAAGCTGGCGCGGCCAGAGCAACGCTAGGAGCAGTCCGATGGCGAGCGGATAAATTTTGAGGAAAGCCACGGCGGCGAGCAGAATGGCAGCGGTGGTCCAGCGCTCCTGAGCCACCGTCAGCACGCCGAAGACTACCAGCGCGAGCACCATCACGTTCATCTGGCCGAGATTCAGGTTGCCGACCGCCAGCGGCAGGAGTAGGAGCAGGCCAGTTGGACGGGGAGGACCCCTCCAGCTTTGCGCCGGGCGGCTGCCCAGACTCGACAGCGGATTCGCCAGCCAACCGATGGCCGCCCCGAGCAGAAGCAACGCGCTGAACAGCCGCCAAGCGATGTCGCCCACCGTGGCAGGTAACGCGGCGAAGACGGCAAAAAAGGCCGCCACGGGCGGACTGTAAACGAAGTGGTGCCGGTGGTTGTAGATTTCCGCGCTCTGGAGCCAGTGGCGGCCCGCTGGGGCGTAGTCCTTGGCATAGGAGGACTGCCGTTCCGGGCGAATGGCGACGCGCGTGCAGATCGCTAGCAGGACAATGACCCACAGCCAGAAAACGGCGCGGGGATAAAGCTGGCGTGTGAACATGGGGCAATCGAAACGCGCTCAAGCGGCAGGCCAAACGCCCGCCTTGCCAACTATTCCACGAACCGCTGGGCAATCGGCATCCGGCGGCCCGAGCCGAAGGCGCGGCTGGTCACTTTCAAGCCTGGAGCGGCCTGGGCACGCTTGTATTCGTTGAGGTCCACGCGGCGTTGAATCCAGCGCACCGTCGTCGGGTCGAAGCCCTTGCCGATGATTTCCAGCGCGCTCAGGTTGTCCTCGACGTAGAGCTGCAACACGCGGTCGAGCAGGTCGTAGGGCGGGAGCGTGTCCTGATCCTTCTGGTCGGGCTTGAGTTCGGCACTGGGCGGTTTCTCGATGGTGGAATGCGGGATGATTTCCTTGTCGCGATTGAGGTAATTGGCCAGCCGGTAAACGCTGGTTTTCGGCACGTCGCTGATAACCGCCAGTCCGCCGGCCATGTCGCCGTAGAGCGTGCAGTAGCCCACGGCCAACTCGCTTTTGTTGCCCGTCGTGAGCAAAAGCGAGCCGAACTTGTTGGAAAGCGACATGAGGACCATGCCGCGCAGACGCGCCTGCATGTTCTCCTCGGTGGCGTCTTCGGCCAGCCCGGCGAACACGGTCGAGAATTGGCGTTTGAAAGTTTCAAACGGTTCGCTGATGGGAATTTGCAAACACTTGATGCCGAGATTTTGCGCGAGGTCGAGCGCGTCCGCCACGCTGCCCTTGGATGAGTGCGGGCTGGGCATGGCGACGCCGGTGACGTTCTCCGCGCCAAGCGCCTCGACGGCCAGGACAGCGGTGACGGCGCTGTCGATGCCGCCACTCAGGCCGAGCACCGCGCTTTTGAACCCGCACTTGGAAAAGTAATCGCGCAGGCCGAGCACCAGTGCGGGGCGCAATTCCTCGGATTCCTCGGGCAGCGGCGGCAGCGGCACGGCGGGGCCGTCCAGATCGACGACGGTCACCTGTTCGACGAAGCCGGGCAGGAGCTTGAGCGGCTGGCCCTGGCCGTCGAACACGCAGGAATTGCCGTCGAAGATCAGTTCATCGTCGCCGCCCACGGCGTTGCAGTACACGAAGGGCACGCCGTACTTCGCGGCGAGTCCGGCGATCATCTCGAAGCGGCGGCGGGGTTTGCCGCATTGGAAGGGTGACGCGCTGAGATTGAGAATGATTTCGGCCCCCTGCGCGGCGAGGCTCTGGGCCGGGTCGAACGTGTACAGGGGCCGGGGCAGGTAGGGTTCGGCCCAGATGTCCTCGCAGATCGTGACGCCGAGTTTGCGGCCGTTCCAGAGGATCGGCTCGGTGTGGGTGGCCGCGTTAAAATAGCGCGCCTCATCGAAAACGTCGTAGGTCGGCAGCAGCGACTTGTAGACGATCTGCGGGGGCTGCCCGGCCTGGAGAAAAGCGGCGGCGTTGTAAAAGAACTGGCCGGGCTGGGTCCGCTCGTGCGCGGCGACGAAACCGACCAGCAGCGGCACCTCGCCGACTTCCGCCTGCAAGCGTTGGAGGCCTTCCAGGCTCGCCGGGACGAAGCGCGATTTGAAAAGGAGGTCCTGTGGCGGATAGCCCGTGACGGCGAGTTCGGGTGTCAGGACGAGATCGGCCCCGGCTTCGACGGCCTGCCGGTAGGCGGAGAGGATTTTCTCGAAGTTGCCGGGAAGGTCGCCAACCGTGGTGTTGATCTGGGCGAGACCGATTTTCATGGGAAGTCAGCAATCAAACACCCGGAACCGCCGGGGGAAAGCGCAGAATATCATCTCGCGCCTCTTCCCGCTGCGATTCCGTGTCTGAAATGGTAACTTACCACATCGGCGTCTGTCTCAATGCTTGGGCTGATTGATGTTCATGTGGACCTTGGCGTGGTGGCCGTTGAGCGCCTGATCCGCCCCTTCGACGAAGGTCTTGTAGAACTCGATCAAGCCGGCAAGAGACGCCGCGACGATGACCGACAGCGTCAGCTTCTGGAAAAATCCGTCTTGCATAGGTAAGCACACAGCAAGCAGGACCCGCGCCTGCCAGCGAACCGTTACCAGAATCCCCACTGGCGCGTCGCCATGACGTACCATCCTAGCAGAGCATTGGTGAACGCATGGGCAAGCACGCAGACGGGCAGGCTCTTCGTGCGGACGGCCACGAGGTTGTAGAGGATGCCCGTGATGAAGGCGGCGGGCCAATCAGGGCGGGTGTGCTCGAAGGTGAAACCGAGCACCACGACGCCGAAGGAAAGCGGCGTCCAGGAGCCGAAGGACAGCGACAGGAAATCTTCTTTGATCAGAAAGCGCAGCAGGAAGCCGCGCCAGAAGATTTCCTCCAGCCAGGGCACCACCACCGCCAGTCGCACAAAACGCAGCGCGACCGTCAGCCAATAGGCGCGGTGATCGGCGGCCAGCAAAGGGGTGGGATCGAAGCCCGGCCCGCCGCGTGGCGCGAAGTGGAAAACCGCCTGGGGGAAAATCCAGAGCGCGAAGACGATCCCGCCGACCGCCAACCCCATCAACGCTCCGAGCGGAGTGATGGCGAGGGAATATTCACGCCGGTAAAACAGCATCATCGCCGCGCAGGCGACCGTTTGCAGCGGGTAGACCCAGAACTCGG
>CAXSED010000038.1:0-33712 GCA_964236475.1 uncultured Chthoniobacterales bacterium
CGTCCAGCCGCGAGACGTTTGCGCTCGGCGCGCTGCGGGCGGCGGCGTGGCTGCGTGGTCAGCCCCCCGGTTTGTATGACATGGAAGACGTGTTAGGGTTGAAATCCGTATGAAAACCGTTCTTGCCGTCTTCGTGCTGTGGTCACTTGCCAGCTTGGGAACCTTGCGGGCGCAAGATCACGGCGGCATTCCCCACGACCTGCCGACGCCTCCGATTCAAACCGGCGGCGAAATCGCGGCGCGCGCGGCCATAGAAGTCTGGCTCGCCTTGCTGGACGACGGCCAGTTCGATAGAAGCTGGGACACCGCAGCCAGCGCCGTGCAGAAGACGGTGCCAAAAGATCAATGGATCAAGGTCCTCTCGGACCACCGTCCGAAGCTCGGCAAACTTGTGTCACGCTCCCTGAAGGCGACTCGGTCCTCCACCAGCCTCCCGGGCGCTCCGGCGGGGCAGTACGTCGTGGTCGAGTACGATGCCGCGTTCGAGCAGAGGAAAGGGATCGAAACGGTCACGGCGATGATCGACCAGAGTGGCCAGTGGAAGGTTTCCGGCTACTTCTTCAAATAATCGACGTGGTCCCGCCCACCGCAAGCCTGATGCGGATTGGTCTCGGTTTCGGCTCGAACTTGGGCGATCGGCTGGGAAACCTGCGGCGCGCCCGCGAGTTGGTCCTGGCCCTGCCGGGAGATATGGGCAACGCGGTCAGCGCGCCGCTGTTCGAGACCGATCCCGTCGATTGCGACGGTGACGCGGGCGCGTTTCTCAATACCGTGGTCGAAATCGGCCTGCCCGGAGACACCGATTTACCGCAACTGCTGGCACGCCTGCGGGAAATCGAGCAGTCCCTGGGACGGCCCTCGCGGCATCCGCGCAACGTTTCGAGGTCCATCGACCTCGACATTCTCTACGCTGGAAATCACCATCTGAACGCCCCCACCCTGACTTTGCCGCACCCCCGACTCCATCGACGCCGCTTCGTCCTCGCGCCGCTCGCCGCGATCCGTCCCGACCTCATTCTTCCCGGTCAGAAGCAGTCCATCGCGGAAATCTTGCGCGAATCGGACGACGCTGGCAATGTGCGTCCAGTGCAGACTGTCTGGTAAAACGTAGCGCCCCCGCCCCATGATTACCCCCGACGAAATCCGCGCCAGCAAAGCCGAGCATCGAAAAATCAGCGCGTTGACCGCTTACGATTATCCGATGGGCCGTCTGCTGGACGAAAGCGGCCTGGATTTGATCCTCGTCGGTGACTCCGTGGGCATGGTCGTCCTGGGGCATCCCGACACCACGCTGGTGACCATGGAAGACATGATACACCACACCCGCGCCGTGGCCAGGGGCGTGAGCCGTGCGCTACTCGTGGCCGACCTGCCCGCCCTGAGCTACCGCACACCGGAAGAAGCGGTCGCCAACGGTCACCGCCTGCTCCACGCCGGGGCGCGCGCGGTCAAGCTGGAAGGCGGCGTTTCCCACCGCGCGCAGATTGCGGCTTTGACGGCGGCGGGAATTCCGACCGTTGGCCACATTGGGATGCTGCCCCAATCCGTCCGCGAAGAAGGTGGTTACCGGGTCAAGGGCCGCACGGAGTCGGAGGCGCTCGCGTTACTGGAAGATGCCCGCGCGGTCGAATCGGCGGGCGCGTGCGCGGTGGTGTTGGAAATCGTCACTCCCAAGACGGCCCGGCTCGTCACGTCGGAAATTTCCATCCCGACGATTGGCATCGGCTCCGGGACGGATTGCGATGGACAAATTCTCGTGACCTACGATCTGATCGGATTGTTCCCGTGGTTTCAACCGAAGTTCGTCTCTCCCAAGGCCCAGGTGGCTGGAAGCATCCGCGAAGCCGTCGCCGGTTACATCGACCAGATCAAGAACGGGTCGTCCACACCTTGAAAGCGCGGGCGGGAACGCTTGTCTTTTCCGCTCGGGATTGTTAACTTCACAACGATGAACAAAACCGTCGTGCCCGCCCAGGTACGCGCCGTCCTGCCCACCAAGGAAGGTTGCGCGGTGTTCCTTGGCAACAAGGAAAAAGTGTTCATCATCTACGTGGATACCAACGTCGGCGCGGCGATCACAATGTTCATGCGCGAGACGCCGAAGGAGCGTCCGCTGACGCATGATCTGCTGGCCAACATCATGATCGCGCTCGGTGCCAAAGTGGAGCGGGTCATTATCAATGAGCTGAAAAACGCGACGTACTACGCCCGGCTCATCATCAGCGCGGAAAACGAGCTTCAGCAGCGGAAGATCATCGAAATCGACTCCCGCCCAAGCGATTGCATAGCGATGGCGATCCAGCAGAAGGCGCAGATTTTCATCAGCCGGGAAGTTTGGGACGAGGTGGATGATATGAGCGACGTGCTCAAGAAGATGGAAGAAGGCGGGTTCGAGATCGAGGGATGAGCGAATAAGGTGCAAAGACAACTTTCATATGCCTGATGGCCGTCCTGGGTTTTATTGGCGTGATCGTGAATTTAACACGCCGTTGGATAAGCAGGGACTATTTACGTTCGAGGATCTTCGGCCTTTCTTAGAGCTCAACGCTGTACTGCCAAGTAGCTACCTGTTGGTTTGTCTGCCACACGTGAACTTGGATTTCACCGCTGATAGCCTTGGCGAGATCGAGATGGAGATCAACGACGACCACGGTATGCACATCGCTGTCGTGAATGTGGAACAAGCCAAAGAAGTTTCACAGCGAGCCGTCCAAAACTGGAACTCGCATATTTTACGTGGCCAAATATCCGACTTGGGCCTGAACTGGCTGTGTACTTCTTGCCACTACGTCTGACCATATTCCCCTGAAGAAGCCAGAGAAGTGAACGTCAACTTCTCTACCTGTTCTGCAACAACGGAGAAGCTAATTCGCCCAACGATTAGCTTAACAACTCCGGATAATACTTCCGTGCCACATTTTCGCACTCGGTCATGATCGCGTTGGGCACGGACATCTTCAGAGCATCCTCGGCCAGTTGACGGCATACCGACATCTCCAAACTCTGCACCGCCCGCTTGATGCGCGGCACCAACGCCGCCCCGGCGCTGAGTTCATCCACGCCTAAACCGAGCAATAGCGGCGTCAACGTCGCCTCGCTGGCCATCTCTCCGCACACACCCGCCCAAATTCCAGCGGCGTGCGCGGCATCCACGACCAACTTGATCAGGCGCAGAATCGCCGGGTGCGTCGGCTCGTAGAGGTGCGCGATGCGTTCGTTCACCCGGTCCACGGCAATACTGTATTGGATCAGGTCGTTCGTGCCGATGCTGAAAAACGAGACTTCCTTGGCCAAAACGTCGGCGCACAATGCCGCGCTGGGCACTTCGATCATGATGCCCACCTCCATCTTTTCGTTGAAGGCACGACCCTCTGCCCGCAACTCCCCTTTGCACTCTTCGAGCAGGGCGTTCGCCTGACGGACCTCCTCGATCCCGCTGATCATCGGGTACATCAGCCTGACGTTGCCCAGCGCGCTGGCCCGCAGGATCGCCCGCAACTGCACCTTGAAAATTTCGGGATGTTCCAGGCAAAAACGGATCGCCCGGCAGCCGAGGAACGGATTCGACTCGACGGGCGTGTTCAAATTGCCGATGAACTTGTCGCCCCCCAGATCGAGCGTGCGGATGATGATCGGGTGCGGCAGGATGTCGCTCGCCACGCGCCGGTAGTTGGCATATTGCTCTTCCTCGTCGGGAAACTCCGCCTTGTTGAGATAGAAAAACTCGGTGCGATACAGACCGACACCCTCCGCGCCGCTGCTTTTGACGAGCGGGATGTCCTCGGGCAGTTCGATGTTCGCGGACAAGACCAGATGGTGCCCATCGGCGGTGGTCGAAGCCGTTTCGCGCAGGTTGACCAGCCCGGCTTCCACGCGTGCCTTGCGCCGTTCGAGTTCTTCGTACTCGCCGAGCGTCTGGTCGGTTGGATCGAGCACCAACAGCCCGTGGTAGCCGTCGAGCAACACTTCCGCGCCTGCCTCCAGCCGCGTGCTGACATCGTGCAGCCCGACGATGGCCGGGATACCCAGCGAACGCGCCATGATCGCCGTGTGCGAGGTGCGGCTGCCCGCATCCGTGGCGAACCCGAGCACAAACTGCCGGTTGAGCAGCGCGGTGTCCGACGGCGTCAGGCTGTGCGCGAGCAGGATGTGCGGATAATCGATTTCCGAAAGCGTCGGCGACGTTTTACCCACCAAGTTCATCAGAACGCGCCGGGTCACGTCATGCACGTCGAGCGCCCGTTCCCGCAGGTACGGGTCATCCATTTGTTCGAGCAAACGCGCGTAGCGTCCGGCGACCTGCTGGAAAATCGACTCGATGTTGCGCCGGTCGCGTTCCAGAGTCCGCAGCACTTCGTCGATGAGCGTGCGGTCTTCAACAACGAGCAAATGGGCGTCGAAAATGCTGGCATCCTTCGCGCCGATGGCTTCGGCGATCTTGGCCTGCATCTCCAGGATTTGCGCGCGGGTCTGCAGCAACGCCAGCTCGAACCGGGCGATTTCTGACGGGAGGTCCTTCTCGGCGACGGTATATTCCGGCGTGGCCTCCTCCTCGGGGCGATGAATGAAGAGACGGCCACGCGCGAGGCCGGGCGAGACGCCCAAACCTTGGAAACGAGTTTCGTTGCGCGACGAAGCAGCCTCGCCGCTCATCGATGGGAGGTGTTCATCGGTCGGACGATCACTCTTCGTCAAAATTGCCCTGCACAAGTTGTTCCAGATCGTCGATGGCTTGGGCTGCATCTGGTCCTTCCGCCGTCACGCGTAACTTGGACCCCTGCCCGGCGGCCAGCATCATCAGTCCCATGATGCTCTTCCCGTTGACCTGCTCGCCATCCTTCTCGACCCAGATTTCGGCTTTGTAACGGTTGGAAACCTTGACGAAACGCGCCGAAGGCCGGGCGTGCATGCCCAGCTTATTGTTGATCACGAGGTCTTTGCAGCATTTCTTTTCCGAATCCGAGCTGCTGGCGGGGCGACTGAGAAGGCTCATATGGCGTTCTTGCGGTGCATCAGGTTGAGGAGGCGTTGGTTAAATTCGAGCGAGCCGTGCTGGCCGTGACTCTTGAGCTTCTGGTCCAGCGCGGCGACTTCTACCAGCCGCGCCATGTCGCGCCCCGGACGGACCGGGATCGTGATGTGCGGGACCGTGATGTTCAAAATGCGATAAACCTCCTGCTCCAAGCCTACTCTATCGACTTCATCCATGTCCTGCCAATCTTTTAATGTGACCACGAGATCGAGTCGTTTCTCGGACCGGATGCTGCCGATGCCGAAGATAGCCGCTACGTTGATGACCCCCAGCCCACGCACCTCCATGTGCGAGCGGGTCACGCCGGGCGCGGTGGCCATCAGTTCGCGCCGTTCGATGGCCCGGATGCGCGTCACGTCGTCGGCCACCAGGCTGTAACCACGTTCGATCAAGCCGAGCACGCACTCGCTTTTGCCGATGCCGCTGGCCCCCCGGATCAGCGTGCCGACGCCCAGCACGTCCACCATGCTGCCGTGCTCCGTGCGCGACGGCGAGAAATCAAACTCCAATGCAATGGTCGCCGCGTTAACGAAATTCATCGTTACCAGCGGCGTGCGGAAGATGGCGATGCCTGCGCGCTCGGCCTCTGCGGACAGCGCCCGGGGAATCACCGCGTCCCGCGAAAACACCACGCACGGAATCCGACGCGCACACAACGCCCGGAAACGCGCCGCCGCCTCGCCTGCGGCGAGACTCTTGAGGTACGAAATCTCCGCGCTGCCGATCACTTGGATCCGCTTAGCGGCGAAATACTTGAAGAAACCCGATAAAGCCAGCCCAGGGCGGTTGATGGTCGGTTCAAGGATTTTGCGGTCGAATCCCCGCTCAGGCCCGATGAGCCGGAGGTGGAGATACTCACCGTGCTCCTTGAAAAATTGCCCGACCGTGATCTTCGGACTCTTGCCATCCGCGAGGCACAGCGGACCAGAAGATTCTGAACTCGGTTTCACGGTCGGTAGCTGCCCTCGCGGATCACTGAAAAGTGGGCTGGATCAAACCATAATCCCCTTTTTTGCGCCGGTAAAGCACGTTGACCTTCTCGGTCTTCGCGTTCAGGAACACGATGAATTGCCGCGCCGACATTTCCATCTGGAGCACGGCTTCGTCCACGTACATCGGCTTCACCGGATACTTCTCGGTCTGCACGATTTCCGGCTCGGCGGTGGCGGGCGCTTCGACGTAGCCCGTAGCGGTGACGGCGGCCTCGTCGAGCACGTCGAACGCCTCGGGATCAAACACATGCTCTTCAAGGTAACGGATGGATTCCTGCCCCCGGGGCCGATGGGTACGGAGTAAACGCGTCTTGTACTTGCGCATCTGCCGCGCGATTTTTGAGATCACCTGATCCATCGAGGCATACAGATCCGCGCTTTCCTCGCTGGCTTCGATGGTGATGTGATTCGCACACACCAGCACGATCTCCGCGCGGTGCCGGTATTTTTCCACTTCGAGGATCACATGCGCTTCGATGATTTTCGGGTAATCCAGGTGCAGGCTTTCGATCTTCCTCTCCGCGTAGTCGTGGATGGCTGCCGTAATGGGCAAGTGCCGTCCCGTGACGGTCACATGCGGGTGCAGGTTCGCAGTTTGCATGGAGGCGTATTCGGTGTCTTGGCTCTAAATGGATGGTTGAGCTTTTCCGGGGGAAAGCGGTGGCATCCCTGACCAGCCGACTACATCGAAAACCGCTCGCCCAGGTAGAGCTGGCGGCTCACGGGATCGTTGATCAGGAAATCTTTGGTGCCGTCGCGGACCACCTTGCCGTCATACATCAGATAGGCGCGATCCACGATGGTGAGCGTTTCGCGCACGTTGTGGTCGGTGATGACGATGCCTAGGTTCGCCTTCTCGCGCAGGGAGAGGATGATCTGCTGCACCTCGGCCACTGCGATGGGATCGACGCCGCTGAACGGCTCGTCGAGCATCAGCAGGCTGGGGCTGGTGATGAGCGAACGCGCGATGGTCAGGCGGCGTTTCTCGCCGCCCGAGAGCGTGAGCGCGATATTGCGGGCCACGTGCGAGATGCCGAACTGTTCTAGCAACTCGTCACAACGCTCGCGCCGCTGTTTCCGGTTGAGCGGCAGCGTTTCGAGGATGGCGATGAGATTCTGCTCGACGGTCAGCTTGCGGAAAATGGATTCCTCCTGCGGCAGGTAGCCCATCCCGAGCCGTGCGCGGCGGAACATAGGTAAGCGCGTCACGTCGTTGCCGTTGAAATTGATGCGTCCCGCCGTGGGTGGCACCAGACCAACGATCATGTAAAAGCTCGTCGTCTTGCCCGCGCCGTTGGGGCCGAGCAAACCGACGATTTCTCCCCGGCGGACGTTGATGTCCACCTGGTTGACGACGGTGCGCTTGCCGTAGGTTTTGACGAGGCCTTCGGTGCGCAGGATCGGCGCGGTGCTCATGTCGATCACCGGAGCGTACTTCGGCTGCGACCGGGCGTCGGCGGGCTGGGTCACAGGAGCCTCGGCGGTCAGCAAATCAGACGGTGTGCTCATGTCGGAAGCGTCAGTGTTGGGTGGCAGCACGGGCAGGCGAGGCGGCGGGCGGCGGGGGCTGATTGCCGCTGCGCCGGTTGTTGCCAGTGCTGGGAGCCGACGGAGCCATCGGGATATCGAGCGTCCCACCCTTGCCGTGCTGGATCAGGACGGTTTTGCTTGGCCCCACCGTGTTCATGCTGCTATCGCGGTGGATGGTCATGACCGTACCTTGCGCGGTCGCCACGAGGCTGCTGCCGTTTTGTTCGAGGTTCGGCCAGTCCTTGAGCACCATGTCGCCCGTCTTGTTGTCAAACGTGCCGAGACCGCCCCGGCCAATGGAAAGCTTGTCTTCCTCGCCGGGTTTCGTGGCCGCTTTGCGCTGGATGATGATGACGTGTCCCGTGGCCACGGCGTGGTCGATTCCCCCGCCCGGCGGCGCGGGCGTCGGCTCCTGGCCGGGGGCTGGCGGGGGGGTCGGCTTCAGGGGAGTCGGGGTCGCCGCCGCATCCGGGGCCGCCGCCGCTGTCGCCGCGCCTTTGTTCAGGTAAACCGTCAGTTCGTCGCAGGCGAGTTCAAAGCGCGGGTCCTTTACCCGGACGTTGCCGGTGAAAATGGCGATACGATCTTTGGAATTGAACGAGGCGGACGTGGTGGCGTCGATATCCGTCTCGGTCTGCGCGGTTTTTGACGGGTCGTCGTCCGTGGGCGGCGTCGTGTCAGGCGACTCGCTCGCCGGGCGGGAGGTCAGAGGCGGCGGCGTGGCCTCCGGGGTGGCAGCAGGGGTCGCCGTGGTTTTCGGGCGGGCGGCGAGACGGCTGCGCGGGGTGGGCGACTGGGCAAACAGGCTGGTCGGCAACAAGGTGGCGGACAGGCACAGCGTCGCCACCGCACCGAGCGAGAGGAAAAAGCGGGTTCGGTTCATTTAAGGAGCAGGCGTCGTCGGGATCACTCCGGCCACCTGCTTGAAATTATGGATGACCATGTGGACATGGCCTTGCAATTCGCCCGTGCGATCCACGGTGTTGAATTCCATCCGTTCGCCGGTCAGTTCAAAGTCGTCGGTGCGGACGGTCACCGCGTGATCGCTGCTGATCACGTTGGTTTTCAAGTTGAAGATGGAATCCGGCAGCACGACATGGAAGTCCGATTTCCCATCGGGATGATTCATGTCGATTTGCGTTCCATGCATCTCCACGCGCTCGTTATCGAGCCGGGTGATCTTGGTGGACATCAGCTTTGAAAGAATTTCTCCGGCCGCGCCGAGTTGGGGCATCGTAAAGTCGTGGCCGGTGTCACCTGGCATCAGCGGAAATTTGATTTCCTTGGGCTGCTTGATCCGTGCCGCCTTCTGCGTGCCATCCCCCGGGGAGTTTCGCTTGGTGCCACGCTTCGGGGCGTCGGCAGGAGCGGGGCTGGCGGGCTGTCCAGGCGTTGGGGCCGACGTGTCGGCAGCGCGGGCCGGTTCGCCCTTGAGCAGCAGCGCCGCCGCAAGGCAAATAAGCAGGAGGGCCAACGATCTAGGCGTGCGCGGCTTCATGAATTCTCTGCAATGTAGCGAGCAGTTTGGGCAGTTGTCGAAGGGGAATTTGGTTGGGTCCGTCCGAAAGGGCTTTGGCCGGGTCCTCGTGAACTTCCATGAACACCGCATCGCAGCCAGTTGCCACGGCGGCGCGTGCCAGCACGGGAGCCAGTTCGCCGTCGCCGGACGTGTGGTCGCCGCCCGCGCCGGGCCGCTGCACGGAATGCGTGGCGTCGAAGCACACCAAGTAACCGGCCTGCCGCATCCAATAGAGCGACCGCATGTCGGCGACGAGGTTCTGATAGCCAAAACTCACCCCACGCTCGGTAAAGAAAAACTTCGTGCAGCCCGACGCCTGTAGCTTCTCGGCGATGGGCCGAACATCCCAGGGCGAGAGAAATTGTCCTTTCTTGACGTTGACCACCCGGCCCGTCGCCGCCGCCGTTTGGATCAAATCCGTCTGCCGGCACAGGAACGCCGGGATTTGCAGCACATCGATGCACTCCGCCGCGAGTTCTGCTTCCGCCGGGGAATGCACGTCGGTCGTGGTGGCCACGCCCATCTCGCGTCCGACCGCCGCGAGCAGTTCGCAGCCTTCGCGCGCAGGCAGCCCCCGGAACGAGCGGCCCGAGGTGCGGTTCGCCTTATCGTAAGATGCTTTCAGAACCCAGGTGACTCCCCGTTTTTCGCAAACCGCCTTGATTTCCCGGGCGGTGTCACGGAGGAACTTTTCCGACTCGATGACGCACGGCCCGAGAATGAAGAGCAGCGGCGTGGCCGCGCCAGACTTCCGGCGGTCACCGTAAATCAGCGAGGAGATGGTCTGGTTCAGATCGGAGTCCAACCGCATTGCCCTCCCGGAAAATCGCCTTAACCGCCGTAGCTTTTCGTGAAGCGTTTCTTGCTTTCACGCGACTCTTCCAGCGGCGCGGACGGCGCAGCCGCCTCGGGAGTGGGCGCGGCCGAAGCCGCCGGAGGCGCGGGTTCGGTCGCTGCCTGCGAAGGGGCATCCATGGGTTCCGGCGTCTCCCCCCCACCCTGCGAAACCTCGAAGTAAGCCATCTGCAAATTGGTCAAGGCGTTACGTAATATCTTGGTTTCTTCGGTGGAAAGATTGCCGCGCGTTTTCTCGCCGATCATTGCCAGTTGGTCGATGAACATCCGGGCCAGATCCAAGTTGACCTCCGGTTGGCCACTGCCGGGGTTCGGGATCAGCCCGAGAAAAAGCGCCGCGTTTTGCGACTGCATTTGCACGAATTCAATGAAGCGGGCGGCGGTTTCGCCTGCTTGCGTAGAACTTTGGACTTCAGCCATAAGTAGAAAGGTGGGCGCGGCTTTTAGCTCTCGGTGATGCTGAGTTCGGTCGGCGGTTGCGCCGTTTCCGGGCGGACAACCACCGTAACGGACGGCTGCCCATGAAAATATCGGCGCGCGACCTCGCGCGTTTTTTCCAATGTCACAGCTTCGAGTTGAGCAGCCATCGCCTGATAATTAAGATAACCCAGACCGTAAAGTTCATCCAACGCCGAGGAATACGCCAAGCTGGCATTGCTCTGGTAGGCAATCGCCTGTTTGCCGAGTAACTTTTTCTTGGCGCGGGTGAGTTCCTGCTCGGTCAAGCCATCGGCAGCGAGTTTGGCAATCTCGCCTGCGAACGCCTCTTTCACCAACTCGACCTTGAGCGGATCGGTGCCTACGTAAAAAGTGAACATCCCGGCGGCCAGCCCGAGCATCTGCGACGACCCTACAAAATACGCCAGGCCCAGTTCCTCACGGATGCGGATAAAGAAGCGCGACCCCAAGTCACTGCTCGCCTCGTCGATCAACTCCAGCGCGTAGCGATCCTGACTGCCGATGGTCGTGCCGGGATAGCCGATCATAAGGACGGCCTGCTCCTTCTGCTCGAACTTTTCGAGCGAACGCGATTCCGTCAGCGCTGGGGAAGGCGGCGGGGTCCGTTGGGCTTGTTGACCCATGGGCATCTCGGCGAACAGAGCTTCGACGCGTGCGCGCACGGTTTCCGCCTCGACGTTGCCGAACACGGCGAGCACGGTGTTGTCGGCCACGAGGTGTTCGTTGCGAAATGCTTCCAGGGCGGCGCGGTCGAGACCGGCCACGGACTCCGCCGAGCCGGACGTGCGCAACCCGTAGGGATGCGTGCCGAACATTTGCGAGCGCAGAAGGTTGCGCGCCACGCTGGTGAGATGTTCATCCTCGGCCTTGATGGCGGCACACTGGATGACTTGTTCCCGCTCGATGACCGCGGCGGGCAAACTCGGATTTAACAGTACGTCGGCCAGGATTCCCAAGCCGAGGTCTAGGTCCGGCTGCATCATTTCCATCGACACGCTGAAACTGTTGTTGCCCGCGTCGCTCCCGATACTGCCACCCACCGATTCGACCTCCTCGGCGATCTGTTCGGCGGTGCGGGTCGTCGTGCCCTTGAGCAGGACACGGGAGAACAGCTTGGTCAGCCCGTTGTCGGCGGCGGTTTCCGCGAGCAGGCCACCCCGGAACACGGCGTCGAGGTAGATCAGCGGCAGCCGGGGATCTTCGCGCACCAACAGGCGCAACCCGTTGGACAACGCGAACTTCTGGATTTCCCCGGCTTGATGGACTACCGCCACGTCGGATTTCGCGTGCTCGCTCTCCGGGTCGAGTGTGACGAGCGTCTGGTTGTCGTCGTGCAAATAGCGACGGGCAACGTGGGCAATATCCTCGGGCTGGACCCGTTGGATCGCGTCCAGATAGTCGCGTGAAAAATCCAGGTTGCCCGTCAGCAGCCAGTTGGAGCCGAGGTCGCTCGCCTGCCCCCGCATGGTGACGAGCGCGTTCATCTGATTGCTCAGGATAACGCGCTTGGCCTTGGCGAGTTCGGGCGCGGAAATCCCGTCGCGGCTGATCTCGGCGATGATCTCCAGCGCGGCGGCTTCGGCGGCCTCGCGTTTGTCGGGGTCGGCGGTCACGTCCACGCCGAACAGTCCCGGCTCGGACGGCACGTAGGAAAATGCCGAGATGAAATGCGCCAGCCGCTTCTGCTCGCGCACCCGCTGGTAGAGCCGTGAGCTGCGCCCGTCGCCTAGCACCGTGGCCAGCACGTCGAGCGCGGGCACATCGGGGTGCGTAATGTTCGGAATGTGCCAGGACAGGGCAGAACGCGAAAGCTCGGTCGGGAATTCCTTATGCGACACGCGCCGCCCCAGTTGCGGCGGTTCGGCGGGCAGAAACACCGGCGGCAGCGCACGACGCGGATGGGGGGCGAAAAACGTCTCCAACTGCCCCAGGACGGCGGAGGCATCCACGTCGCCCACCACCACGAACACGATGTTGTTCGGGACGTAACGCGCCTTGTAATAGGCCATCACCTCGTCGCGGGTGAGCGCGTTGAACGTGTCCAGATGCCCGATGACCGGGTGCTGGTAGGGGTGCTGGCGGTAAGCGGTGGTGAAAAGTTGCTGGCTGTTCACCCGGTCGGGATCATCCGCTACCATGGCGAACTCGCGCCGGATAACTTCCTGCTCCTTGACGAATTCATCGGCGGGGAGCGTGGAATTCATGCACGCGTCAGCCAACAGGTCGATGGCGGCGTGCAGGCCCGCCTTGGGAACGTCAATCCAGTAGACTGTGCGGTCGAACGACGTGTAGGCGTTGATGTATCCTCCCTCATCCTGCACGCTCTGGGCGATGGCGTTGGTCGAACGGGTTTCCGTGCCTTTGAAGAGCATGTGTTCGAGCAGGTGCGACAGGCCCGAACCGATGTGTTGTCCCTCGTGGATACTGCCCGTATTCACCCAGGCCTGCACGCTGGCCACCGGCGCGCTACGATCTTCCTGCACCAGCAAAATTAGGCCGTTGGGCAGGACGTAACGCTGTGCGGAGACGCGCGGAAACTGGATGGCCCCAGCCGGCTCGGCGGCCAAGGTCTTGCGGGGAGTAGTGGAAATCATTAGGTCGGACTCCAATTTGCGGCTTTCTGACCGGAAAGCAAACGCGGTCCCGCACAGGCGGGGGGCTCAGACCGGTTTGGAAGCCGACGGGAGCGCACGCCGGGTTTTCGGCGGTGGCGCGGGCGATTTCCCCGCCGGACGAAACGGCTGGACGAACGCCTCCTCGAAACTGAACCCACGCCGGAAATCCTCGATGGTGTCCTGATCAGATTTTCCGAATTCGCGCGCTTCGATCAGGTTGAAAACGATGGCTCCGATGTCTTCGCAGGATCGCACGCGCCAGTGCTCGAACACCGTCGGGACCATCGGCCCGTATTGCTGCAAGGCGTACTGGCGGATGCCTTCGAGCAATTGCTGGCTGCTGACATGGCATTCGGCGGGCGAGGAATGCGCCTTCTTTTTGAGTTGCTTGGTGGTGAATTCCAAGGCGTCGCGCACGAAAAGATAGGCGTCGCGCTCGAAGCGGGGATCGCGCGTGATGATGGCGTCCACGGTGGTGGAGAAGTGATCGAGATTCATGGAAGAAGAATAACGAGACCTATCAGCGTTCCGCCGGAGCAATGACGGGAGTTTCCCGGCGGGAGTCACGCCAGTGTTTGACCGCCGCGCCGAGCAGCGCCGCCGCGAGCACCGTCACGAGAAGAAGCTGTTCGCGGAAGGTCAGGGAAGGCATTTTTGCGGGCTTGCAAGAACGGGGCACTGCACGAAGCTTTTCGAGGGATGAATACCGTTCGCGCCCGACCCTGTCAAACCCTCTGCGCGCTGGTGGCGGGCTGCCTGTGTCTGCTGGGCGCAGCCCGCGCGGAACCGCCGCCTGCGCCGCCGCCGTGGCAGCAGGAAATCGATGCGGCCCGACTGCTCGAAGGCACGCTGGCGTTCGCCCCGGCCAGAGACGCGGCGGTACAGGAAACACGTCACCGCCAGTTGCAGGAACTGTATCTCCGATTGGCGCAAAAGTACCCCGGTGAAGCCGCTGTGCAGAGAACGACCGGCGACTACCTTGTGCGGGACGGCCAGCCCGCCGCCGCGATCCCTTTCTGGGAGAAAGCGTCGCAGCTCGCTCCCCGCGATGCAGGCACCTTAGATCGTCTCGGCGGGGCCTACCTGCAACTGGGACGCACGAGGGACGCCTACGCCCGGTTCCAGCAAGCGACCGATGCCCAACCGGACGTTCCCGCCTATCATTCCGATGTCGCCAACACTCTCTATCTGTTCAGGCACGAGTTGATGTTTCCACCCATCCCGGGCCTGCCGGACGAGCAGGCCGCGCTCACGCTGGCGCTCGCCCATTTCCGGCGCGCCGCCGAGTTGGCCCCGGAAGACGTGCGGCTCGCCCAGGCCTACGCCGAAACTTTCTACGTTTTTGCCAAGCCGGACTGGCTCCAGGCATTGGCAGCGTGGGAAACCGTGCGCGCCTTGAGTGGTGAAAAGACCGACCTCCCGGACAGTCACCTCGCGCGCATCAGCCTGCGGCTCGGCAGGCCGGACGCCGCCTCCGGTTTTCTCGCACGGATTCACGACCCGCAGTTCGACGGCTTGAAAGCCAAGCTGCTACAACAGGGAAACCGGCAAAGCGCTTTGCCCGAACCCCGTTAGCTCTCCTTACTATCAGCGGAATTCGAGGTCCATCTCGTCAAGGTACGCGGAGATCGCATCGGGACGATGCACCACCGACGGACGTTCCGCCTGGCGGGCCGTGCGGAAGTATTCCTCGAACGCGCCGCTCTGGTCCGGCATCTGGGTCGCCTCGTACCAGTTGAGGTAATCGGCGATGCCTTCCCGGCGTTTGACCACCGCTTTGCGCGCCAGGGATAACTCCGACAACCGTTCGGCGATGCCCTTGGTCCGGTTGTGCATCAGCGCATCGACGACCTCCTGATAGCTCGTGACGATGGGCCGGCTCAGCGGATTGGCGCGCCCGGTGAGCAAAACCAGGCCCGCCTTCGTCCCCTCCAGAATTTGCCGGTTTTGCTTGAGCGGAGTGAACTTCTCGAAATCCTCCAGGCGGTACATCTTCCCCTCCGTCTTTTTCACGTCGGCCGGGCCGGGGAACGTCAGCAACTGCTCGATGTGGTCTTCGGTCTCCTGCACCGAATAGGCCTGGTAAAGATCGGCCGACGCCAGCCGCGCCAGCCCGAGCATCCACCATTTTTCCAGGCTGTCGGGCGTCCCGGCCAACTGCGGGAAATGCTGGCTGAGCACCCCGGCATTGCGGGCTTCCTCGGCGGGCAGGGTGGCCAGATCGTGGATAAACGCCACCATCCCGGCGCGTCCGCCTTCCATTTCGTTGATGAGCAGGCTGACCAGATTAAAGGCGTAAGCCCGGTAAACGGCGTGCGACGTGGAATCCATCTTCGCCGGGTCACGGGCCAGGAAATCCGAAATCGAAAGCGTTTGGCTGGCAGGCAGCAACGCCGCGAACATGCTGCCCGAAACCCCGGTTTCCACGTTTTCGATGTAGGCCGAAAACCCTTCGACCAACCAGGGCGGCGGCAGGGCGTAGGGCACCCCGGCCATCAGTTCACCGTGATCGCGGAACGCCATTTCCAACAGCAGCGCGCGCACGAGTTCGTCGCGGATGCGGGTCCCCCGGCCCGCCTCGCCGAGGAGCAGGTCCAGCTCGACCTTCAAACCCAGGCCGGTTTGCGCCAGGGTTAGCCGGGACGGGGCGCGGGCGTCGGGCATGTCCGGCTCAGGCGGGCGCAGGTCCACCACGATGGGCAGTTTCCAGTCGTCCGGCAGACCGAGCGCGCGCAGCAGTTCGCTCTTGGCGTCGTCGCCGAGCGTGCCGACAGCGTTGCGCACCGCGCTGTCCCGCGCGTAGACGACAAATTGCCGCGTGCGGCTGAAGCTCCGCGGCATGATGTCTACCGGCTGTCCGGCCTGCACACGGCCGCTCAGGAGACAGAGTGTGAGGAGCAGGCATCCCCCCACCCTGATCGGCAACCTTCGATACACAGGGGCGAAACTCATGAGCGACTTCCCCCGGGGCGCGCCGCGCCTACCGGCGGACGGGAACCGGCCGGGTCACCATCTCGACCGAACCCTTGTGGAACGCGATGGACTGCATCTGCGAGACGAGTTTGCGATCTTGTTCGAGCACTGTCCAGAGCGGGGCAAACGCCCTCTCCATCGCCGACATCAATTTGCCCGGAATCGACAGCCGCCCGAAGCTGCCGCCGTGGGACTGGCTGACAAGAACGCCATTCTGGATGCTGACGCTACGCTCGGTCGTGGCGTAGAGCGAAAGCCCGAAAATCGACTCCTGGGTGGTAATCCGGCAGACGCCCTCACCGAAACGCACGTAGGCGCGTTCGAATTTCACGGTGGAGTCTTTGTCCCTGCCTTTGATCGATGATTGCAGGAAGGCGTTGACCTGATCGTCGGTGTACTTCAGGGCATGCGAGCCAGGTTGCTGCTGCGCCGCTTCCATGTCGTCGGTGATCGTCGGAGCTTCCATAACGGCGTCTGGACTCAGCGTCGGCGCGCCGTCGGGCGGTTTGGCGATGACGATGATTGCCGCCAGCACCGCGCCGACGACCACGCAGGTGACGAAATTTTTCACCCGCTGCCAGGCGGAAACGCCGCGCGGGCGGATGAGTTTGCGCACGCGTTCCTGCACGATCACCGGGTCCTCGCGTTTGGTCGCTTCCGGCGGCAGGAGGCTACGGTCCAGCTTGGCCCCGCAGTTGTGACAGTAAACGCGTTCGGGTTCGTTCTCGAAGTTACACTGCTTGCAAACAAGCGCGGTCGTGGCCATAGCGGAGAAAAACGGAACGTTTGTAGACGGCGGAACCCGTTGTAGCAGGTTCCAATCCGGCGAAAATCAAAAAACTAGTCCGTGCCGCTTTTCGGCGCGGCGCTGACGGGTTTCGCCGGTTCGGATTTCGGGGCGGCGGGTGCGGGAGTGTCGGTTTTCGGCTTCGCGGCGTCCGCCCCGGAGGCGGTCGGCGCGGCGGTGTCCTTCTTGGCACCTTCCTTGTAGTTTTCGCTCCGGTAGTCGGTGATGTAGAAACCCGAGCCTTTAAAGATCAGGCCCGCGCCGGTGCCCATCTGGCGTTTGACGCAGCCCTGGCCCCAGGTTTCCATCCGGCACCGGGACTCCGGGCATATCTCCAGGTGCGGATCTTTCATGGACTGCACCATCTCGAAGGTTTGCTCGCACTTGGTGCAAAAGTAATCGTAGGTCGGCATGAAAGGGGAGCATTCTCGCAGCGGAAAAAGGGGGCCGTTTTTGGCGAATGAGAGGTTGACTAAAACCTACCGGATTGTATTAGTAGCACGAAATTTGTGCAATAACACAGCCACTATGAATTTGAAGAATTATTTGCGCGCGGCAGGTCTGGTGTTGATCGCTTACGCGGCGGCTGCCTGCGGAGATGACGATCCGCGTTTTGCGCAGAATCGCACGGACTATATTACGGGCACGGTGAATGAGCACGTCGCCCAGGATTACAACCAGCACACGTCGGCGGAAGATTCGGTCTCGTACTGGGACGGCGACGGTGTGCCCGGCACCCCGCATATCGACGTAAAACTTGCCGAACAACGCGCCTATTTCTACAAGGGCGACCAGTTGGTGGGTGTTTCGCAGGTTTCCACGGGCAAGGAAGGCCACAACACGCCGACTGGCAATTATAAGGTGTTGCAAAAGGACAAGGACCACCGTTCCAGCCTCTACGGCGACTATGTTGATGCCCAGAACCCGACCACCGTGGTGCAGGCCAACGTCGAGAACGGCAAGGACCCGCGCCCGCCCGGCACGGTGTTTCTCGGTTCGTCGATGCCTTTCTTCCTGCGGGTGACCAACGGTGTCGGGTTGCACACCGGCTACTTGCCCGGCGTGCCGGCCAGCCACGGGTGCATTCGGATGCCCGGCTTCATGGCGGAGAATTTCTTCTATAATGCCCCGATGGGCACGCCGGTAACCATTCAGTAAACGCACCGCAACGGGTTGCCATGCCGGACTTGCCCCCGCTGGAGATCAGCGTGCAGGATACGCAGCGTTTGCTCGCGGAGGAAGGAGCGGAGTTGCGACTGATCGACGTGCGCGATCCAGAGGAGTATGCCCACTGCCGACTCCCTCTCGCCGAGTTGATTCCTCTCGCCACGCTGCCCAACGACGCGGTGGCGAAGCTGCCGGATAAGGCAGCGCATATCCTGGTGTACTGCCACCACGGAATGCGCTCTTTGCGGGCGGTGGATTACCTGCGCCAGCTGGGGTACACAAACGCCCGGAGCGTCGCGGGCGGAATCGACCGCTGGTCGCACGAGATCGACCCGACGACGCCAACTTATTGAGGCGGGCTGTTGTTCCGGTTGTGATGCGCCTCAAGACGCGCCGTGGACGCGTGCGCCGACCTTCAAACGCAACGCGTTCAAAGCGATGAAGCCCGTGGCATCCGACTGGTTGTAAGCCTGGGTCGGGTCCGCTTCCATCGTGGCAATGTGCGGATTGTAGAGGCTGACCGGGCTGCGGCGACCAGCAGCAATGACGTTCCCCTTGTAGAGCTTGACCCGCACCTCGCCGGTGACGTTGCGCTGGCTCTCGGTCACGAGCGCCTGGATAGCTTCCCGCTCCGGCGCAAACCAGAAACCGTTGTAAACGAGCGTGCTGTACTTCGGGATCAGCGAATCGCGCAGGTGCATGACCTCGCGGTCCATCGTCAGCGATTCCATCTGCCGGTGAGCAAAGTGCAAAATCGCGCCGCCGGGCGTTTCGTACACGCCCCGGCTCTTCATCCCGACGAAACGGTTTTCCACCATGTCCACGCGCCCGACACCGTGCTTGCCGCCGAGCTGATTGAGCGTTTCCATGATCTGAAGCGGGGTCATCGCCGCGCCGCCGTCGAGGCCAACGCAGTTGCCCGCCTCGAAGCGGAGCGTGACGTATTCCGATCGGTCGGGGGCGTCTTCGGGCGAGACGCTCAGCTTATACATGTCGCGTGATTCCGGCGCACTGGCGTCGAACCACGGGTCTTCGAGAATGCCGCTTTCGAAGGAGATGTGCAGGAGGTTGCGGTCCATCGAGTACGGTTTTTTCGCGCTGGCGGCGACGGGAATCTGGTGTTTCTCGGCGAAGGTGATCATCTCCGCCCGCCCCGGGAATTGCTGCCGGAAACGCTCCTGCCGCCAGGGAGCGATCACTTCGATTTCCGGGGCGAGCGCGGCGGCGGTCAACTCGAAACGGACCTGATCGTTCCCTTTGCCGGTGGCGCCGTGGGCCACGGCGTTCGCTCCCTCGGCCCGGGCGATCTCGACCATGCGTTTGGCGATCAGCGGGCGGGCAATACTGGTGCCCAGGTAATATTGACCCTCGTAGATCGCCCCGCCCTGGATCATCGGAAAAATGAAATCGCGGGCGAACTCTTCACGCAGGTCGTCGATGTGGCAGACGTTCGCGCCGGTGGCGAGAGCCTTGGCTTCGAGGCCGTCGAGTTCCTCCTGTTGGCCGATGTCCGCACAGAAGGCGACGATCTCGGCCCCGTAGGTTTCCTTGAGCCAGGTGAGCAGGACGGAGGTGTCGAGTCCGCCCGAGTATGCGACGACGATTTTCATAGAGGGTTGATCCTAAGAGCGACACCCGCCACGCAAAAGGAAAAATCCGAAAAAGTTGTTGCGTGCATGTGCGGAGTGGTGCACACTTCCCGTATCCAAATCGCGGGGTGGAGCAGCCTGGTAGCTCGTCAGGCTCATAACCTGAAGGTCGTAGGTTCAAATCCTACCCCCGCAACCACCTTCAAACGCTGAGAGTGTTTCCTCTACTGGCGACGAATGTAACCATTGCGTTGCGGCAAGCGAAACCTGTTTTGCGTGAAGCTGCCACCTGACTGGTTTCGCCGCGCCGACGAAAACGCCGATGAGGCGTTCTACACCCAACCGCGTTTCGTGGCCCACATCGACGAGGCCGCCATTGCTGCCGTCACCCAGCTTTACCGCGAGTTTCTGCCCGCCGGTGGGGCGGTTCTCGATTTGATGAGCAGTTGGATCAGCCACCTGCCGCCGGAGGTGCCGTACCGCCGGGTCACCGGTCTTGGCATGAACCGCGCGGAACTCGCTGCCAATACGCGCTTGTCGAACTTTGTTGTCCAGAATCTTAACGAGCAACCCCAGCTACCTTTCGCCGATGTGGAATTCGACGGGGCAGCGTTGTGCGTGTCGATTGACTATCTGACCGATCCCTTAGCCGTGCTGCGCGAGACGGCGCGGGTGTTGCGGACCGGCGCACCGCTGGTGGTGACTTTCTCCAACCGTTGTTTTCCCACCAAGGCTGTAGCTGTCTGGCACGCCTTGGACGACGCTGGCCGGTGCGAACTGGTGGCCAAACTCTTTGACGCGGCAGGCGCAGAATTATGGATGGCTGCCGACATCCTAGACCGTTCGCCAGTCCGCGGCGGGAACCCGCTTTACGCCGTGGTTGCTCGGCGATGCTAGCTCGGGCCCTCACCTGGGATCATCGACTGCTGTCCGCCAACCTTCCGGGCTAGATTTCCGCCGCTGGCGTGGAAGACTCGTCTTCCTTGGCCGCTTCATCGGGATCAGTGCCATCGGCGGCAGGCTCGGAGGCATTTTCCAGCTTCCGCTGCTTCTTCTCCTCTTTCTTGGCCTTCTTCTCCAGTTCCTTGCGGCGTTTCTCGAACGAAAAATTGTTCTTTGGCATCTTGTGGTTTCTCCAATCTTATTTACGGATATCCTGCACCGGGTAGATAAACACCGGTTTGCTACCCACAGGTCGCATTTCCGTTTCCTGTTTGCTGGCGCACACATCGCACCAGTGTTGCTTCGTTCTGTCGAGCCGCTTTCGCTGCCCACAGCGATCACACACAAAAATTTCCGTCCTCACAGGCTCGCTACCTCCGTCCCGGGGGCCACCGGCATGGCGGAAGCCAAGGAAACCAGGCCGACATATTCCTTGACGCCTTTGTTGGAGACTCGCTCGACCATGCCCTTTTGCACTAGGCTCTGGAGTTTCTCGTACACCCGCAGCCGCAGCATATCCTCGCCGCCGTTGGCAAGCTTCCTGGCGCGCAAATTAGCGTAAACGAGGGCAAAGAGCGGCTTGAATTCGTAGGAAACTTTCCCGGAAAGGATCATAGCCAATTCCTCGGTCAAAATGTCGGGACCCTGTCGTGAAAACGTGCCGCCGTACTTTTTTGCCATACCTCACCATCTCATCATCCGGGGATAATAGCGAATGAGGTCGGCAAATCCCTGACAATCGGCACGGGGATTCCCATGCCGCCGAAAGATCGCGTTTGCGTTCCGGCCCGGATGGGCGATGATGTCGCTCGCAGAACCAAAAGAGAAATAAGCAAGTAAGTTGATGGTGAGTCTGTTCAGTGGGTTAGCGCCTCAAAGGACACATTCGAAATCCGAACCCTTCGGAAACGCAGTCTTTGAGCGCCCTCTTGTTTCTGTCAGTCAAGAAAGAATAACCCACATGTCAGCCAAACTCTACGTCGGCAACCTGTCCTTCAACACCACCGAAAACGATCTGCAAGACCTTTTCGCTACCGTTGGCCCCGTCCAAGAAGCCCTCATCATGCAGGACCGCATGACCATGAAATCACGCGGCTTCGGCTTCGTGACCATGACCGAAAACGCCGATGCCCAGAAGGCCATCGAGCAATTCAACGGCAAGCAAATCGAAGGCCGCGCGTTGACGGTCAACGAAGCGCGTCCCCGTGAAGAACGCTCGGGTGGCGGTGGCGGCGACCGTTCCTACGGCGGCGGCTCCGGCGGCGGTGACCGCAACCGTGGCGGTGGTGGTGGCGGGTACTCGCGCCGTTAAAGCTTGCTTATAAGCTCCTTTACTCCATCTTAACCTACCAGCGCCCTGCTGCTTTCCCAAGTAGCGGGGTGTTTTTGTCTCTTCCAGTCGCTATGGCCATCCAGAACAGAACTTCAGAAAAAAACATCGAAATTGAAGGGCGCATCACCGATGTGCTCCCCGGCACCATGTTCCGGGTCGAATTGCCGAACACCCAGTTGGTGCTGGCACACATCTCGGGCAAAATGCGCAAGCGTTTCATCCGTCTGACCGCCGGTGACCGGGTCAAGATGCAGATGTCTCCCTACGATACCGGCAAGGCGCGGATCGTGTACCGGATCGGGTAGCAGACGATGGATGGCGGCTCTCGTGCGCGCCATCCACACCCCGACCAGTTTCAGTGGCTGGTGAGTTCCTTCACCAGCGCGTCGGTCTGGTAAACCTGTTGCAGAGCTTGCACAATCGCCCGCGAATCCACCGAGACCGCCCGGGCTTCCTTTTCGGTGTAAGCGTAATCCAGCGGCAATGACTGGAGGTTGCCGTCGAAGATGATGCCGACGAACTCCCCCGCCCGATTCACCACCGGGCTGCCAGAATTGCCGCCGATGATGTCGGCGGTGGATACGAAGTTAAACGGGGTGTCCATTTTCAGGCGGTCCTTGCGCTCGATCCACCGCTTGGGCAGATCGAACGGCGGCTGGTTGTCGTGCTCGGCGGAACGGCGGTACAAACCGGCAAAATCCGTGAAAGCCGGGATCGTTTTTCCTGCTTCCTGATAAGGTTCAATCGTGCCGTAGGACAGGCGCAGGGTGAACGTCGCGTCAGGATAACTGCTCGCGCCTTCCAACGCGAAACGCGCCTTGGCGATCTGGGCATAGGCCTGCTTCTGGGTTTCGTCCAACTCGTCGTATTGCTTGCGCAACGAACGTGCCACGGGATCCATGGCCCGGGCCAGGTCGAGCATCGGATCAGAAAATTCGCTCAAGGCCGCCGCGCCGCCCGCGTAGAGTTTCTTGCGCAGAGCCGGGTCCTTGAGCTTGGTGCCCGAGATGAGTTCGTGCGCACGCTCGCGGGGGCTTTTCCCGGCGAGCGCCACCCGGACGAATTGGTTATCCATCCCCGCTTCACCGGCGAAGGCGGTCAGGGAATCCGTTAACAGGAGCTCTTCGAAGTCGTCGTAGATCGGTTCCTCGGAAAATAGGGCGAGTTCGAGCGAGGGCAGGCTGGAATCCCGGTAGGCAGGCAGACGCTCCCCGTTGGGTTTGGCGCGCTCGTCGTTGGCGCGCAGGATCGTGCGGGCGTAGGTGAAGAGTTGGCTGCGGAAAGCGACCGGCGTGCGGCCGCCTTCCAGCAGACCGTAGAGCGGCACCAGATCGACCAATTTCTTCTGCGCGTTGGCAACCGTCGTGTAAGCCCCCTCGGCCTCGGGCATGAAGGCCGTCCCGATCCGGCTGCGGAGCGCGGCTTCCCCGGCGGCATATTTGGCGATCAAATCCGGGTCGAGCAGCCCACCGAGGCGGCCATCGTTGGCCTTGCGACTGTTTTGGACGCCAAAGAGATATTCCCTCGCACGGCGGGCGTTCTCGGCGCTGCGGGCGCTGTAGTTGGTCAGCAGCGTTTCGAGTCGGTAAAGCACCCGGAGATTGCGGGGTACGAGGGTGTCGCGCACGGTTTTGAGCGCGTCGAGGGTCAATTGCCGACTGGTCGAGCCGGGGTGTCCACTGACGAAGATCAACTCGTGCTCGGCCGCGCCGTTCGCGCTCCACTGGAGATGTTGCTCGGGGTGCGCGGGCTGGCCGTTTTCGTAGGCGCGGAAGATACAGATATCAAGGTCGAAACGCGGGTATTCGAAGTTATCCGGGTCGCCGCCGTAAAAGGCGATGCCCTGCTCGGGCGCAAACACCAGCCGCACGTCGGTGTAACGCTTGAAACGATAAAGATGATACTCGCCACCCTGGTAGAGCGGGATCACATCGGAGCGCAGCCCGGTTTTTTCCTGCGATTCTTTCTCGATGGCGGCACTGACCGCACGGCGGGCGGCGAGCGCGGCCGTGGCACTCATCTCGGGCTTGACCGCCGCTTTGACGCGTTCGGTGACATCCTCGATGCTGATGAGCACGTTGAGTTCGAGGTCGAGGCAGGGTTTCTCATCCGCCCGGGTCGCGGCGTAGAAACCGTCGCGCAGGTAGTTGTGCTGTTCGTCGCCGAATTTCTGGAGTGCGTCCGCCCCAACGTGGTGATTGGTGATGACCAGACCGTCCGCTGACACGAACGACCCGCTGCCGCCGCTGTTGAAGCGCACGCTGGCTTTTTGCAGGTGATCCAGCCAAGGCGCGGTCGGCTCGAAGCCGTATTTCTCTTTCAACTGCGCGGTGGGCGGCGCGTTGAAAAGCCACATACCTTCGTCGGCTTTCGCCAGTCCGGCAGCCAGCAGAAAGGGAACGGCGAACGCGGTGAGCCGGGCGAGAAGGAATTTCATAAGCGTTGGTATCGCTCGTTGCGCCGGTTGACTTTGTCAAAGACGACTCTACAAATTGCCCCTGGGAGGTTGGTTACCCGATGGCTCATGTCCACCCCTGAACTGGAAAATTCCATCACCCGCGCCCTCGCTCCCCTGGTCGAGCGGACGCAGCGCGGTGGAACCTGTCTGCGGTCTTCGCCCGTGGGTAACTTCCACCACGGAACCTGCCGATACGGTTTACCCCGGTTTGTGTTTCAGGGACCGCCGGGTGGCCATGACCCGATCCGGCTAGGGTTGTTCGCGGCCATTCATGGTGACGAGCCGGAAGGCACGTTCGCCCTCCGTGATTTCTTGTTGACGCTCGATGATGATCCGGCGCTGGCGCAGGGCTACGAATTGTTTGCGTATCCGGTTTGCAATCCGAGTGGGTTCGAGGATCGCACGCGGCACTCGCGCGCCAAGCTCGACTTGAACCGGGAGTTCTGGCGCGGCAGCAAACAACCCGAGGTTTACCTGTTGGAGCGTGAACTCGGGGTGCAACGATTCGCGGGCCTGGTGGCGCTACACAGTGACGACACCTGCGACGGGGCCTACGCCTACGTGCGAGGGGCGACGCTCACCGAGGCACTGGCCAAGCCCGCGCTGGCGGCGGCGGCGGCCTTTCTACCGCTGGCAACCAGCACGGTGATCGACGGTTTTCCGGCGCGCGACGGCTTGATCTCGGAATGCTACGAGGGCGTCCTGAGCAACCCCGCCGAACTGCACCCGCTGCCGTTCGAGATTATCTTCGAGACACCGCAGGGTGCCCCGGTAGCGGCACAGACTGCCGGTGCCATGGCGGCACTGGAAGCCATCCTACGGGAATATCGACAGTTTCTGGCTTACGGGCAGGATCTTTGAGAGGCGGGAACGGGTGGCCGGCGGGCGATTTTTCTCCTGATAAACCGCCAGGGTTGAAACCCGATGCCGCATGGCTCAACATGAGGCAAAACCATGATGTTCGTGCCGACTCTCCGCCGTTGTTTGGTCCTGGCCGCGCTGCTTCTGACGGGTTGCGCCGCGCAAACGCCCGGTCCGAACGGGTATACCGTCGTTTTTGCGGTGACGCGGTCCACCGATCACGCGGCGATTGCGGCGGTGTCCCTGCCAATCGGTCCGAGGAGCGAGGGAAAGGTGAGAATCCATGGGAACGCGCCGGGAGAAAATCAGCCCGTGGCGTCAGAGTTCCTCGCGCGGCTGAACCGGACGCGGCAACCGGGAGTTTATGAACTGGTCACCCGGGTTGGCGTGCGCGAGGCGATCCGCAACAAGAAAGGCAAGCTCAAGGTGAACAACCGCTTTATCGGAGCGTTGGTACCGACCCGCGTCGGTGAGAACCAGACCGTGAGCGCGGAGGGCGACCCGATCCACGTGGAGGCACGGCTTGAGCACCGGTAAAATCCGGCGTTGCGCGTGGGCGAACAGTCCGCTCAACATTCCGTACCACGACGAGGAGTGGGGCGTTCCCCAGCACGACGACCGCAGGCTGTTCGAGTTCCTGATTCTGGAAGGGGCGCAAGCCGGGCTGAGCTGGGACACGATCCTCAAAAAACGCGACCGTTACCGCCGGGTATTCGACCGGTTCGATCCGGCGGTGGTGGCAAATTACGACGCAACCAAAGTGGCCGGGTTGATGCAGGACGCCGGGATCATCCGCAACCGGCTGAAAATCGCTTCGGCGGTCAGCAACGCCCAAGCGTTTCTACAGGTGCAGGCAGAGTTCGGCAGCTTCGACAAATATCTGTGGAGCTTTGTCGGCGGCAAGCCGATGACAAACCCCTGGCACACCACCGAGCGGCTGACCCGCACCGCGCAGTCGGACGCGCTGAGCAAGGATTTACTGCGGCGGGGTTTCAAATTCGTCGGGACCACGATTTGTTATGCGTACATGCAGGCAGTAGGGATGGTGAACGACCACGAGAAAAATTGTTTCCGTCACCGGCAGGTTGCCGGTTTGTGAAGTCCGGCCACCGTGAGAAATGGGTCGCGCTTGCCGCCTAATCGGTTAGGTTCCGACACGACCGGCCCGGCGCGGCTGCGGTAAGCCTCCCGGCGGACGCATCCCTGAAACATTCCCCTAGTCTCCCGCACATGAGCGACTCCAAAAGTCCGCGCTGCCAGACCGGCGTTCCCGGCCTGGACGACATCCTCAACGGTGGGTTGATTCCCAACCGTCTCTACCTGCTTGAAGGGACCCCCGGCTCCGGCAAGACAACCATCTCCATCAAATACCTCAAGGAAGGCGTGCTCCAGGGGGAAAAATGTCTCTACATCACGCTTTCCGAGAGCAGGGAAGAACTCCTCGCCGGGGCAGCCTCGCATGGCTGGGACATGGATGGGATTGAGATCCTCGAACTCATCGCCGACGAACAGGAACTCGATGGCGAGTCGGAAGTGACGATGTATCACCCCGCCGAGGTGGAACTGACGGAAACCATGCGCAAGGTGCTGGACGCGGTGGCAAGGGTCGCTCCCGCGCGCGTCGTTTTCGACTCCCTGTCGGAACTCCGGCTCCTGGCTCAAAGCTCCCTGCGTTACCGCCGGCAGATCCTCGCACTGAAGCAATTTTTCACCGGGCGGAAAACCACCGTCCTGCTGCTCGATGACCTGACCTCAGAAACTACCGATCTCCAGCTCCAGAGCATCGCCCACGGGGTGATCACGCTCGAACAGCTCGCGCCGGTGTACGGCGCGGCGCGGCGGCGGCTGCGCGTGGTCAAATTCCGGGGCACGAATTACCGGGGTGGTTTCCATGATTTTTCCATCGAGTCGGATGGCGTCATCATTTTCCCGCGTCTGGTCGCGGCGGAACACGGCGTGCCATTCCCACGCGAACGGATCGAGAGCGGTGTTACCGCGCTCGACGCCCTGCTCGGCGGCGGACCGGATCGTGGCACGAGCACTTTGCTGATGGGGCCGGCAGGCACGGGCAAGTCCACGATTGCCGTGCAGTACGCGGTGGCGGCGGCCCAACGCGGCGACCACGCGGCGATCTTTGCGTTCGACGAAAGCGTCGCCACCCTTGAAGCACGCACGGCGGCGCTGGGCATCCAGTTGAACGAGGGCTTGCAGGGCGGACAGGTCCGGGTGCAACAGGTGGACCCGGCAGAGCTTTCACCGGGAGAGTTTGCTCACATGGTGCGCCAGTCCGTCGAACGCGACCGCGCGCGCGTCGTCGTCATCGACAGCCTCAACGGGTATCTCCACGCGATGCCGGACGAGCACTTTCTCACCGCCCAACTTCATGAACTGTTGACCTATCTGGCTCGACAAGGCGTCACTACACTGATGGTGGTCGCCCAGCACGGGGTCGTTGGCATGAACATGACCTCACCGGTGGACACCAGCTACCTCGCGGATTCGGTGATTCTGTTCCGCTATTTCGAGTACGCGGGCAAAGTCAAGAAGGCGATCAGCGTGATGAAAAAACGCAGCGGCGCGCACGAGGAAAGCATCCGGGAACTGCGGTTCGACCAAGAAGGGATTCATTTGAGCGAGCCGCTCACACAGTTCCGGGGCATCCTGACCGGCGTGCCGCAGGAACTGGAAAAAGTCACCGGCCAACCCGCAAGTTCCGTCTAGAAACTGCATGGCCGAGAATCTATCCAGCGAAGCCGAACGCCGCGTGCTGCTCGTCGCGCCCACGCGGCGGGATGCGGAGATCACGGCGTCGCTGTTGGCCAGAGCGGGGCTGACGTGCGTCGCTTGCCCGGACTTCCGCGCCGTGCGCCAAGAACTGGCGGCGGGAGCGGGCGCGATCCTGGCCACGGCGGAAACTCTGGCCGACGGCGGCGCGGCGGAACTGCTGGCGGCGCTGGCGGAGCAGCCCTCATGGTCCGACCTGCCGGTGATTCTCCTCGTCAAAGGGGGTGACCAATCGGAGGTGGCGAACCGGGTCATCCCACAGTTACGCAACGTGACCTTGCTGGAGCGGCCCGCGCCGACGCGCTCGGTGATCAGCGCGGTGGAGGCGGCGGTCCGGGGACGTGTGAGGCAGTACCAGATCCGCGACCAACTCGTTGCGCTACGTCAAGAGCAAGCACGCAGCGAGCAGCTTCAGGAAGAACTCGCCTTAGCCGTGGGAGGCTCGGATCTGGGGACATTTCATTGGGATCTCATCGCGGGCAAGCTGCGTTGGGATGCGCGGAACAAAGAGCTTTTCTGGCTGCCGCCGAATGCCGAGATCACCCTGGAGCTGCTTTTCTCAAAATTGCACCCGGAGGATCGCGAGCACGTCCGGCAAGCGATGGACGCCTGTCTCCGCGGCGGTGAGCCTTACCGTGCGGTCTACCGGACGGTATCGCCGAAGGGAGAAATCCGTTATGTTCAGGCGACCGGTCGCGCCTACCACGACGGCCAGGGACACCCCTTGCGGTTTGACGGCACGACGCAGGATATCACCGAACAAAAATTGGCCGAAGAGGCGTTACGCCACAGCGAGGCAAACTTCCGCCGCTTGGCTGACGCGATGCCACAAATTGTCTGGACGGCTCGGCCCGATGGCGTGCTCGATTATGTAAACCGCCGTTGGCACGAGTTCATTGGCCAATCGGAGGTGGACGCCTCGCCGGCGGACTGGCATTTGCATGTTCATCCAGAAGACATCGGCGGTGCCGCCCAGATGTGGGGCGCATCGGTCAGTACGGGTGAGCCGTACGCGACAGAGTTTCGCGTGCGTCGGGCAGACGCTGTGTACCGCTGGTTTCTCGTGCGCGCCCTCCCGATTCGTGACGCCGATGGGACGATTACCCAATGGTACGGCACCTGCACGGACATCCACGAACAACGCGCCCTGCACGAGCAAAACGCGCTGCTCCTCGACTCCGAGCGCTCTGCTCGCGCCGAAGCCGAACGCGCCAGCCAGATCAAGGACGAGTTCCTGGCCACGCTCTCGCACGAACTGCGCACGCCGCTCAATGCCATTTTGGGTTGGGCAAACGTCCTGCGGGGCGATCCGGCGGACGTGGAGGGCGTGGCGGAAGGCTTGACGATCATCGAACGCAACGCCCGGGCGCAGAACCAGATCATCGAAGACCTTCTCGACATGAGCCGGATCATTTCCGGCAAGGTGCGGCTCGACGTGCATCGCATGGACCTCGCGCCTATCGTGGAGGCCGCCATCGAAACCGTGCGCCCGGCGGCGACCGCCAAGGGCATCCGCGTGCAAACCGTGCTGGACCCGACGGCGCGGCCCGTTTCCGGCGACCCGAACCGGCTGCAACAGGTATTCTGGAACCTGCTGAGCAACGCCATTAAATTCACTCCCCGGGGCGGACGGGTCCAAGTGCTCTTGGAGCGGGTCCATTCCCACCTGGAGGTGAGCATCATCGACACGGGCAAAGGGATCGAAGCCGATTTTCTGCCGCACGTTTTCGACCGTTTCCGGCAGGCGGATTCTTCCACGACGCGCCAATACGGCGGGCTGGGTCTCGGGCTGGCCATCGCCAAGCAACTGGTTGAACTCCACGGGGGCACGGTGCGGGTAAAAAGCGGCGGCAAGGATCTGGGTACGACCTTCGTGGTGGCGTTGCCGCTCACCGTGTTGCATCCCGAAACCGCGCTGGAAATCGAAGGACGGCGTCACCCGAGCGGGGGTGCTCTAGTCGCGCCCACGCTGGAGCGCGACCTCAACTTGGCCGATGTCCGCGTGCTGGTCGTGGACGACGAGGCGGACGCCCGCGCGCTGGTACGGCGGCTCTTGGAAGAACGCGGTGCCACCGTCATTACGAACGGCTCCGTGGCGGAAGCGCTCGCCAGCATTCGGAAGGAACGGTTCGACGTGCTCGTCAGCGACATCGGGATGCCGGAGGAGGACGGTTATGCTTTGATCCGGCAGGTGCGCGCGTTGACGGCGGAAAGTGGCGGGTCGATCCCGGCGGTCGCGCTGACGGCCTATGCGCGTTCGGAAGACCGCATGAAGGCGGTGATGGCGGGTTTCCAGATGCACGTCACCAAGCCGGTCGAGCCGGTGGAATTGCTGACGATGGTCGCGAGTCTGGCGGGCCGGGCGGGGTGAGGCGCGAGAGTTGTGAAGACATCGCGCTGTGTTTAGCGACCCAAATGAGTATATTCGACGAAAGTGTAAGTTTTGGGTAACGTGTCGGCGCGGCGCATCGCGAAGCAAAATCGAGCAAGGCAACTAACTCCAAACAGGAGATTGCACTCTATTGGCAACAGCCAAGGCCAATCAGCGGGATTGGTGACGGGAATAAAGATGTAAAGAAGAAACGAGGCCAACAAGGATGCTAGGCCGCAAAGAACTGTAACCCAAGAACGTCGTGCCGTCGTGAGACTTAACACCACACCGATTACCCCGGAAATTGACAGAGTGAACAAGACCAACCAGAACAGCACCGCCAGTAACGGAAACACCAGCAGTTTAATAAAGTAGCCATCGGCGAGCACGTCCGGAATTTGTCGAGATTGGACGTTCAATGGGCCGCAAGTAGTTGTTCAACTCCCTTGAGCTTGGTTTCCATGCGGGCGTCGATCAGGCCAAAATTCCCCCGCACCAAGCAATCGGTTGGCGCCAACGTGGCGTCGGCACGCAGAACAACGCGCGGATGTTTTTCCCGCAAGGCCGCGCCGTCCATGGCTTCCAGCAGCACGAGATCGGACGGACACAGAAATACTTCCATGGGTTGCTCCCCACTGTGTGGTGTTTCGACCAATGCTTGCTCGATAATATTTTGAATCTGCGCGGAGTTAGATTCGCATCCGGCAAGGACCCGGCGCACGATGTTCATGACCAGTCCCGGCACATACCCCCGCGCCTGTGCAGCCAGGGCCGCGTGTTGGTCCGAGAGTTTTCGCAGCACACCTTCCGCCAACCCGAGCACCTCCTGCCGCTGTGTCATGAGTTGCTCGGTGAACGAGGCGTCGGCCTCGGCGCGTCCCTGGCGATAACCTGCATCCCGGGCAGCCGTGAGTTCGGCGGCGCGATGTTCCAGCATCGCCGCGTGGACTTGCGCCGCCTCTTCTTCCGCCGTCTTGGCAGTCACGAGCCCAACGTCGCGCAGTGGTCGCTCAAACCGGATGGCTTCAAGCGGCATTAGCAAGGTCTCCCTGATCGAGCGTGATTTCTCCCTGTTCTTCCAAGCGGCGCACCACCGCTAAAATTTTGTCCTGCGCCGCCTCCTGGTCCTTCGGACGCACGGGGGGCATCATCTGGATCTCTTCCTGCAAACCTTCGGCGGCACGTTTGGACATGGACGCAGCCACCTTCTTGAGCATGGTCTCGCCGCGCGGACCTTTCAACGCCATCGCCAGGTCCGCCGACTCGACCTCGCGCAAAATACGCTGGATGTCGGCGGCGGTCAGCGCGGCCATGTCATCGAACCCGAACAATTTCTTGCGGATGGTCTCGCTCAGGGTGGCGTTGCGATCCTGCAAAATGGTGAGCAGGCTGCGGCTCGTTTCCTTATCGAGCGTCTTGAGCAAGCTGGCGACGAACGGCGCGCCGCCGCTATGGTGCGCGACGACCGGGGCGTCCGGCTTTTCCGCCGGGGTGGCGCGCTTGTTGAACTGCTGGGCGATGCGGCGGACAACCTCCGGTGAGGTGGACTCCATTTCGCCCAGGCGTTCGAGCACTTCGGCGCGCTGCTCGGCGTCGAGCATCCGCAGGATTTCGCCCGCCTTGGAGAAGTTGAGTTGCGAGAGCAAAAACGCGACCGTTTGCGGCTGCTCGCCCTTGAGCAAGCTGAACACCTGACGCGTGTCCATGCCCTCGAATTGCGGCAACGAGGGGCCTCCCCCGTCCCCTCCCGCCGCCGGGGCGACTCGCTCCAGCAAGTAAGCCGCCCGGTGCTCGCCGCGCGCGAGTTCCAGCGTGCCGCGCACGTAGGAAGTGCCGCCGAGCGCGCAGCCGTAGCCGACATCGACCACCACCGAAAATTCTTCCAGCGCGGCCTGGCTGATCTCGTCGCTGATGACAGGTAGCTTCGCCATCTCGCGGCACACCGTTTCTAGTTCGGCGTCGGTGAAGGTCCGCACGAGGTTCGCGGCGGCCTCCTGACCGATGACGATCAGAAACACCGCCGTTTTCTGCACGCGGTTGAGCTTGTAATAATCGACGGTTGGCATGACTCAGATCAGGGTTTTTCGGTCATCCACTCGCGCAGGCTGGCGCTGACGTTTTCCGGTTTCTGGCGGATCATGTCATTGAGCATTTCAGGCGAAACCGACCGACGGTCGCGCAGCATTTTGGCGGGCTTGGCGTTGTCGATGGCGCTGGCGCTCCCCGGGTCGAGCAGTTCCAGCGGCATCGGGTCGGCGGGCGTGCTCTTGAGCTGACGCAGGAAGAACAACAAAATCAACACGGCGAGCGCGGGCGTGACCCAGGGCTTGACCGAATCCACCAAGTTGCTACCCATGGCAGGCGACATCTTTTCAATCGGTACCGCTTGGAACGCGATTTCCTGCACGGAGACTGCCGGGTCCTGGCCCGCCACTCCCTGTTGCGCGGCGGTGATGCCGAGCGCATTGGCGACCATGGTACGCAGCGATTTCAGCTCTTCGGGCGAGCGGGGTTCCGGCTTGGCGGCGTCGCCGGTGCCGGTCATGCGCAGCGCTACGAACACGGCGGCGGTCAACCGGCGGATGTCGCCGGGGTTTTTCGTCGTGTTGGTCGTCGCCCGGCTGACCTCGTAGGTCTGCGTGGTACTTTTGCGGGTTTCCTCGGTTTTCTTGACGCCGTTGGCGTCGTTGCCACTGTCCGCAGCCGCCGATTTCGTCGGCGTGTTGCTCGTCACGCCGGTGGCATTCCCGGCGGGTTTTCCCTCGCTGCCGAGATTGCTCTCTTCGGTCGTCGTCTGGTTTTTGACCACTTGGCCGTCCGGGTCATATTTCTCTTGCGTCGTCGTGCTCGAATCCGTGCTGACATCCGCCGAAACGCGCACCACCGCGTTGCCTGGACCGACAACCCTCGCCAGCATCGTCTCGACCTTCGTGGAGAAATAATCCTCCAAATTTTTGCGCAGCCGCATCTGGCCGGTTGCCGAGCCGAGCGCGCTGTCGCCGTCCCGCAATTTTTCGCTGAGCACGTTGCCCATGCTGTCCACGACCGCCACGTCATCGACCCGCATCCCCTCCACCGAATTCGCCACCAGGAACCGGATGGAATTCACTGACTCCGTCGACAACCCGGTGGCGCCGGCATCCACGAACACCGATGCCGTGGGCCGCGTCTTGCTGTCGCCGAGCAGCAGTTTATTCTCGGGCATCACCACCATGACCCGCGCCGCCCGGATGCCATTGAGCTGACCGATGGTGCGCGATAGCTCGCCCTGGATGGCGCGCAGGTAATTCGTGTGCTGCACGAAATCGCTGACGCCGAAGTTGCTCTTGTCGAAAATCTCGTAGCCGATGCCGTCTCCGCCGGGCAGCCCCTTGGCCGCGAGGTCCATGCGCAAGGGATAGACTTTATCCGCCGCGACGTAGACGGCGGTGCCGCCCGCGCCGAT
>CAXSED010000039.1:0-33156 GCA_964236475.1 uncultured Chthoniobacterales bacterium
CCGAACCGGCCCGCCGGGAGACGATCAGCCCCCTGAGCCGGACGGATCATTTGCTGTTTCAGGTCGTAGACGCCGTAACCACGGTTCACGTCGAAGCCGAGCAGTTGCCAGCGGTGGGCATCGAGATTCACCGGGCGGTCGATGTGCTCGTAAAATTGCGTGGGAAATTTCACGCCCGCCAAGGCCTGGTGCCCGGAGAGGTCCACCTGCACTTCCGCGCCCCTGGTGGATTCCAGCGCATTCAGCGTAAACTGGACGCGGGAAAGTAGATGCGTTTGCCGGTCAATGAACAGAATCACGCGATCTTCGTCCGCCGGGCCGAACCCCGGGCGCAGCACGGCGAGCAGTTCGTCGCACGCGTGCCCGTCCACTTTGCCGGTCATGTCGAGCCGTTGCAGGACCGCTCCGCGCCGCCGGATGAATTCGGGTCCGAAAAGGAACATCGAGTAAGCGTCGGTAACCAAGGCTGCCGCCGCGTTCACCTCCGGGTCGGCATTGGGATTCGGGTCGTCGTTGTAGTTGACGACGATCTGGTCCGGCGGCGTGCGCAGGACATGTTTGTGCCCTTTGGGTCCCTGGTGGTCTTGCCCGACGATCCAGCCCTTCGGAGCCGACAGGTAACGTTCTTCGCTGCCCTCGCGGTAGCCGGTGTCGGAGAGTTTCGGCTGCAATTTGGGACCGACGGCAGCCCAATGGCTATCGAACCTAATGTTTACGTCGTGCAGTCGGGCGTAAGCGGCCACCCCGCCATGCGCCGCGAGGCAGGCGTTCAAAAGCGCGCGGCCATCCGGCGAGGCATTCGTGGATGATACCGCACCCGGCGGGATGGGCGGTAAACTGCTACCGCAACCCGTTAGTATCAAAGTCAATGCCGCCAAGGCGAGCCGACGCCATTCGAGGAAACACTTCACGTTTTATTTAACGTTTCGGGTCCGCGTCCGGTTGCCGCTCGCTCACCAGAGCCGGGGCGGTTCCCAGCCCGTTTCGTCGCACACCCATCGGCACCAGGCAATCGCGTTGTGGATAAAGTGCTGCTCCAATTTCGCCCAATGCACCTGTCGGCAGGCCACGACCAGCAGGCCCGTCAACACGGCCAGGTTAGCCAGGTAGATGACCACGAGTGAAAAGAACGTCCCGTGGAGCAGCAGGTCGGTCTGCCGCTTGGGGATCATCCACAAGGTAAACGAAATGTGGAAACCCCAAGTGAATCCGATGGCCGCGAAGAGCCAGCAGCGGTAAAGCCACGCGTCCGGGTAATACCAACTGATCCCGGCGTACAGGGCGATCACGGCGATGCTGTAGATCGGGAAAAAATACGGGGCGAGCGACACCACGAAATCACGCCGGTCGGCGATGATGTACCCACCCTCGCGGCCCACCTTGAACTCGCTCACCCGCCCCCCTTGCAGCCAGACCCAGAGCGCGTGCGTCAACTCGTGTCCGAAGACGTAAACGAGCAGTGGCCGGGGATACACGAAGAACACGAACCCCCACGCCAACGCTCCCCAAGCGAAGAAGAAAAACTCGTCCGTGGACCAGAAATGATGATCCACCGCCGCGCCCCGGAACTCCTCGAAAAACGTTTTGCTCGCCACCCAGCACAGCGGCAGCAACAGGACTCCCGCGAAAGCCTTGACGATGCGGGTTGGAACCATGCGAGGGCTTCGAGGAACACGGACCGGCTCGGCGGCAGATGACCGCGTGAATCGGCGATCCGCGCCTGCCGTTTTAAAAGCGTGGCGGGCCGAGCCCGGCGGATAGCCATCTCGCCGGGAAGATTGTCGAGACCTTCCCATCACCTCGTTTGCTGAAGGTCAAAGCGCGTTCGTGTCATCGCCGGTTCTGCTGCCGCCATTCGGTGGTTTTACGGCCCGATACGCAAGCAAAAAAGCAGCCAACGCCCCGGGGACGCTGGCTGCCAAAACTTTCAGCAACTTTCAGGATCAGATCCGCTCAGGAATTGACGGCGGTGCTCTTCGTCGCTTCCAGTTCCTTGGCGTTCTTGAGGTGGCCTTCGATGATCGGCTCCACCTTGTCCACGTAGGCCTTCAGGCCCGCGTTCTTCGTCATGCCTTGCTCTTGCTTGTATTCTTTCACGTCATCGGTGTGGTCCACCACGGCGTGTTTGGTATAGGCAGTGTCAAAGGTCGTGCCCTTCAGCACGCTCATTCTGCCAAACGTCGCCTTGTCCTCCGGGCTTACTTGGACCTTGAAGTTGGCCAACCCTTCGTCGCTCCCGAGTTGCAGCAGGTCTTTGTTGGCCTGGGTGTGGTCCGTGATCATCATCTGGGCGAAATCCTTCACTGCCTGACTTTCGGCATTCTTGAGCGCCAGTTCAGCGAGTTGCACTTCCGCTGCGTTGCCCCCGGCAGCCTTGTTCATAAATTGTTTGTCTTTGGCCGTCAGGTTGCTCTTGACGCCCTTTTTCGCTTTTACCGGCATGGTCGAATTGCTGCCGGTCGAACTGGACGTGCCAGCGGTTTGCGGCTGCTCCGGGACGGCTTGCGAAGTCGTCGGCTTCTCGGCATCCTGGGCGCGAGCGCCCGAGAGCGGTAAAACAGCCAACGTGCAGCCAAGGCTGAACGCAAAAACAGAACGGGTGAGGATAGAGGTCGGATGGTTTTTCATGACGGTTTTTCAGCGGTGTTGCCCGGCTATCAAACAGCCGGGATGTAAACAAAGAATCGCAGCCAGTTCAGGAACTGGATTGGTCACCACCCAAAGACGAACCGGGCAGACCGCAACAAGTGCCGCCGTCTGCCCCGTGAGCGTGGGAAATAGGATCGCCGATTTATGCGCGGCCCATGTACGCGCCGTTTGCCGTGGAAATTTTCACCGCTTCGCCTTCCTTGATGAAAAGCGGCACCTGCACGATCTTGCCGGTTTCGAGGGTCGCTGGTTTTTGCACGTTGTTTGCGCTGTCGCCACGCACGCCTTCGGCGGACTGGACCACCTTGAGGATCACCGACGCGGGCATTTCGACCTCCACGGGTTTTCCCTCGGCGTAGAGCACCGTCACCGCTAAATTTTCGGTCAGGTATTCCTTGCCGCTGCCGATGAGGGCGTCGCTGAGAATCGTATCGTCATACGTGGTCGGATCAATGAAGTGATAGCCCTCGGTATCCTTGTAGGAATATTCCAGAGTTTCCCGGTGGACCTCGACCAGTTCGACTTTTTCGGTGGAGGAAAAGCGCACGTCGCTGGTCTTTGTCGTCTTGATGGAGCGGATGATCGCCTGGACGAACGCGCGCAGGTTGCCGGGCGTGCGGTGGGTAACTTCGAGCACCACGTAGATTTCGCCGTTGTAACGGATGGCCTGGCCTTTGCGGAGATCGTTTGCTGCTGCCATAAAGAGATTGGAATGAGGGATGAACCGGTAAACTAAGGGAGGACGGAGAACTTACAACAATTTCAGCCGCGTCAAGTCCTGCGTGTCCACGAGGCCGATGGGGTGGCCGTCGTCATCGACCACGACCAGATCGTCGATGCGCTTGTTTTCGAGCAGGGCGAGGATTTCCACCGCCAAGCGTTCGCCCCCGATGCTGACGGGGGCGCGCGTCATGAACTCGCCCACGGCACGCTCGCCCAGGCCCGCCGGATCATGTTGAAAGTGCCGGGCGAAATCGCCGTGGGTAAAGATCCCCGCCAGACGACCCGCGTCATCGACGACCACCGCCGCCCCGGCCCGGTGGCGCGCGATCTCTCCGAGCACGTCGCTGATCGTGCGGGTCGGCGCGACCAGGGCGATTTCCTCGCGTGGACGCATCACCTGCCGCACCTTGAGCAACAGCGCGCGCCCGAGCTGGCCGCCGGGGTGAAAGCGCGCGAAATCCTCTTTGTCGAAGCCGCGCGCTTCGAGCAGGACCATCGCTAGCGCGTCACCGAGCGCGAGCATGACCGTGGTGGAACTGGTCGGCGCGAGGTTGAGCGGGCAGGCTTCCTGCGTCACACTGACATCCAGGCAGGCATGGCTGCTCAACGCGAGGGTGCTGTCAGCACGGCCCGTCAGGGCGATGAGCGCGATGTCGAACCGCAGCAGCGCGGGCAGGAGATTGAGCAATTCGTCGGTCTCGCCGCTGGCGCTCAGGGCGAGCACGGCGTCGCCATCGGCCACCACGCCGAGGTCGCCGTGCAGGGCGTTGAGGCTGTCCAGCACCACGGCGGGCGACCCCGTGCTGGTAAGCGTCGCAGCGATCTTCTCGCCGATGTGCCCGCTCTTGCCGACGCCGATGACGACGATCTTGCCCCGGTTTTCCAGACTGCGGCGCAACAGTTCGACGGCGCGGATGAACGCCGGACCGTCGAGCCGGTCGTGCAGGCGCCGCAGTTCGTCGGCTTCCAGCGCGATGACCCGCCGGGCGCGTTCGGGATAATCGGCTGTTTGGAGCGGAAGCTGCATTTCGGGAGACGCGCTGCCCGGGGTCAATGGTTGCCAGCCTCTTCCTCGTCGCAGATACGGATCATCAGGGCAGCCAGTTCCTGCACCGCCGTATCGGCGTCGGGCCCGTCCGCTTCGACGGTGAAAACCGCGCCCTGGTCTAGTTCGGCGGTCAACACTTCGAGGATGCTGGTCGCCGCGAAAGTCTGGTCGCCTTTGCGCAACGTGATCGTGGTGCCTTTGAACTTGAGCGCGCACCGCACAAACCCCGATGCAGGCCGGGCGTGCAGGCCCAGCGCGTTGAGCACTCGGAGTTCGATGGTCGCCGTCATGTGAAGACGTTCTACCTTAAGCAGGAAAAGTCTCCGGGCAACCGCCGCCGGATTTTCGCCGTCCGGCATACGGCCCGATGATTCCCGCGGCACGAAAGTTTCTGTAGCAGTTCGTCGAAAATTCCATCACTTTGCAATTCGGCTCCGCTCACTCCTATGAAAATTCTTCTTCTGGCCGTTACCGTTGCTGCCACGATGTTTTGCGCGTCGGCGCTCCAAGCACAGACCACGGTCACCAAGCGCAACTCCAGTGGCCGCAAGACCACGACGACGTACACGTCGCGCCGCACGACGATTGACCGCAGCCGGATCGCCAACGCCCCTGTTGCCATCGGCCCGCGCACGGACGGCGTCGTGCCCCGCGCGATCCGCTCCGGCAATCCTTTGCAGATGATTAACCCCGCCGCCCCTGCGGAATACGGCACCGGTCAGGATGTCACCCGGCGCGAGGTGGACGATCCCAACCAGCGTCCGCAGGGCCTGCGGTTGTACGCCATCGAGTTCTAGAGTCTCGTGAATCGTCGTCGCACTGTCGCGTGTTACTGTGCGACGTTCCTCAAGCCGGAGATGCAGCACATCTACCGGCAGATCTCCGCCGTCAATCGGTTCCGGGTGATGGTTTTCGCCCAGAAGCGCGAAAACGAGGGAGCGTTTCCTTTCAAGGAAGTCGTCATCGTGCCGAAAGGGCCTTGGCGGTGGTTGCGCCGGATCATCCAGCAACAACTCCTTCGCCGTCCGCTTTTTCTCAGCCACGGCGAAACGCGGCGGTTGCGCGCGGAGTTGGATGCCAACCGCTGTTCGTTGCTGCATATTTTTTTCGGCAATACGGGGGTGAGGCTGCTCCCGTTGCTTTCCGACCAAACCCGCCGCTGGCCGACCATCGTCTCGTTTCACGGCGCAGACGTCCTGGTCGAACTGGAGCAACCCGCTTACCGCCGCGCCTTCTTGGATATGATCGGGCGTGTGGACCTCGTCCTGGCCCGGTCGCAGTCGCTCATCGACGCGCTGGTGCAAGTGGGTTGTCCGCCGGAGAAAATCCGTCTGAACCGGACGGGAATTCCGCTGGGTAAATTTCCGTTTCAGGCACGGACGTGGCCGGAGGACGGCAAATGGCGATTATTTCAGGCGTGCCGCCTGATCGAGAAAAAAGGCTTGCCGACGACCCTGCGCGCTTTTGCGCATTTCGCCGGGACTTATCCGCAGGCCACTTTGACGATTGCAGGCGAGGGTCCACAACAAGGAGAGTTACAACGGCTTTGCGCCGAACTTGGCCTCACCGGAAAGGTGAAATTTGCCGGCTTCCTGACCCAGGATGATTTGCGCAAACAGCTTTACGAAGCCCACTTCTTCTTGCATCCCAGCGAAAGAGGAGCCGATGGAAACCAGGAAGGCGTCCCGAATTCGTTGCTCGAAGCGATGGCCACCGGCGCGCCGGTGTTTGCGACCACGCACGGCGGAATCTCTGAAGCCATCGAACATGGGGTGACCGGCTACCTAGTGGCGGAGGGTGACCACGCGGCCCTGGGGCAAGCGTTGGTCGATCTGGCAACCGATCCGGCCCGTCTGAGCGCCATGGCGATGGCGGCGGCCAAATCTGTCGCGGAGAACTTCGCGCTCAACGCCCAGGCACGGAAGCTAGAAGATTACTATCAGGAAGCCATGGAAGAAGCGTGGATCAGCGCGGATTCCGGCAAAGAGTAGGCAGGGAGGTTGTACCCGGCTGCTTTCGCCGCCAGACTGCGTGGGTGACCACTACCCTTTCCGCCGAACGCCTGCCGATCTACGAACTGGAAGGTTCGCTCGTCGGGCAACTGCGCGCGGGTGGACGGCGGATCGTGCTTCAAGCACCGACCGGCTCGGGCAAATCGACGCAGGTTCCGCAGATGCTCCTGGATGCCGGTCTGCTCGGAACGAGTGGCCGGGCGGTCGTGCTCCAGCCCCGCCGCCTCCCGGCGCGGATGCTGGCAGCCCGCGTGGCGAACGAACGCGGCAGCGGACGCGTGGGCGACGAGGTCGGCTATCGCATCCGGCTGGATAACGTCACCTCCAAACGCACACGCATCGAGTACGTCACCGAGGGCATTCTGCTGCGCCAGATGCTCAACGATCCCGCCTTGCCGGGCGTTGCCGCGGTCCTCTTCGACGAATTTCACGAGCGGCACCTTTACGGCGACATCACGCTGGCCCGCGCCTTGCAAATCCAGGAATCGACGCGGCCCGACCTGCTGCTCATCGTCATGTCGGCCACGCTGGAAACCGGCGCGCTGGAACGGTACCTCGCGCCCTGCGAAATGCTCGTCTCGCGCGGGCGGACGTTCCCGGTCAGCATCGAATATCTCCCCCGCCCCGCTCCGTTCGACCGCGTGCCGCCGTGGGAGCTCGCCGCCGAGGAATTAGAACGGCTCGCCCGCACCCAGCCCGAAGGCGACGCGCTCATTTTCATGCCCGGTGCGTACGAAATTAACCGTACCTTGAGCGAACTGCGCAACCGGCTGGGCCGCGAATGGCTGGCGTTGCCACTGCACGGCGAATTACCTCCCGCCGAGCAGGATGCCGCCGTGGCCCGGTATCCCGGCCAACGCAAGGTGGTCGTCAGCACCAACGTCGCCGAAACCTCGCTCACCATCGACGGGGTGCGGATCGTAATCGACTCCGGGCAGGCGCGGATCGCCCGGTTCGACCCGTACCGGGGCATCAACACGTTGCTCGTCGAAAAGATCAGCCGTGCTTCGGCGGACCAGCGCGCCGGCCGAGCCGGACGCACCGCGCCGGGCCATTGCCTGCGGCTCTGGACCGAAGCCGAACACGCGGACCGTCCCGCCCAGGAAACTCCCGAGGTGCGGCGGCTCGATCTGGCGGAGGTCGTGCTGACGCTCAAGGCGAGCGGAGTCGCCGATGTGCATGGTTTCCGCTGGCTGGAGCCGCCGGAGCGCAAGAGCCTGGACCGGGCGGAAGGGTTGCTCCGGGATTTGGGCGCGCTCGACCGGGCCACCGGAGAAATTACGCCGATGGGCCGCCGGATGCTCGCGTTTCCGGTGCATCCGCGCTGGTCACGAATGCTGCTGGCTGCGCGGGAATGGGACTGCGTGCGGCCCGTGGCGTTGCTCGCGGCGCTCACGCAATCGCGCAACCTGCTTACCCGCAGCACGGGCCGCCAGATGGACCAGGACCGCGAGGACATTCTCGGCGACGAGCACGACTCGGATTTCTTTCTGCTGATGCGGGCGTTTCGTTACGCCGAAAACGCGCGGTTCGATCCGGGACGCTGCCGGAAGCTGGGCATTCACGCGCTCGGTGCCCGGCAGGCGGGCGAGCTTTTCGAGCAATTCCTATCCATCGACGCCGAAAGCGACCGCCAGCCTGCCACCGCCGACGCGCCCGCCGACCGCTCGGATTTTATCCGCCGCTGCGTGCTCGTCGGCTTCTCCGACCAACTGGCCCTGCGGCTGGACGAGGGCACGTTGCGTTGCCAACTCGTCGGCAACCGGCGCGGCGTGCTGGCGCGGGAAAGCGCCGTGCAGAAGGCGCGTCTCCTCGTGGCCGCCGAAGTGCGCGAAGTGCAAAAGGGCGGCGGCGACGAACTCGCCACGTTGTTGAGTCTGGCGACGGCGGTCGAGGAACCTTGGCTGCGCGAACTGTTTCCCGGCGATTTTAGCGAGACGCAAGACGTGTTCTACGACGACACGGCGCGGCGGGTCATGGTGCGGCGGCAGCGGCAATTCCGCGATCTTGCGCTGGCCGAAACGCTTTCCGACGACCCACCCGCCGAGCAGGCCGCCGCGCTGCTGGCCGGGGAGGTGATCGCCGGACGCTGCCCGCTCAAGCACTGGGATGCCGCCGTCGAGCAATGGATGGCGCGCGTCAACAGCCTCACCGCTTGGATGCCGGAACTCGGCCTGCCGCCCATCGGCCCGGACGACCGGCGCGCGCTGATCGAGCAACTCTGCTACGGCGCGACCACTTACAAGGCGATCAAAGAGCGCGCTGTATGGCCTGCGGTCAAAGCGTGGCTCTCGCCGCAACAACAAGAGTGGATCGACCGCCACGCGCCGGAACGGGTCGAACTCGTCACGACGCGTGGCCCGCGCAAGGTCAAACTGACCTATGCCGATGCCGGGGATGGCGCTCCACCCGTGCTGGCGGCGCGCATCCAAGAACTTTACGATGTGACCGGTGGATTAAAAGTCGCCGCCGGGCGCGTGCCGGTGACGATCCAGGTGCTCGCGCCGAACCATCGGCCCATTCAGGTGACCCAGGACCTGGCAAACTTCTGGCGCGAGAGCTATCCCCGGCACAAGCAGGAATTGCAACGCAAATATCCTCGCCATGAGTGGCGTTGACGTGGCGGAGACCCTTTGCGGAATCCCTGCCTGCCAGCTTGACATTCCGATTGCCACGCGCTAAACGGTAAATCCAACTTTATCTCGTTCCGACCTTTCACCTCGTCCGTTTCCATGCCTACTTCAGAAGTTATTCTTACCGAAAATATCCGCGGCCTCGGTGCCGAAGCGGACATCGTCAAGGTCAAGCGCGGTTTCGCCCGGAATTTTCTCTTGCCCCAAGGCAAAGCCTACGAGGTCACTCCGGTGACGCTCAAGCGCATTAACCAGCTTAAAACCAAGCGTGCCGAGCGTGAAGGGGCCGAGCGGAACGCTGCCGAAGAACTCGCCCGTCGCATTAACAAGTTGACTCTGAACCTCACCCTCGAAACCGGCACGACCGGCAAGGCGTTCGGCTCAATCTCCTCCCGCGACATCGAAGAGGCTCTCAAAAAAGAATTGCCGAACGCGGAGATCGACCGTCACGCCATCCAGCTCGAAAAGCCCATTAAGGAAACCGGGTTGCAGGAAATCCCGATCAAGCTCTACACGGACGTGACTGCGATGTTGAAGGTGCAGGTCAAGTCCAGTGCCGAACAGACGACCGCGACCGACGCGGCTCCGGCATCTGCGGACACCTCCGAGGATAAGAAGCCCGGGGTGTCTAAATACGCCAAGAAGAAGACGTAGCCGCTAACGTATGCCACCCGCCATTTCTCAGGCTGCGCTGAGCACTGAGAAGCCCCGGAGCAAACCTGGGTCGGCGGAGAGAAAAGGCGCGGGGGCAAACGGCGGCTTATCCCCAAGTTATTCACAGAACGGCGTCCCGGATATTCACCGGACGCTGCCACACAGCCTCGAAGCAGAGCAAGGCGTGCTTGGCTCGATGCTCATCTCGCCGACCGATGTGATCGGTGACTGCGTCGAACGCATCAACGAACAGTATTTCTACCAGCCAGCGCACGCTACGATCTATGCGATTCTCGTGGAGTGCTGGAACGCCCAGCGTCCGGCAGATGTCATCACACTGACGCAGATTCTGCGTGACCGGAAGCAACTCGACGAGGTGGGCGGCCCGGCGTTTATCACACACTTATTCACATTCACGCCGACGGCGGCGAATGCGAGTTACTACGTCGAGATCGTCCGCGAGAAATTCGTGCTGCGGCAGATCATCGCCTCATGTACCGAGTGCGCCGCTCGCGCCTACGACGACCAAGGCGAGGTGAACGTGCTGCTCGACGAGGTGGAGCAGAAGATTTTGGCGATCAACGAGAATCGTTTCAAGGACCAGGTGCCCCTCATGAAGGATCAAGTCATGGAAGCCATCGAGACCATCGAAAAGCTCTACGAACGACGCGGCGCGATCACGGGTCTCGCCTCGGGGTTCAACAACTTCGACCGCATGACCAACGGATTGCACCCGTCGGAAATGGTCGTTATCGCGGCTCGGCCCAGCATGGGTAAAACGGCCTTTGCGATGAACATCGCCGAGCATGTCGCGGTGAACACCAAGCAGCCGGTGGCCATTTTCAGCCTGGAAATGAGCAGCCAGCAGCTCGTGCAGCGTTTGCTGTGCTCCCGGGCGCGCGTCAATCTGGGTAAGGTGCGCGACGGTTTCTTGAGCGAGCGCGACTTTCCGAATCTGATGACCGCCGCCGCCAAGCTGGCGGAAAGCCAGATCTACATTGATGATACCGCCGGGTTGAGCATCTTGGAACTCCGGGCGAAGGCGCGGCGGTTCAAGCAAATGCACGACATCAAATTGATTGTCATCGACTATTTGCAGCTTCTGCGTTCAACCAGCCGCCGCGCGCAGGATAATCGGCAGTTGGAAATCGCGGAAATCAGCAGCGGCGTCAAGGCACTGGCGAAAGAGTTGGCGATTCCGATCATCGTCCTGGCTCAGTTGAATCGGAACCCGGAAGCGCGGGCTGGCGGCAAGCCACGCTTGAGCGATCTGCGTGAGTCCGGCAGTATCGAACAGGACGCCGATCTGGTTGGCCTCTTGGTACGCTCGGAATATTACGCCGAGGACGAGGAACAGCGCGAAGAAACGAAAGGCGAAGCGGAACTCATTATCGCCAAGCAGCGCAACGGCCCGGTGGGCGACGTGAAGCTGACCTTCCTCAAAGAGTACACCCGCTTCGAGGATCGCGCGGAGGTCTCCGGCCAGAACTGAGGGTCAATCACACGGTCGGCGTCAGATCGCCGGGTGGCTGTGCCGCACGTCCTGCGCTGCTTTCACGTAAACGGCGTCCTCGGCGATATTCGTCGCGTGGTCGCCGATGCGCTCGATATTCCGCGCCACGAAAATCAGGTCGAGATAAGACTGCATGTTCTCAGGCTGCTTTTGCGCCAGTTCGGTCATCTGTTGGCTGACTTCGCGGTTGGCTTGATCGAGCTGTCGGTCGCGCGGTTTGAGGGTGTGGGCCAAATCCAGGTCGCCATCGGTAAAGGCGCGCAGGCTGTCTTTAAGCATTTCCGTCACGTCGCGGGTCATGCGTTCGAGCAGGTGAGTTTCGGACATTTGCGCGCTACCGTTTAACCGGCGCGCGCGCCGGGCGATGCCCGTTGCCTGGTCGGCCACCCGTTCCAGGTTCGCGCTGAGCTTCATCGCCGCGATGATCGACCGCAGATCAATCGCCACCGGCTGAAAACGCAGCAATAGCTCGATGCCATCCTTGTCCACCTGTTTTTCCAACAGGTCAATCTCCTCGTCGTCGGCGATCACCTGATTGCACAGTTCACTGTCACGCTCGAACAAGCCGCGAAACGCGCGCTCCATGTTGCGCTCGGTCAGGCTCGCCATCATCAGGACGTTCTCGCGCAGTTGGCTGAGTGCTTCGCCAAACGAGCCGAGAATGTGTAGATTCGGAGAATTTACCATAGGAGTACCCTCGTTGTTTGCGGTCTAAACGCTCTCCTGTCAAACCCGGACAGCCACCAATGTTGTAACAAAAACGTTGCAAAACATTGGCGGACACCCGCCAACGCTTCCGTAATGGTAGATGTGTGCAGACTCGTATCGGCTGCAAACAACCCCATCCGTCATGAAATCAAAATTCTTCGCCATCCTTGCCTTGATCCTGACCGGCCTCGGCCTGTTTGGCCCCACTGCCCGCGCCGTCGATTTGACAGGCGCAGGAGCCACCTTTCCCAACCCGATTTACTCCAAATGGTTCGCGGAATACAAAAAGGTCGATCCTTCCGTTTCCTTCAACTATCAGCCCATCGGCTCCGGTGGCGGCCAGAAACAGATCATCGAAGGCACGGTGGATTTCGGCGCTTCAGATGGCCCGATGAGCGACGAGAGTTTGGCCAAGGCATCCTCGAAAATCCTGCACATCCCGACGGTGGCGGGCGCGGTTGCCATCACCTACAACCTGCCGGGAGTCGCTTCGCTGAAACTCGACGGTCCGACCCTCGCCGACATCTACCTAGGCAAGATCACCAAGTGGAACGACGCAGCGATCACCAAGCTCAACAGCGGCACGAAACTCCCCGCGACCGACATCGCCGTGGCACATCGCGCTGACGGCAGCGGTACGACGTTCATCTTCACCGACTACCTCGGCGCAGTCAGCCCCGAGTGGAAAGGTAAGGTCGGCAAACCGAACACCACGGTCAACTGGCCTACCGGCATCGGCGGCAAAGGCAATGACGGCGTGGCCGGTTTGGTCAAACAGACGGCGGGTGCCATCGGCTACGTCGAGCTGATCTACGCGTCCCAAAACAAGCTGCAAACCGCCGAACTTAAAAACGCGGACGGCGAGTTTCTCAAGCCGACCCTCGAAGGGATCACCGCTGCCATCGCCACGGCGAACATTCCGGACGATTTCCGCTTTTCCATGGTTAACGCGCCCGGCAAGGATTCGTACCCGATCTCCGGTGTGACCTGGCTCCTCGTCTACGAACAGCAAAAGGACGCCGCCAAGGGCAAAGCGCTCGTCGGCTTCCTCAAGTGGGCACTCACCGAAGGTGAAAAGCAAACCAAGGCATTGGACTACGCGCCGCTGCCAGACGCCGTCCAGAAAAAGGTGCTCGACCGCATTGCTTCGATCAAAATGTGAACCGGCTTCGACGCGGTGGGCTTGCGGACAACGCAGCCCGCCGCGCCGTTTCTTTTTTTGCCGGTCCCTGTTCGTCTAAGTAGCTCGCCATGCTCCCTGCCGCCGCGCCAGCCCCTGCCATCAGCCTCCCCGCGTCCGCGCGGATGAAGCCGGTTTCCCAAACCACCGAAGCAATTTTCCGAAACTTTTGCTTGGTGATGGCCAGCGTGGTGATCGTGCTTGTCGTCTTGGTTGGTTACCAGCTATGGGAAGGCGCGGGAGGTACCTTTCAAAAATTCGGCTTCGGCTTTCTCACGAAAAGCACTTGGGACCCCAACGAAGACGCGTTCGGCGCGTTGCCATTTATCTATGGCACGGTTGTCACTTCGTTTCTCGGGCTGCTCATTGCCACTCCGCTCGCCGTCGCCACCGCAGTATTTCTCACGGAGATGGCGCCGACCTGGTTGCGCCAACCTTTTATCTTCCTCGTCGAGATGCTCGCGGCGATTCCAAGCGTCATCCTTGGTTTGTGGGGCATTTTTGTGCTGCTGCCGTTTCTAAACGAGCACGTTTTCCCCTTTCTCAAGAGCAAGCCACTCGGCCTGCTGCCTATCTTCTCCGGCCCTTCCTATGGCTATTCGGTGTTGTCCGCCTCCCTCATCATCGCCGTGATGGTTTTGCCCATCATCACCAGCGTGTCACGGGAAATCCTGCGCTCCGTGCCGGATCTCCAACGCGAAGCCGCGTATGGCCTCGGGGCGACCCGTTGGGAGGTGACACGGATCGCCGTCCTTTCCTACGCAAAGAAGGGGATTTTCGGCGCGATGATTCTCGGTCTGGGACGCGCCTTGGGAGAGACGATGGCCGTGACGATGATTATTGGCAATGCGAACAAGATTTCCGTGTCGTTGCTCTCTCCGGGCAACACTTTGTCCAGCGTGATCGCCAGCCAATTTCAAGAAGCATCGGACGACACTTACCGCAACGCGCTCATCGCGGTGGGACTCGTGCTTTTCGGAATCACGCTCATTATCAACCTATGCGCCAGGCTCCTGTTGCGGTTCGGCACGGTGGGAGCCGGTGCAGTCCATTGAAGCTCGCCCTTCTCCCATGACTCCAAATAGCGTCACGATTTCGGCTTCGCCGCCCGACGGTACGGATACCCGTGCCGGCGGCCTGCGGATCGGGCAGGTCTCCGAATCGCTGCGCCGCTGGCGTAAATTTAAGAGCGGTTTCGTGGCGGGGCTTTGCATGGTTTGCGCAGCTTTGGTGGTCCTGCCTCTCGGGCTAGTGTTTGCCTATCTCGTCATCAAGGGGGCTGGTTCCATCAACTTCGCCTTTTTCACCCAGCTACCCGTGCCGCACGGCGAGGTGGGCGGCGGCGTCGTTCACGCCATCGTGGGCAGTTTCATTCTGGTTGGCATGGCGGCCATCATCGGACTGCCCACTGGAATATTCGGCGCGCTTTACGTGACGGAATACGCTGGCCCGAAGTTCGCGTCCGGGGTGCGGTTCTCGGCGGATTTGCTCAACGGCGTGCCGTCCATTGTCTGGGGCATCGTGGCATATGCGGTCCTCGTGCTGCCGAAGGGTTCGCCTTTTTCGGTGGGACACTACTCCGCGATTGCCGGGTCGGTCGCGCTGGCTTTCATCATGATTCCGTTGATCATGCGCACGACCGAAGAAGTGCTTCTTCTGGTGCCCAACGGCTACCGCGAAGCCGCGCTCGCGCTGGGAATCGCCAAATGGAAAATCTGTACGCGCATCGTGCTCAAAACCGCGTCGAAGGGCATTCTCACCGGCGCATTGCTGGCCGTCGCCCGCGTTTCCGGCGAAACGGCACCCCTGCTGTTTACCGCGCTGGGTAACAGCGGTTGGAGCCACAGCATCAAGGACCCGATGGCGGCCCTCCCCCTGCAAATTTTCACCTATGCCATTTCCCCCTACCCCGATGAAAACCGGCAGGCCTGGGCCGCCGCGCTCGTGCTTCTGATGCTCGTGCTCACGCTGAACGTCGGGCTGCGTTTTCTGACCCGTGACCGCGTTGCCAGCAGCCAGCCCGGCCGCAAGTCTCCCGGGGCGGCGGTGGAAACGGCAGCGGCTACCGCAGCCACCGGGGGTGCCGTCACCGCACCTGTCCTTTCATAACGGAACAACTTGCCATCTGCCATGTCTCCCGATCATCCTGCTTTCGTCGCGGCCCCGGCGGCCCCGGCTTCCCCTTCCCGCTTCGTGAATTCCCAGCAAGGCAACACCCCTCTCCCGGCCCAATCCGGCCTGCGCGCCACTGCCGTCGATGCCCGGAACGTGAATATTTTCTATGGCGCGAAGCACGCGGTGATCGACGCCACGTTGCAGATCCCGGCCCGGTCGGTCACGGCGATCATCGGGCCGAGCGGCTGCGGCAAATCGACTTTTTTGCGTTGCCTCAACCGGATGCACGAACTCATCCCCGGTGCGCGCATGACCGGGACGATCCTGCTCAACGGCGACGATCTTTACGCAGGAAAAATTGATCCCACGGTGGTCCGCCGCCGGGTCGGCATGGTCTTCCAGAAGTCCAATCCTTTCCCGACGATGAGCATCGGCGACAACGTAACGGTCGGCCTGCGGCTCAACGGTGTACGCGACCGCGCCTTCCTACGAGAGCGGATGGAGGACGCGCTACGCAAAGCCGCGCTCTGGGAAGAAGTCAAAAACGACCTCGGCAAACCTGGGATCAGCCTTTCCGGCGGTCAACAGCAACGGCTTTGTATCGCGCGCGCCATCGCCGTCCAGCCCGAGGTGCTGCTCATGGACGAACCAACGAGCGCGCTCGATCCCATTGCCACCGCCAAGGTGGAGGAGTTGATGGCCGATCTGAAACGCAACTTCACGATTGTCATCGTGACGCACTCCATGCAGCAGGCGACGCGTGTGGCCGACCAAACAGCGTTTTTTTATCTCGGCAAATTGATCGAGTTCGCGCCGACACGAGAACTGTTCAACAATCCGCGCGAGAAGCAGACCGAGGCGTACATCACCGGACGGTTCGGTTGAGGAAGAACCGGGGACAATGATCGCTTGCGCCGGATAGTCAAAAGGGTCGATGGTTGAGATCCCATGATTCTGTTGTACTCCCGGAAGAATTTTACACGGCGCGGTTTGCTGTGGGGAATTCTTTCCATGCTTTTTATTGTGCTGCCTTTGTGCAAAGTGAGTGCTGATGTGCCAAGTGAACGTGGCGTGGCGACGTGGCACGACCCCAGTCGGGGCAGCCGACGCACGGCCAGCAACCGCCCGTGGGTCGGCACCGAACTGATCGCTGCACACCGCACGCTTCCCTTGGGGTCGAAGATTCGCGTGGTCAACTTGGCCAATCAACGTTCCGTCGTCGTCGAAATTAGAGACCGTGGACCCTATCTGCGAGGACGGATCATCGACGTGAGCCGCCGTGCGGCGACCGAACTCGGCCTGCTGGAAACCGGCATCGCCAAAGTGCGGTTGGACGCGGTTTCCACAGCCATTCCAGTCCAAGGTTAGCGCGGACGGCCCGCCGTAGATGTTCGGACTCGTCGAAGGAACATCAAACGATCCGTGCCAGTAAAAACGCGAGCAGATCGGCGATGGCGATGCGCTCCTGCTTCATGCTGTCGCGGTGACGCAGGGTCACGGTGTCTTTGAACTCATCGCCACGCTCGCCCAAGGTCTCGAAATCAATCGTGATTCCGAACGGCGTGCCGATCTCGTCCTGCCGCCGGTAGCGTTTGCCGATGGCACCGGTTTCGCTGTAAAACACGTTCATGTGTGGCTTGAGCAATGCCGCCACACTCTTCGCTTTTTCCACCAGTTCGGGCTTGTTCTTGAGCAGAGGAAACACGCCGCACTTGATGGGGGCCATGCGCGGATGGAAATGCAGGACGATCCGCACCTCGCTGCCGCCTTTTTCGTCGGTGATGGTTTCCTCGTCGTAGGCTGCGCACAACAGAGCCAGGACGGTGCGATCCACGCCCGCGCTAGGCTCGACGACATGCGGAATAAATTTTTCCTTTTTCTCGTCGTCGAAGTACTCCAGCGGTTTACCACTGTGTTCCTGATGTTGTTTGAGATCGTAGTCGGTGCGGTAGGCAACGCCTTCGAGTTCCTGCGTGCCGAAGGGAAACTCGTACTCGATGTCATACGTGCCTTTCGAGTAATGAGCACGCTCGTCCGCCGGCACGTCGAGCACCTTCAGGTTTTTGCGCGCGAGGCCGATGTCCTCGTAAAATTTGAGCCGTTCCTCCAGCCAGTACGTGAGCAGTTCCATTCCCTGTTCGGGTCGGCAGAAATATTCGAGTTCCATCTGCTCGAACTCCCGCGAGCGGAACGTGAAATTGCGCGGGTTGATCTCGTTGCGGAACGCTTTGCCGATTTGCGCGATGCCAAAGGGCAATTTCTTGTTCACCACGTCGAGCACGTTCTTGAAATTCACAAAGATCGCCTGGGCAGTTTCAGGCCGCAGGTAGGCGATGGAATTTTCGTCCTCCGTCGCACCGACGTAGGTTTTGAACATCAGATTGAATGCGCGCGGTTCGGTGAGCTGGCCCCCATTTTCCGGGTTGAAATGGCGACTGTTTTCAACTGCCTCGGTGGTTTCGCCTTGGAGTTCCATCTCCGTTTCGGAACCCAGAGTTGCCGCACCTTGGGCGTAAAATTGCCGGGCTACCTTGCGGGCGCGTTCGACGTTGTCTCCCTGTTTGAGCAAGACCGAATACGGCTTTGTTACCTTCCAGCCGGTTGTCGGCGACTCCGCGCCGGTGAAATGGAAAACCGTCCCGCTCTGCGGCTCGACTTGGTCCGCGCGAAAACGCTTTTTCGTCAACAAGCAATCCACCATCGGATCGCTAAAGGTCGCTTCGTGGCCGCTGGCTTGCCAGACGCGGCGGTTCATCAGGATCGAACCGTCCAGGCCGACCACATCATCCCGCTCGCGGGTCATACGCCGCCACCAGAAGTCCTTCAGGTTGCGCTTGAGTTCGACCCCCATCGGACCGTAGTCCCAGCAGCCGTTGAGACCGCCGTAAATCTCGCTCGACTGAAAAACGAAACCGCGCCGCTTGCACAGGCTGACGATCTTCTCCATGCGCTCCGCGTTGGTCTTGGTGTTTTGCTGGGACATAAACTGCAAGCTGTGTAAAAAATAAACCCTGCCTTCCGAAAAAGGGAAGGCAGGGTAAACGCAGCCGGGCCACCCGGCAACGGGAGTTTACGCTTGGCTCAACGCCGGTTGTTCCCGCCGCCTAACAGCGGCAGCAGGTAATACAGGAAATAGGCAAGCGAGGTCAGGAACGCCGCGAGGTACGTCAGCGCCGCCGCGTCGAGCACCTTGGCAACCGCCCGCGACTCTTCCGGCCCCCGAATGATGCCCATCTCGGGCAAGATCGCCTTGGCGCGCCGGGAAGCATCGTACTCCACCGGCAGCGTCACGAGGTTAAACGCCATGATGACCCCGAACGCGACCGCCATCGCCATCAGCCCGGTGTAGACCGAGATGATGTGCGTGAACATAAACAGAAAAGGCACGATCATCACAATCTGGCTGGAAAACTGGGTCGCGCCGACCGCCATCGACCGGAGTTGCAGGGGCGCGTACCCTTCTTGATGCTGCATGGCATGACCACACTCGTGCGCGGCGATGCCTACCGCCGCCGTGGAGGTTCCCCGATAAACGTCGCTTGAAAGCACCAGTTGCTTGTTGAGCGGATTGTAATGGTCGCCCATCCTGCCGTCGCTTTCGAGGATGGTCACGTCGTGGATGCCCCGCGCCTGCAGGATGCGCTGAGCCGCTTGCGCGCCGCTGTACCCGCCCGACGCAGGGACCCGGCTGTATTTGGAAATCATGCCCTTGACGTACAATGTCGCCAGGCCCGAGATCGCCAAAGTAAAGATAAAAAGCAGGAGATACATGATTTGTTTGGTCGCCCCATTGGTTGGACCGGAGCTACTAGATTAGACCCTGTCAACCCTGGTTTCGTTCATGGAATCACTGGCGGCGGGGTAGCTTTTTTGACCTGTTCCCAGAGCGCGTCCAACTCCTCGAACGAGGCGTCTTCCCACCGTCGGCCCGCCGCCCGGAGTGCGTCTTCGATGCGCTGGAACCTGCGCACAAATTTGTCCGTAGCGCGGTTGAGCGTTTGCTCGGCGTCCAACTGGTGCCAGCGCGCCAAGTTGACCGTGGCGAACATCAAATCTCCGAGCTCGTCAGCCACGGCATCGGCATTGTGCCCGGGTCCGTTGGTCGTCTCGGCCTCGACCTCCGCGATCTCCTCCCGAATTTTTGCCTGCACCTCGTCCACGGTCGGCCAATCGAACCCGACTTTCGCCGCTTTGCCCTGCGCCTTCTGCGCGCGCATCAGCGCTGGCAGTCCCGCAGGCAGACCGGCCAGCACGGATTCGTCGGCGCTGGCACCCTTCTCCTCCCGCTTGATCTCGTCCCAACGCTTCAACACTGCCACGCTGTCCTGCGCCCGGTCGTCGCCGAACACGTGCGGATGCCGCCGGATCATCTTCTCGGCTACCCCGGCAGCAACGGCATCGAAATCGAACGCGCCCCGTTCCCCGGCAATCTGGCTGTGCAGGACGACGTGCAGCAACAAATCGCCCAACTCCTCGCACAGGTTCACGTCGTCGCTCGCCTCGATGGCGGCTAGGACCTCGTATGTTTCCTCAACGAGCGCCGTGCGCAAGCTGGCGTGCGTCTGCTCGCGGTCCCAGGGACAGCCGCCCGGACCACGCAGCCGGGCAACAATTTGGCGCAGTCGGTCAATCGGTTCGCCGGAAAATTCGTGCGTTGGGTTCGACACCGGAAAAGTCAGCCGTTAATCCCCGCGCTCCTTGCGCAGGAGCGACACGCGGGCCTTCTCCAACGCAGCGCGCTCGCTGTGCGTCAGGCTGCCCAAGCCATGCTTGCTGATCTTATCGAGTAGCGGATCAATGGATTGATGCACGTCGCTGCTCCGGTCATGATCGCCGCCGGAATAGGAATCCACGGCCCGGCGCGTCCTGGCTTGCACCCGTGGTGCCGCGATGACCTTTCTACGCGGCAGCATTTCGCGGAAGTTGCCAAGCACGCCAAACGCCTCGCTACCCATGCTCGCGTAGCGTGCGCCGTAGTACGCTGCCGCTACGGTCCCTGCCAGGATGAGCCCATCGTTCACCAGCCGGAAAGCGAAGCATTGCAGGGCCGCGATGGCCACCAACCCATAGGCGATCCACTTGCACGGAATGCCGAAGAAAAACTGCACCCCGGGGTAAATCGTGGCGAAAATCAGGAATACGCCGAAATGCACCGTGTTGGGCCCTGGAAACACCGCTATCTGGTTCAAACCCGACAGCAATCCGTGCGTGAGAAGCACCACCGGGGTAACGACCATCAGCCCGGCGTACAACGCGATGAACGTCGTGCGCCCAAAAAACCGCTCGACCTCTCTGCCCCACATGAAAAGGAAAAACATGTTCACCACAAACCAGAGGCTTGGAGTCTGCACGAAAACGTAGGTGACGATCTGCCAAAGCTTCCACTGGTGCAGGACGGCATCGCTAGAAAACGCCATCGCCTCCCACGGATTGGTCCCTGTCAAGCCGCTAAGCAGGCAGCACGCCACCAGGGAAAGACTGTGCAGAATGACCAGCAACGTGGTCACATGGACCGGGCGGCCCTGCACCCAGAACAGCGGCTGGTAATCATCCGAACGTTCAAAACCCATCATGGCAGACCGGCAACGTAATGGACGCCTCGCGCATTCTCAAGGCCAACGTTCGGCTGGACGGACGCTTTTCTCGGTAAAATATCCGCGCGGGCGTTTATCTCGTTAGCCCCAGCTTCGCCAGCGCATCGGGGTCCTTGCGGAAAGCGGCGCGGGTCACGCCCTTGATTTCCTTCATAAAAGCCTTCAACTCGCTGTAAGCGGCGTCGCGTTCCGCCTTGCCGCTGGCCGCGCCCGCAGCAGCTTCCCCGGAGTCCGTCGCTTCTGCCGCCGCCTCGTGCGCGGCGTCCAACCAGGCCAGAGCGTCGAGGAATTCGTGCAGGCTCCTGAGCCGGTCCGGCGGGTAGCCCCGCTTCGAGAGTTTTTCGACGTAAGGTTCCTGCGCGGCAGTCGTGTACGCCGTATGCGCCATGTTGACGAAACGTTGCAAGTCGTCAGGTACGTCGCCCATCACGCGCAGGTTGGCGCGGTCGCTCATCGACAGGAACACCGCCCGCGCCACGAGGCGGAACGCCTCGAAATCGTCCCGTGCCTCGGTGATTTTCGCCCTCAGTTCTTCGGCGCTACGGTCCGGCGGAGACCCGGCGTGGCTGGCGCGGTACGCCTGCATCGCCGCGCCTTGCAACGCCATCCCCACGGAAAGCGTCTCGTCATCGAACCCGTAGCGGTTAAGCACCTCGCAAATGCCCGTGCTGACGCGTACTTCCTCCAGAAAGCGACCGGAATCAACGATGTACTGCTCGATGGCATGGTCTTCCACGGACCCGCTCAGCTTGGGGGTGGATGCGGTGGGCGCGGCAAGATCGACAACGGCAGCGGCGGGCAAAGTGGTTTCCATGGATTTTTGTTGGTGAAAATCGGCGGCGGATCACAGGCTGACACGAGCGCAACTCCTTCCCGCCGTCAGCGTTTCAGCGCGAGATCATGCCCATTTTCGACCGGGCTGACAAGCGTGTCTTCCAAAAGAAATTTTACCCCTTCCCTCCCGGCCCCGGTTGGCCGAAAGTCCCGGCTCCACCATGAGTGATTCCACTACCCCCGCCGACTCGCTGCCCATGTCGCGCCGCACGCTGGCTCTGCTCGCGCGCGGCCCGTTTGGCCGCTACGCCGCCGGAACGGTCGTCTCGCAGACCGGCACCTGGATGCAGAGCATGGCGCAGAGTTGGGTGATGACCAGCCTGACCACCGAAGCGTTCAAGCTCGCCTGGGTGCAGGCCGCCGTCAGCCTGCCGATGCTGGCGTTGACCATGTACGGAGGCACCTTGGCCGACCGCTACGACAAACGCAAAATTCTCATCGTCACGCAGGTGGTCCAACTCTGTCTCGCGGTGGCCGTCGGCGTGCTGGTGATGACCCATCGCATCCAGATCTGGCACATCCTGACGGCGGCATTTCTACTAGGCATCTCCGCTTCCTTCGAGATGCCCGCCGACTCCGCTCTGGTGCCGGAGCTGGTGGATAAAGAAAACATCGCCAACGCCATCGCCGTGGACCGTTCCATCTTCCACGGTACGCGGCTCGTCGGCCCGGCCATCGCAGGCCAGCTCATCGACCTGCTCGGCGCGGCCTCGGCGTTTTTTGCCAACGCGTTGAGTTTCCTGGCGCTGATCGCCGCGCTGGCTTCCATCGACCCCCGCCCGCAGGGCAGCGAGGAAGAGGAAAAACAACGCAGCAGCGGCATGAAAGCGGGCGTCGATTACGTGCGGCAGGACCGGCCCACGATGGCGATGCTCGGCATCATGGCCGCCAACGCCTCGTGCATTTTTCCGTTCATGGCGGTGATGATTTTCCCCTACGCCCGCCACGACTTGGGATTGAACGCCGGATATGCCAGTTGGCTCATGACCGTCTCCGGCGTCGGCTCGCTGACGGCTTCCATCGGGATGCTGCGCGTGGCGCGGTCGAACCGGATTCCGGTCATGGCGGTTGCCACGGCGGCAATCGTCGCCGCCATGGTCGCGCTGGCGGCGGCGCAGAATTTCTGGCAGGCCGTGATTGCCATGGTCGTTCTCGCGGGCGGCACCTCGCTCAATTACGGCCTCGCCAATACCACCGTGCAGGAGCGTGCTCCGGGGCCGTTGCGTGGGCGGGTATCGGCCCTGGCCATGCTGTCGTTCGTGGGGGTCATGCCGTTTGCGTCGCTGGCTATCACCAAAATCGCGGATTTGACCAGCATCCGGCACACGGTCGCCGGGTGCGCCGCCGGGTACGGCCTCATCGCGTTTTATCTGTTTGCCGGCCCCGCGCGCCGGGCCGCCGAACTCCCCGCAGCCCAGGCTCTCGCCGTGCCTGTGGAGGTCTGATCGCCCATGGATACCCCGAGAACAAACCCACCCACCGACAAGCCCGAAGCCGCCCGGATCGGTTGGCAGGTGCTCGGTTCGCGGCTGCCTTTCGAAAGCCCCGTCAACCGGATACGCGCCGACCGGATCGCGGTCCCCGGTCGTGGCGAGATCCAGTATTCCTACTTGGAGCGCGGCGAATCCGTCATCATCGTGCCGGTGACGGCGGACGGCCAGGTAGCCCTCATCCGGCAATATCGTTATCCCGTTGATGAACAATGCATCGAACTGCCAGCGGGTTGCTGCCGGGACACGAACGGTCAGTCGCTCGAAGCGGTCGCGCGCAAGGAATTGCGTGAGGAAATTGGTGCGACCGCCGAACATCTCGAATACGTGACGTGGTTTTACTCATCGAGTTCGATCAGCGACGAGGTTTGCCACATCTTTCTCGCGCGCGGCGTCGCGTTGACCCAAGCCACCGAAAAGGAACCGGGTGAACATTTGGAACCGCTGCTCGTGCCGGTGGCGGAAGCGTTGTCGATGGCGCGCGCCGGTCAGGTGAAAACCGGCACGTGTGCACTGGCCATCTTGTTGTGCGAGAGCCGATTGCTCTCGTCATAGACGACGGCTTCTCTGCAGAACCGCCGGGGCCGCCAGACAACCGAATTTCTACGGCGCGGGCGTGGCGGCAGGCACCGCCGCCGCATCCGGCGCGGGCGTGGGCACTGCGGACGGGGGTGCCACGAGACTCTTCTCGGTCTTCTCCCAGCGCCGGGTATCGCTGAAAAAGAGGTAGCCTGAGGGATCACCCATCACCAGCAAACCCTCGTGAAACGGGAAAAACGGAATGTCCGACCGGCCAAAGATGAGTTGCTGGTACTCTTGATACTCTCCCTTGAGCACCCCTGTAAACAGCGGCGCATTCCGGCTGATGGGAGTCAAAAGCACCCCCCCAACCACGCCGGGCAGCTTGGCTTCGTCGCTCAAGCCCATGAGCCGCGAGAATTTGTCGGGAATCCAGAGGCTTTTGCGATCCGCGTACCACGCCACGCCCCACGGCATGTCCGAGCCGATGATTTCGCCCGGTTTCATCCAGCCGTTGAGACGGTTGATCCCCGGTTCGAAGTAAGGAGGGTATTGAAACGGCGGCGTGTTACGCGGCAGCAACGTAAAGAGCAGCGGCAGTCCCGAAACCACGAACAGCACCGTGAAAAGAACCAACCGCGCCACTGAACTGAGTGCCTCTTCCCGCCGACTGAAAAGCACTAGCACGAACGCTAGTCCGAACCCGAGCATAATCGGCAGGAACAGCACGCCGAGCTGGTTGGCTCCCAGCGGCGAGAACGGCTCCGACACGTTGCCCAGCAGAGCCATTCCGAACACCGCGAAAAGCCAGATTATCAGCACGGCATTGCGGAGCGCGTTGACCCCGGGCCGCCGGAAGGAATGCAGCAGGCAGGCAAAGAAAGCCAGCGCGACCAGATTGTCACCCAGCGTCGAAGATAAGCGACCCACTTGTGCCGTGATCCCGTCCTGAATCTTCGTGCGGAAGAACGTGGGCTGCACCTCTTCGGTCTTCGGGCCGTCCGTCGAACGCATCCGGCCACTGGTCGAATCGGCCAGACCATCGTAAATCGTGTAACCCGCCACGCCGAAAGGGTTCCCACTGACCTGCGTATTCCGCACGAACCACGGCGTCACCACCAGCGCAAAAACCGCGAGCATCACGAGCACGGCCGCCGGCCGCCGCCGGAAATGCACTCCCGCAAACACGAGCAACCCCACGAAAAACCACACCGCCACCCCGTGGGAAAGCGTCAACAAGGCAAAGCACAACCCTGTCAACGCGGACCAGCCCAGCACTGCGCCCATCGTGGGCCGCACCAGGACCATGCCCTCCTCGCTCGTGGCGGTCGCCGGTTCGTCGAACCCCGCATTGGCCTCGACCGCGCGGGTCAGCGCGTAAAGCCCCGCGTTGAAGAGCAGCAGCATGAGCATCTGCGGCAACCCGGTCAGCGTGAACTGCCAGCATAGGTCGCTGATCAAAGTCAGCGTCGCCGCCCAGAACGCCAGCCGGGCGTCGAAGAGCCTGCGCAACAACAAATATTGGATCAGCACCGATCCGAGGAAAAACAGCATCGAAAACGCTACGATGTACCGTTCTGCCGAGGCGATGTATTCGCCCTGTTTCAACTCCATCTTGTCGCCGGACATCTTGACCGCCAAGGCATTGGCCAAAGGAGGCAGCGGCGCGTTGTACGTGTCGGGGAAATTCGTTTTCGGCAGGGCCTGGGTGCCGAGATTTTTCTCGATCTGCCAGACGGCCAGCGGCCGGATGAATTGCGTGCTCCAACCGTGCCCGCGCGATATTTCTCGCGCTACCTGTGCCTGATCCATCGCCTCCGGGGATGCGAACCCACGGAATTTCCAGCCGAGGAAACCCAGCGCCACCGCGACGATGACCACCGCGATAACCAGTCCCCGCATGACCGGCGCAAGGTTGCCCTGTTCGAGCGAATGGATAAAGCCCTGCACATCGGCGGACGAGGAAGAAGTGGCCATAGAAAGATCGGAAGGAGAAACAAGGAATCGGCTGCCGGGAATGAATAAAGCGTGCGCGCCGGGGAAATTTACGAGGCCGAGAGAGGAAACTGCGGACCGGGTTTGAGCTTGCGGTGAAGTGTACGGCGGCTGATGCCCAGCTTGCGGGCCGCCTCGGTGATGTTGCCGTTGGTCTCGTCGAGCGCACGACGGATCAATTGATCTTCGCTCTGGTGGATATTCAACTGGTCCACCGGCGCAGAGGCCGCCGCCGCACCGGACCCACTGGCTGGTCCCGCGCTGCCGTCACCGCCCCACTGCCGAATCGCCAGCGGCAGGTCGCGCAACGTGATTTTCGGCCCGGTCGCCAGCACGACGCCATTATCTATGGCAGAGCGCAGTTGGCGCACGTTGCCGGGCCAGTTGTATTCGATCAGGCGGTTCATCGCGTCGGAGGTGAGTTCTCTTAGCGGTTTCTCGTTTTCCTGGCAAGACTGTTTGAGGAATGCCTGAACCATCAGCGGGATATCCTCGCGCCGTTCGCGCAGTGGCGGCATGGAAATGCGCACCACGTTGAGCCGGTAAAACAGGTCTTCGCGGAATTTCCCCTCCTCCACCAAGGTTTCGAGGTGTTTGTTGGTCGCCGCCACCAGCCGCACGTCCGCGGACACCGAGGTATTGCCGCCCACGCGCTCGAAGCTCCGCTCGCCGAGCACGCGCAGCAGCTTGACCTGCGTGCTGGCGTCGATCTCGCCGATTTCGTCGAGGAAGATCGTGCCGCCATCCGCCTGCTCGAACCGCCCGACGCGCTTTTCCGTCGCTCCGGTGAACGCCCCACGCTCGTGGCCGAAGAGTTCGCTTTCGAGCAGTTGCGGGCTGAGCGCGGCGCAGTGGACAGCGATGAATTTCTTGTCCGCTCGGTTGCTCAACGAATGCAGCGCGCGCGCGACGAGTTCCTTGCCCGTGCCGCTTTCGCCTTCGATTAGCACGGTTGCACGGGTCGGCGCGACCTGGCGGATCGTGTCGAACACCGCTTCCATCGGGGCCGAACTGCCGATGAGCGATTCCAGCCCCCGGCCCGAGCGTTTCTCGACTTGTTGGCGGAGTTCCTTGTTCTCGGTCTCGACCTCCTTGCCCCGTAGCGCGCGGCGAATAAGGATCTCCAGCTTGTCGAGGTTGACCGGCTTGGTGACGAAATCATAAGCACCGCGTTTCATGGCCTCGACGGCGGTATCCACGGAACCGTAAGCGGTCATCATGATGCACACCGGGGGCGTCGGCATCTTGAGCGCACGGTCAATGAGGGTCATGCCATCGTCCGCGCCGAGGCGCAAGTCGGTCAGTAGCAGATCGACGCTCTCGGTTTCCAACAGGGAAAGCGCGCCGGAAACGTCGGCGGCAGTGTAAACCTCGAAGTCGTCTTCCTCCTCCAGCGAACGGCGCAATCCCTCCCGGGTGTGTTTCTCGTCGTCGACGATCAGGAGAGTTTTGCTTTTCACGCGGGTGTCTAAGGGGCGGCCCAACATACCCGTGAACCGGCGCGGGCCAAGTCTGGAAATCGGTGGGGCGTTGCATGCCCACAGTGGAGGCAGAGAAAAATGCACGCAAATGATTGACACCACCTTTGGTCCCTTCTACAACTCCGCCCAACCACTGGCGGGAACGTCGCTTACGAAGCACGCACGGGGAATCGGCAGGGCAACTCTGGCAGTCACGAAATCGTCACCGGACGGTACTGGCAAAAGGGATGCTCAACTCGCAACGTCGAGTTCTTGAAACTCAAACTTGGCTACCTAAAACAAATTTTATACGGGGAAACGTTCTTCCGGCAAAACAAGACACAACTTCTATCTAAATACACGATGAAAAAATCATCCCTACTTCTCACCATCGCCGCATTTGCGATGGGTACCCACGCCTCCGCTCAAATCCTGATCAACGAGCTTTACCCCGGTGGTGGGGCTAGCACCGGTGCCCCAGCTTACACCCGAGATTTTGTAGAATTATACAATACCTCGACAACCTCGTTTTCGCTGGCCGGCTTCTCGCTTCAATACGCATCGGCGACCGGAAACTTTACCAACACGATCGTCGCATTCGGGGCCGGATCGATCATCGGTCCCAGCGATTATTTGAGCGTTGAAACCGGGCCTGCCGGAACTGCGGGCGCTACGCTCACCGCAGGCTCCGGACCAGGTTTCGTCACCTATCTTGCCCCGACCAGCAGCCCTGGCCTCAGCGCTAGTAATGGCTCGGTTCGCTTGATCAACACCGTTACATCTGTAACGATGGACTTGATTGGATATGGTACGGTGTCAGTAGGATCAGCAGGCGACCCAAAATCGGAAGGAACCGCCGCTGCTTCACCGACCTCAACGGCGGTGTCTTTGAATCGAACCGGTTTTGTGGATACTAACGTTAACAGCGCAGATTTTTCCAGCATGACGCCAACACCAAATGCTGGCACAACGTCGATGGTCGTCGCGGTGCCTGAACCTTCGACCTGGGCCTCGGTAGTGGCTGCCATCGGTTTTCTGGGGTTGGTAGCCTATCGCCGTAGGCACGTGGCTTGATACCATATCGTTTCGGACAGTCTGAAACTTTGAGGGGAGCATCACAAGATGCTCCCTTTTTGTCGTTTAATTAGAGAAACTTGGTTGCCCCGACGACCCGGTGCTCAGCGGATCGGAACGTGATTTCCGTTCGCGCTGGAGCCACTGGCGAGATGGTAGCCGTTGTGACCATTGGGCCCGTGGTGGCCGTTGTGCCCATTCGCCCCGTGATGACCATTCAACTTCTTGCCGTTGGGTTTCGCCTTCGAGACCGCCTTTGAGCCGCGGCGGCGGAATTGCAAACGCGCCGTGTTCTTGGCCAGTTCCATGATCGGACCGGGAAAACGGCTGCATTCCGTCAACGTCTCGTCGAGCGCGTTGACGAAATAATCGACTTCCTTTTCGCCGATGGTCAGCGGCGGCAGGATTTTGATGACATCCATGTTGTGCCCGGCAACCTGCGTGAGGATGCGGTGCTTGCTAAGCATCGGTACGATGACCAGCTGCGGGAAAAGTGATTGGTCGATTTTGTGCATGAGCCGCCATGCCAGCTTGCTCTTAAACTGCGGCGGTTCGTGGAACTCGATGGCGATCATGAGTCCCTTACCACGCACCTCCTTGATGAAAGGATGCCGGGCTTTGAGAGCGGTCAGCTGCTCCATGAGCAGCGCACCCACCCGGGCGGAATTTTCGATCAGATTCTCATCTTCGAGCACGGACAGTGACGCCATCGCGCAGGTCATCGCCAGATTGTTCCGGCCAAACGTGCTCGAATGCACCACGCAACGGTCCAGACGGCTGAACACCTTCTGGTAGATACGCCGCCGGGTTACGATGGCCCCGCACGGCACGTAACCGCCGCTGAGCGTCTTGGCCATCGTGACGATGTCCGGCTCCAGGTTCCAATGCTCGAAAGCGAACCACTTGCCCGTGCGGCCCAAACCGGTCTGCACCTCGTCGCAAATCAACAGCGTTCCATGCTCGCGGCAAAGCGCCTGGGCGCGCTGGAAATAGTCGTCGTTCGGATAATTGACGCCTTTGCCTTGGATCGGCTCGACGATGAACGCCGCCACGTCCCGCTGGGAAAGCGTCGCTTCGAGCGCGGCAAGGTCGCCGAGCTTGACCATCTCGGTGTCCGCCAGAAACGGGCCGAACCCTTCTTGGAACGTCTCGCTGCCGGTGATCGACAGCGCACCGTAGCTCAGCCCGTGGTAACTGCTCTTGAGGCTGACGATCCGGGGCCGGCCCGTGGCGGCCCGAGCGAACTTCATCGCCCCTTCCACCGCTTCGGTGCCGGAGTTGCAGAAGAAAACGGCGTTGAGATGCGGAGGCGTCTTCTTGAGGAGGGCTTCGCCGAGCAGGCCGCTCAGCAACGAGCAATCCATCTGCACCATGTTGGGCAGGTCGAGATCGAGTGCATCACGGATAGCCTGCGCGACCACCGGATGATTGCGCCCGATGTTGAAGACGCTGTAGCCGCTCAGGAAATCGAGGTAGGCGTTGCCTTCGGCGTCGTAAAGGTACGCTCCCTCCGCCCGGACGTACACCCGGTCGAACCCGATGGTGCGCTGCACCTGCACGAGCGTCGGATTGAGGTGCTGGCTGTGGAGTTCGTAGTTCTCGCCCATGCGGGCCGCCACGAGAGATTTAAGGTCGAAAGACATCGAAGTGCGGGACGGAAGCCATTCATTCAGGGTCAGCACCGGCCCGACCATTGGGTATTCGCTGGTTTACGTTGATCATCGGAAGTACGCTCGGGGCGGTTCAAACGATACAACGCTTAGTCGCTCTCGTCCTTCGTTTGATTGGTCGACGGAGCATTGTCGTCCATGTTTTCGTCGTCGTCATCCGAGTGCCGCTTTTTCTTCCGGTCGGGCTTGTCCGGTTTATCCTTTCTGTAGATGTCCCGCAAGACCTTGCCGATGACGGGTACGGCGGTCGTCCCGCTGTGCCGGTTGTCACCCGCGTCGCCCTCGACCATCGCCGCAAAAGCATACTGCGGTTTATCCAACGGAGCAAACCCGACGAACCACCAAGCCGTGCGCGATTTGCTCTTGTCGTTGTTGCCTGCGCCCCACTGCGCGGTGCCCGTCTTGCCGCCCACGTCCACGCCGGGAACGTGCGCCTGGTGGGCTGTGCCCGTGCTGCTGTCCACCACCATCCCCATGCCCTTTTTGAGGGTTTCGACCACGTCGGCGGTCAGCCCGACATCGCGCCGGGCACGCACCTGATAGGCAGAGGCGATGCCATTGTCCAGCGTTTGCACCTGTTCGACGAGGCGCGTCTGGTGGAACGTGCCGCCGTTGGCGAGCGTGGCCATCGCTTGCGCCATCTGGATGGGCGTCACTTCCAAGTCGCCTTGACCGATGGAAAGGTTGGCGGTGTCGCCGTCATAGAATTTGCGCTTGTGAACCCGCTTCATGTAGTCGCTGTCAGGCACCAGTCCGGCCGCCTCGTCGCGCAACGGCAGCCCCGTTTTCTGGCCGAAACCGAAGCGGCGTGCCATGTCGATGATCTTATCCGGACCCGTCTTGATGCCGACCTGATAAAACCAGGTGTCGCAACTCTGCGCGAGTGCCTGCGCAAAATTGAGGTCGCCCGCGTCGGTCTTCTTCCAGTTGTGAAAAAGGATGTTGCCGATGGTCATCGACGACGGGCCGGTGAATTCGTCGTCCTTGTCGATGGTGCGACTCTGCAACGCCGCCGCCCCGACGATGATCTTGAAAGTCGATCCCGCTGGATAAGTGGTGCGGAACGCGCGCGGAATCAGCGGGATGTCCGGATCGTCGTTGAGCTTTTTAAAGTCGCTTGGCGAGATCGACGGCACGAAGAGGTTCGGATCGAAAGTCGGGTTTGAAGCCATCGCCAGCACATCGCCGCTGGATGGGTCCATAATAGCCACGGCTCCGCGTTTCGTGCCTTTGGCGAGCGTCTGCTCGCAAAGCTTTTGCAAGGGCAGATCCAGGGTGGTGACGACCGTGTTCCCGGGGATCGGGGGCGTAACGATACGCTCGCTGGTTTTGTTGCCCTTGCCGTCGAACGTCATGTTGAGTACCCCGGGTTTGCCCGTGAGTTGTTCGTTGAACGTTTTTTCCAGGCCCTCGCGGCCTTCGAGGTCGGGCCACAGCAACTCGTTGGGCTGGAGCGTGCCCCGCGCCTGTCCGCCGGTTTTGCCGCTGTAACCGATGATGTGCGCGGCGGTCGAGCCGTTCGGATAAAAACGCAGGTAGACGGTGCGCAGGCCGAGCGCGCCGTCAGACGTGATCTTGTTGCGGACGGTTTCGACCTCCTCGGGCGTCAGATACAACGCGATGTCCATCGGGAGCATCCGCCGGTTGTGATAATGATCCAGCACCTCGGAAGTTGTCACCTCCAACGGGCGGCGCAGGAAGCTCTGGGCGAGGACGAGCTGCGTTTTCACGTACGCGGCGACCTGCGAATCATTAAGCTCTTCGCCCGGAGGAAACTTCAAGTTCAGATGGTAGCCGAGGCGGGATTGCGCCAGCGGCAAGCCGTTGCGATCCGTAATCTCCCCGCGCGGGGCCGGGATGGAAAAATACAGTGTGCGGTCGTCGGGCCGGGTATCCCAACTCGGCTCGATGGTCCCGGGAATCCCGGCGGACCCTTCGTTGGAAACCGAGCGCAAACCCGAACCGACGGGGGCCGACGTGGCGGTCTGCTGGGCACGAACCATGGTCAGCCCAGCCACGCCATAACAGGCAGCTAAAATTCCGAGGAGACGAAAAACTTGCATGTAACGACCAAGCCTAGACAAAAACGCGCCGGTTGCGACCGAATTTTCAACCCCGCATTTTGTGAGGGATAAAACTATGTCACCAGTCCTTTTCGCGCCAGCGATCCGTGTGGATAATCTAGCCTCCATTCCCTATTGCGATAGAGCGTGCTTTCCTCTAGAATGCCCACCCTAAACGTATCCCTGCATGAATCAAGGCCCGACCCAACCAACGACTTCCACTTCCTCCACGAATACCCCCGCCCTCGCGCCTGACCGCGGGCCGGTCATGGACGGTGCGGAGATTCTCGTCGCGTGCTTGGAACGCGAGGGAGTGGACACGATTTTCGCTTATCCGGGCGGGGCGTCGATGCCCATCCACCAAGCCCTTACGAAATCGACCAAGATTCGCACGATCCTGCCGCGCCATGAACAGGGCGGTGTCTTCGCGGCGGAAGGCTATGCCCGCGCCACGGGGCGCGCCGGGGTGTGCATGGCCACCAGCGGCCCCGGCGCGACGAACCTGCTTTCCGGCATCGCGGACGCCTACATGGACTCAATCCCCCTTGTAGCCATCACGGGGCAGGTGCCGCAATGGATGATCGGACGCGGCGCGTTTCAGGAGACCGACGTGTTCGGCATGACGCTGCCCATCGTCAAGCATTCTTATCTGGTGTGGGACATCAACGACATCCCGCGCGTCGTTAAGGAAGCGTTCCACATCGCGCAGAGCGGTCGGCCCGGCCCGGTGCTCATCGACGTGCCCAAGAATATCCAGCAGCAGAAGGCGCAACCCATTTTCCCGACGAAGATCAACCTGCGCGGCTACGACGAGGACGGCCCGGCGGCGGACGAGGTTGCGCTCAACGAGGTGATCGGCCTGATCGGCGGTGCCAAACGCCCGATGCTCTATGTCGGCGGCGGCATCATTTCCGCCGGAGCGGCAGACGAGTTGATGGAATTCGTCGAGCGCACGCAGATCCCCGTGGCCACGACGCTCATGGGCATCGGCTGTTTCCCGGAAACGCACCCGCTTTCGCTCAAATGGCTGGGCATGCACGGCACTGTGTACGCCAATAACGCCGTCAACGAGGCCGACGTGCTGCTTGCCATGGGCGTGCGCTTTGACGACCGCGTGACCGGCAAGGTCGAAAAATTCGCCGAGCACGGCACCATCGTCCACATCGACATCGACGCCAGCGAGATCAACAAGAACAAGGTGGTGCGCCTGCCGATCATCGCC
>CAXSED010000040.1:0-20173 GCA_964236475.1 uncultured Chthoniobacterales bacterium
CCTTCGTATCCACACGCCAGCAGCCCTTCCTCCGGGCCGATGAATTGCACCCCCCTCGTGCGCAGTCGTTCGACGTTCTCGCAGGTCGCCGGGTGCAGCCACATCTTGCCGTTCATGGCCGGAGCGATGAGGATCGGCGCGCGCGTCGCCAACGCGATGGCCGCCAGCGCGCCTTGCGAAAATCCGTGCGCCAGTTCCGCGATAATCTGCGCGGTCGCTGGCGCGATGAGCAACAAATCCGCACGGTCCGCCAGTTCGATGTGCCCCGGCTGCCAGCCTTCCTTTTCGTCGAAAAGATCGCTGACCACCGGATGCTTCGACATCACCTGCATCGTCAACGGCGTGATAAACTCGCGCGCCCCGGCGGTCATCACGACGTTGACCGTGTGTCCGAGTTTCGTGAGTCGGCTGGCGATGTCCGCCGCCTTGTAAGCGGCAATCGAGCCGGTGACTCCGAGCACCACGGACTTCGCTTGCGTTATCATCGCGGGGAAAAGCTTGGTCAGAACGTAAAATCCGCGAACCGTCGGCTCAGGTAACGCTCGGCGCGCATGATCGCGCGGAATTTGGCGAGGTCCTCCTCCACCGATCCGCTGATGATCGTATAACGATAATCCCGCCAGCGCGTCACCTCGCGCGCCGCGTCCGACAAGCGCCGCTCGATTTGCTCGGGCGTTTCGGTGCCGCGCTTGGTCAGCCGCCGCCGCAATTCCTCGCGGCTTGGCGGCATGATAAATACATCGGCTAGCGCTTGCTGAATGTCCTGGTTGCCATCCGCGCGGATGGCTCCCGCACCTTGCGTGTCGATGTCGATGAGCACGTCCACCCCCATCAGCAGATGCCCCAGGACGTTGTGGCGTAGCGTGCCGTAAAAATTCCCGTGCACGTTCGCGTGTTCCAGAAAATCGCCGGCCTCGACGTGCGTGCGGAACTGCTCCGTCGACAGAAAATGATAATCCTCGCCGTCGATCTCGCCGGGGCGGGGAGGGCGCGTTGTGCAGGAAACCGAGTAGACGAAATCCCGCGTCTGCCGCAACGCCGTGCAGAGAGTTGTCTTGCCAGAACCGGACGGCGCGGAAATGACGAAGAGAATTCCGCCACGAGAAATCTTCTTCGGCTCGGAATCGGTCGGGATCATTCGATGTTCTGGATTTGTTCGCGGATTTTGTCCAACTCTGTCTTGGCGGCGAGCACGTTCTGACCGATGAGAAGATCGTTGGCTTTTGCGCCGAGGGTGTTCAACTCACGCGCGATTTCCTGGGTCAGAAAATCGAGCGTGCGCCCCACGGGTTTTTCTTCTTCAGCGAGCAGCGCGGCGAACTGGTCAAAATGACTTTCCAAACGCGTGACTTCTTCCGAAGTGTCGCTGCGGTCGGCGAATAACGCGATTTCCTTGGCCAGTCGGTCCTCGTCAACAGGCGTTTCCAACCCGGCGCGCGCGAGCCGTTCCTGCATCGCCTGCCGGTGATGCTGCACGACGAGCGGCACCCGCGCACGAATGACCACGAGCAATTCGCTCATCAGCTTGATCCGCGCGTGCAGATCGTCGGCCAGGCGCTGTCCCTCGCGTCCGCGCATTTCCACCAGCGCGGCGAGTGCCGTGTCCAACGCCGTCTTGACCTGTGGCCATACCTGCTCGGGCACGACCGTTTCCTGTTCCTGCAATCGCAACACGCCCGGCGCACGCAGCACCGTTTCAATGCTGATTTCTCCGCCTGCGCCGAGTTCGGCTTGCAGCGCGCGCATCGCCTCGTAATAGGCGCGGGCGGTAGTCACATCGAGCGATGGAGCCGCTGTCCCATCCGCCGACGCGACCGGACGCGCCTGAAAATTTACGTTGATGACGAAACGTCCCCGCGCCACGCGGTCAACAACGATCTCGCGCACCGAAGGCTCCAGGCTGCTCAGGTCACGCGGCAGGTTGATCAATAACTCCGTCTGCTTACGGTTGACGCTCTGGATTTCGACGGCGCATTGCGCCCCGTTGGCCGCCGTGGAGCGTCCGCTGCCGTAACCAGTCATGCTGCGCATCTTCTGGGAAATGATTACTGCACCGGCGAAGGCAATCGGTGCTCCGTTTCGAGCTTTGGCGACGAGATCGTTGGCAGGTCTTCCATCGCGGCGACCTGTTGCACGTCCTTGTCCCCGCGCCCGGAAAGATTGACGAGGATGATCTCTTCCTTGCCCATGGTCGGAGCGACGCGGATGGCATGGGCCACGGCATGCGCCGTTTCCAAGGCTGGGATGATTCCCTCTGTGGCGGCGAGTTCGTGAAAGGCGGCGAGGGCCTCGTCGTCGGTGGCATGCTCGTACTCGGCGCGCCCGATGTCCCGCAGGTGACTATGTTCGGGACCAACGGCGGCGTAATCCAGTCCGGCGGAAATCGAATGGGTCAGTTGGATTTGTCCGTCTTCGTCGGCGAGCAGAAAAGTCTTGGTGCCTTGCAGCACCCCGAGCCGTCCACCCTGAAAACGCGCGGCGTGCATCTGGCCCGGGCCGACGCCTTCGCCGCCTGCCTCAACGCCGATCATGCGCACCTCGGTATCCTCCAGAAACGGATAAAACAACCCGATGGCGTTGCTGCCGCCGCCCACGCAGGCAATCAGCAAATCGGGCAGACGCCCCTCACGAGCAAGCATCTGTCGGCGCGCCTCGTCGCCGATGACCCGGTGAAAATCGCGCACCATCATCGGATAAGGGTGTGAGCCGAGCGCGCTGCCGAGGATGTAAAACGTCGTTCGCACATGCGTCACCCAGTCGCGCATCGCCTCGTTGATCGCTTCTTTCAAGGTAGCTGCGCCCGCCGTCACAGGCACCACCTTCGCGCCGAGAAAACGCATCCGCGCGACGTTGAGCGCCTGACGCTCCATGTCCACCTTTCCCATGTAGACAATGCATTCGCAGCCGAAGTGCGCCGCCACCGTGGCCGTCGCAACGCCGTGCTGCCCCGCGCCGGTTTCGGCGATGATGCGCTTTTTGCCCATCCGCCGGGCGAGCAGGATTTGCCCGAGCGCGTTGTTGATCTTGTGCGCGCCGGTGTGCAGGAGGTCTTCGCGCTTGAAGTAAATTTTCGCGCCACCGAGTTTTTCCGTGAGCCGCTCGGCGAAATAAAGCGGCGTGGGTCGCCCCGCGAAATCCTGCAGAAGACCGGCGAGTTCCTGCTGGAACACGGGATCGCGCCGGGCGCGTTCGTACTCGTCGGCGAGTTCGCGCAACGGAGTCATCAACGTCTCGGGCACGAACATGCCACCGTAAGGGCCGAAATAACCGTGCGCGTCGGGAAGGGTTTGCATGAGAAAGGATCGGTAGATGGGAAACGTAAGCCGGAAAGCGCGGGGGACAAGTGCGCCCGAACAATCTCAGACCCGCAAAAGCTGCCGCACGGCCCGGCGATGCGGCGCGGCCATCGCCACGTTTTCCAGATTGTCGAGCGGACACCACGCCTGATGCTGGTCGGGCACGAGCGGCGCGGCCTCGGGAAACACGCGCAGCGTCACCTGATAATGGGTGAACGGATAAGCGAGGTGCATCAACGGTTCGGTGCCTAACGGGGCCGGATCAACCAGCGCGGGCAGTTTCCAAAGGCCCTTCCACCGCGAACCGACGCCCTGCTGCAAAAGCAGCCGCCCGTCGTGGACGATCCACGCGCAGTCCTCCATCAGCGCGATGGTCGCCTTGCGCGCCCGTTTGATCGGAAGTCGCTCCGGGTCATGCGGTGCCGCCGCGCAAAACGCCAACACCGGGCAAAGCAGACACTGCGGCGCGCGCACCCGGCAGACCGTCGCGCCCAACTCCATCAACGCATTATTATAGAGCCGCACGTTTTCGGTGGGCAACAGCAGCTCGGCGGTCGCCCACAGCGTGCGCTGGCCGGGGGCGGTGTCGATGGGGATGCGCAGGTGGATGATCCGCGAGAAAACCCGGGCGATATTCGCGTCCACAATAGGCGCGGGCAAATCGTAGGCGAAGGAAAACACCGCGCCCGCCGTGTAACGGCCCACGCCGGGCAGCGCGGCGATCTGTTCCAGTTCACGCGGAAATTCTCCGCCGTACTCGTCGCGGACGATCTGTGCGGCGCGATGCAAATTCCGCGCCCGGGCGTAATAACCCAACCCTTCCCAATGTCGCAGCACATCGTCTTGCGGTGCGTCGGCCAACGCCTGCACCGTGGGAAATCGCTCCAGCCAGCGGCGGTAATAATCCAGCACCGTCGCCACCTGCGTCTGCTGGAGCATGAACTCGCTCACCAGCACGGCATACGGGTCGCGCGTGCGCCGCCACGGCAGGTCGCGGCCCTGCCGGGCGAACCATTCCAGCAACGCGGACTGGAACGCGCGCTGATTCTCTGGAAGCTTGAGCCTCGTCCGCGAACCCGTTTTTCTTGCCGATGCCACCTGTGACCTCCTTTACCTCGCCCCTGACCTCCGCACAAGCCGACAAGCTGCGCCTGCGGCTGCGGGAAATGGGTTTCGACTTCGTGGAAAAGCCGTACACGATTTTTGCCGCGCAAAAGGGCAAGCTGAACCTCGCCGTCTACGAGAAAGGCCCGAAAGTGCTCATCCAGGGCAAGGAAACCGAGGACTTCGTGCGGTTTACCCTGGAGCCGGAAATCCTCGGCGAGGCCAAACTCGGCTACGAGGAAGTGCTCACCCCGGAACGTTTCGAGCCGCACTTCGGCATCGACGAAAGCGGCAAGGGCGATTTCTTCGGTCCGCTGGTCATCGCGGGTGTTTACGTCGACAAGCAGATTGCCCGCGCCCTCATCGACGCCGGGGTGCAGGACAGCAAACGCATCACCTCCGACGCTAAAATCCGCGCTCTGGCCCAGGCCATCAAAACCCTGCCGGGCGCGGCGCACAACGTCGTTTCCATCGGCCCGGAGCGTTACAACGCGCTGCAACAGAAAATGCGCAACGTCAACAACCTGCTTGGATGGGGGCACGCCCGCGTCATCGAAAACTTGCTCACTCAAAGGCCCGATTGCCCGCGCTCGCTCAGTGATCAGTTCGCCAACCCGAGCATCATCAAGCGCAGCCTGCTCGAGAAAGGCCGCCAGATTCGACTCGACCAGCGGACAAAAGCCGAGAGCGATCCCGCCGTCGCGGCGGCGTCCATCCTGGCCCGCGAGAAATTCATCGACTGGCTGGAAGCGGCGGGCCGCGCCCAGGGGGTCACTCTGCCCCGGGGAGCGTCCGCGCAAGTCAAGGCCGCCGCCCAAGCGCTGATTAGGAAAAATTCAGCAGCGATTTTGCGGCAACTAGCGAAGACGCACTTCAAAACCGCCCGGGAAATCGCCCCGTTGGAATTCGGCCCTGCGGACGACGCGCCTCCCGTCACCGACTTGCCTTGAAGCGTTGGCTTTTCTCGCCCGAATCGGCGGACAGTCCCACGGTGGCATTGTCAACTTTTGTCGGTGCGCCCACTAAATAGCATCCGGCTATTCACCTGCGAGCGAATACATAATGAAACGTTGATTGAACAGAAATCAAGGAGTAAGCGTCTGAATGTTCAACGGCAGTTGCCCCTGCCGGTCGTGGTAATATTTCAGAGAAAACTTCGGTGAACAGTCAACGGAGACGCTTTGTACGCCACGAAAACGCGGTCGCTGTCAGGCCCTGCCAGCCGACCATCACGACAGTAAAATCTCACTTTATGCCCAACCTCACGAAACGCGATCTGGTAGTAAAAATCAGCAACGAAACCGGTCTGGTACAACACCAGGTCTTCGAGGTCATCCAAAAGACGCTCGATCATATCACTTCCGCTTTGTCCAAGGGACAGGACGTGGAACTCCGCAACTTTGGCGTCTTTCAGGTGCGTTTGAGCAAAGCGCGCGTGGGCCGTAATCCGAACGTCCCCGGCAGCAATTTTGCTATCCCGCCACGGGCAACCGTCAAATTTAAGAGCGGGAAGATCATGCGCCGCGACGTGCTCGATCTTTCCGACGCGATGAAAAAGGGAAATGGCGCGAAAACCACCGCCAAAGCGAATGGCAAGACGGCCAGCGCGGCCTCGAAAAAAGAGAAAGCAGCGAACGGAAACAACTAAAGTTTTTGCTTCACGGTCCCGACCAGCAATCTGGCCGGGACCATACCGCCCCGGGCGGAGCGATTGGTGGGATTGCTTCGCTGACGGGGCCTTTGCGTTTCGCCAGTTGCGGAGTTTTGAACTGCGGCCTCGTGACTCGCGCGATGGCCGAAGCAGCGGGGACGACGCCAAAGTTTCCGCGATCGGATAGCACCAAAAACCGCCATTAAGTCCGGTGGGAAAATGCGCGTTGTTCCCTTCCTTTTTTCGTGAACTCGGCTACGCTGTCCGGTGTCGAAAACCCGCTCCAAGAAAGACCTGCTCCCGGCTCCTGCTGCTGCCCCGAACGATGGCACCCATGCGGAAGTCGTCGAAATACGGGGGGCTCGGCAAAACAATCTAAAAGGGATTGACTTGGACCTGCCGCTCGGGCGGCTCAACGTCATCACCGGCCCGAGTGGCAGCGGCAAAAGCTCGCTCGCCTTCGACACGATTTACGCTGAGGGCCAGCGCCGTTACGTCGAGACATTCAGCCCGTACACGCGGCAGTTTCTCGACCGGATGGACAAGCCCAAGGTGGACGCCATCCACGGCATTCCGCCCGCCATCGCCATCGAGCAGTCCAATCAGGTCAAGAGCACGCGCTCGACCGTTGGGACGATCACGGAAATCAATGATTACCTGAAGCTCCTGATGCCCCGCGTGGCGCAAGCTTTCTGTCCGTCGTGCCACGGGCCGATCAAGCCGGATTCCTCGCGCGGCATCGCCGAGCAAATCCTCGCCCGGCGCGCCGGGGCCACGCTGCTCATCACCTTCGCGGTGCCTGCGCCGGTCGGGGCGGTCCCGGCGGAATTTTTCGCGTTCCTCCAAGCTCAGGGGTATCTGCGCGTCTGGGTGGACGGCGCGGTGCTCCGTACGGACGAAACGCCCGCCGCCAGCGTCAAACGGCTGCCGTTGCGAGTCCACGTCATCCAGGACCGCGTGACCGTCGGCGCGGAGAGCCGTTCACGTATCACCGAATCCATCGAAACCGCCCTCCGGTTCGGCAAGGGAAAAATCCGCTTCATCGACCCCGCCAACGGCGAGGAAGACTGTTTCTCCACGGGCTGGCACTGCCCGAAGTGCGACCTCGATATCAAGCCGCCCACGCCCGGGCTGTTTTCCTTCAACAACCCGGTGGGCGCGTGCCCGAAATGCCGGGGCTTTGGCCGCACCATCGGCATCGACCTCGACCGCGCTTTGCCGGACAAGCGGCTCTCGATTGCGCGCGGCGTGGTCAAGCCGTTCCAGAGCGGCCAATCTGCCGAGTGCCAGCGCGACCTCCTGCGCGCCGCCGCCCGGCAGGAAATCGACGTGAACGTCCCGTTCGAGGATTTGCCCAAGGCCGACCAGAAATTTGTCATTCAGGGCGAGGGCGGCGGTCGCGCCGACGCTGAGGAACTCTACTCGGGCGGCGGCTGGTACGGGGTGAAAGGTTATTTCGAGTGGCTGGAAACCAAGACGTACAAGATGCACGTCCGGGTGCTGCTCAGCCGTTACCGTGCCTACACGCTTTGTCCCGAATGCGACGGCGGACGGTTCCAGCCCGCCACGCTCAACTTCCGCCTCGTCCCGGGTGCGGAATGGACTCCGCCCAAGAAACGTTATTCCCTGCTGCCCGGTTTTAACCTGCCGGAACTGGCCCAACTGCCGGTCACGGAGATGGCTCCGGTCATGGAAGCACTCACCCTGCCGCCGAACGATCCCACCGCCGAGATGTTGCAAAAGGAAATCGTCACGCGCCTGAATTATCTGCTCGCGGTCGGTCTGGGTTATCTCAACCTTGACCGGCCCACGCGCACCCTGTCCGGCGGCGAGATCGAGCGCGTCAACCTGACGACTTGCCTGGGCGCGTCTCTGGTCAACACGCTTTTCGTGCTCGATGAGCCGAGCGTCGGGCTGCACCCGCGCGATGTGGGTCGGCTCATTCGCGTCATGGAAGACCTGCGCGACAAGGGCAACACGCTCCTCGTCGTGGAGCACGAGGAGGCTGTCATCCGTTCGGCGGACAACCTCATCGACATCGGCCCCGGGCGCGGTGAGAGCGGGGGCGAACTGGTCTTCTCCGGCCCGCTCTCCGAACTCGGCGGTTGCCCTGGTTCGCTCACGGCAGATTATCTGACGGGCCGTAAAACGATCCCGCTCCCGGCGCGCCGTCGTCCGGTGGACCGCTGGCTGAAAATCCGGGGTGCGCGCGAGCACAATCTCCGCCGCATCGACGTGGATCTACCGCTGGGCGTGTTTGCCTGCATCACGGGCGTCAGTGGTTCGGGCAAGAGCACGCTCATCCACGACGTGGTCTACCAGAACTTGCTCCGCCAGCGCGGTCTGACCAACGACGAGGCCGTAGGCGTTTGCGACGAGATCACCGGCGCGGACCAGTTCGGCACGGTGGTCATGGTGGATCAGACGCCGCTATCGAAGACGCCGCGCTCCAACCCGGTCGTTTACTTGGGCGTGTTCGACGCCGTGCGCGAGCTTTTCGCCACCAGCGACGAGGCGCGCGCCGCCGGGTTGTCCGCCGGTTCCTTCTCGTTCAATTCGGGTGACGGGCGTTGCGAACGCTGCGGCGGCATCGGGTTCGAGAAGATCGAGATGCAATTCCTGAGCGACCTGTACGTGCGCTGTTCGGAATGCGAGGGCAAGCGATTCCAGCCGCACGTTCTGAAAATCAACTACCACGGCAAGAATATCCACGAAGTGCTGGAGCTGACCGTGGCGGAATCTATCGGTTTCTTGGAAGCGCGCCACGGACTCAAAGGCATCCCGAACATGCTCAAAACGCCACTGGCCGCATTGCGCATCCTGAACGAGGTCGGCCTGGGCTACCTGCGTTTGGGTCAGCCGCTCAACACGCTCAGCGGCGGCGAGGCGCAACGTCTCAAATTGGTTGGTCACCTCGTTGAACGCGAGCGCAACCCCGGCACCAAGGGCGCGCTGCTCATCTTCGACGAACCGACCACCGGCCTGCATTTCGACGACGTTGCCCTCCTGATCCGCGTGTTTCAACGGCTGGTCGAGCAGGGCGACAGCCTGCTGGTCATTGAGCACAATCTGGAAGTCATTAAGTGCGCCGATTACCTAGTCGATCTCGGTCCCGAGGCCGGTTCGGATGGCGGTCTGCTCGTTGCGGCAGGCACGCCCGAGGAGGTTTCCCAGGTGGAAGCTTCGCACACCGGCTACTACGTCCGCCCGCTGCTGGGCGGGGCGCGCAACGAGAAAATGCTCGCACCCAACGGTGTGGCGGTCGAGCAGGCGGTGAACGTCTACGGCAGCCGCCCGCCCGCGATCCGTGGCGTGGAAATGCCGTCCCGCGAGGCGAACGGCCACCATGCCCCGAAAGTCGCGCCCGCCATCCGCATCAAAGGCGCGCGCGAGCATAATCTCAAAAATCTCACGCTCGACCTGCCGCGCGGCCAGATGGTCATCGTGACCGGCCTGAGCGGTTCCGGCAAATCGACGCTCGCCTTTGACATCCTCTTCGCGGAAGGCCAGCGCCGGTTTCTCGACAGTATGTCGCCCTATGCGCGGCAGTTCGTGGAGCAACTCGAAAAACCCGATGTCGATCTGATCGAAGGTCTCCCCCCGAGCGTTGCCATCGAACAACGGGTCACACGCGGCGGCGGCAAATCCACGGTCGCCACGGTGACAGAGGTTTACCATTTCCTGCGCCTGCTCTTCGCAAAATTGGGCACCCAATACTGCCCGCGCTGCAATGTACCCGTCGAAAAGCAGAGCGTGGCCGCTATCGTCAAGCAGGTGGAGGAGGCCGCCAAGAAAGGCAAGGTTCGTGTGTTGGCCCCGCTCATTAAGGCGCGCAAGGGTTTCCACACGGAAGTCGCCGCGTGGGCGGTCAAGCACGGTTTCGAGACCCTGCTGGTGGACGGTAAATTCATGTCGGCGTTCGGGTTTGAGAAACTGGAACGTTTCCGCGAGCACTCGATTGACGTGGTCGTGGGAGAGGTCGGCGGAGCGAAGAAAAAACCCGCCGCTGTGGCTGTGAAGTCCAAGGGCCGCGCGTTGAAAAACGCCGCCGTCAACGACGACCCGCGCGAGATCGTCAAACGCGCGCTGGAAATCGGCAAGGGCACCGCGCGCTTGGTCGATGCGAAAGGCAAGGGCATCGTGCTGAGCACGGAAATGAGCTGCCCCGAATGCAGCACGGCCTTCGAGGAACTCGACCCGCGCCTGTTTTCCTACAACTCGCCGCACGGCTGGTGCCCGGGCTGCCGGGGATTCGGCATCGTGTGGAAGGGCAATCTCGTGAAGGACGACGACAGCATTTCCGCCGCCGAGCAAGAACTCGCCGAGGAACGCGCCACCCAATGGCTTGACGAGGACGAGTCGAAGCCCTGCCCGGAATGCGCGGGTGGCCGCCTCAACGCCGTGGCGCGCAACGTCCGCGTGAGTGACCTGTCCATCGATGCCTTCGCCGCTTTGCCGGTGTCCGGTGCGCGGGCTGCCGCCGAGAAGTTCAAGTTCAAAGGCACGCAGGCGCTCATTGCCACCGACATCATCGACGAAATCCGCCAGCGTCTGACTTTCATGGAAGAGGTCGGCCTGGGGTATCTCGCGCTGGACCGTTCGGCCAAGACGCTGAGCGGCGGCGAGACGCAGCGGATCCGGCTCTCGGCACAACTCGGCTCCAACTTGCGTGGCGTGCTCTACGTTCTCGACGAACCGACCATCGGGCTGCACCCGCGCGACAACGACCGGCTGCTCGACACGCTGGTCGCCCTCAAATCGAAGGGCAATTCGCTGGTTATTGTTGAGCATGATGACGAGACCATGCGTCGCGCGGACCACATCGTCGATCTCGGCCCTGGGCCGGGAGTCCACGGCGGCGAGGTCGTCGCGCAGGGCACACTGGCGGAAATTCAGGCGAACCCGCAATCGGTCACGGGCCGCTGTCTCAAGGACCCGATCAACCACCCGATGCTCGGCCAGCGCCGCCCAGTGAAAACCTCCGAGCGTTGGCTCGAACTCCGAGGCGCGTCGGCCAACAATTTGCAGGACGTGAACACGCGTTTCCCGGTTGGACGGCTGACGGTCATCACGGGCATCTCGGGTTCGGGTAAAAGCAGCCTCATGCGCTCGGTGCTCCTGCCCGCCGCGCAACAGGCGTTGGCGAAAACCGGCAAGACCGCCAAGGCGGCGGAAATTCGCAAAAACGCCCGCAAGCACGCGCCGACGTGGAAAACTTTCACTGGCACCGAACACCTCGAAGCCGTGTACGAGGTGGACCAGTCGCCCATCGGCAAGACCTCGCGTTCCACCCCGGCGACCTACGTCGGCGTACTCGACGAAATCCGCGCCTTGTTCGCGCAACTGCCGCTGTCGCGCATCCGTGGTTACACGAACAGCCGTTTCTCGTTCAACAACGAGGGCGGGCGTTGCGAGAGTTGCCAGGGGCAGGGGGTCATCCGCCACGAGATGAGTTTCCTGCCGACGAGCTATGTGCCGTGCGAGGACTGCGGCGGTCTGCGATACAACGCGCAGACGCTCGAAGTGCTCTACAACGACAAAAACATTGGGCAGGTGCTCAACCTGACGATTGAGCAGGCGTCAGAATTCTTCGCGGCGGTCTCAAAAATCCACCGCCCGCTTTCGTTGCTCACGGAAACCGGCCTCGGCTATCTGAAACTCGGCCAGCCCAGCCCGACGCTCAGCGGCGGCGAGGCGCAACGCCTCAAGCTCGTCACGGAACTGACCCGTGGCGTCGGGGCCGCGCAGCACAAGCGTCTGCGTCAGGCGCGCGCGACCAAATCGACTCTCTACCTTTTGGAAGAACCAACGGTGGGCCTGCACATGGCCGACGTGGAACAGCTTCTGCGCGTGCTGCACCGGCTGGTGGACGAAGGCAATACCGTGGTGGTCATCGAACATCACCTCAGCGTGATCGCCGAGGCGGATTACGTCGTGGACATCGGCCCGGAGGCTGGCGAGGACGGCGGCAAACTCGTCGCTGCTGGCACCCCGGAGCAAATCGCCAAGCACAAGGTCAGCCGCATCGCGCCGTTTTTGCGTGATCTGCTGGCGGCAGGGGCAGTAACGGCGGCAGCTTAGGCCAAGCTCTGGTGGCTGATCCAATCCACGGCGAAGCGCATCAATTCGGGCGCGCTTTTTAGCTGGAGTTTGTCTTTGATGTGCGCCCGGTAAGTTTCCACCGTCTTCACGCTGACGTGCATTTCGGTCGCAATGTCCCGGGTGCCGCGTCCATGTCCGATGAACCGGAAAACTTCCAACTCCCGGTTGCTCAACGCGTCGATCAACTGCCCGTTGCCGGTCCTGCCGCTGCCGCCGTCTGTCATGCGGCTGAGAATCCGTCCGTTCACCGCTTCGCTCACGAAAATGCTTCCCGACAGAACGCGCCGGATGGCAGCAACGATCTGCTCGAAAGGCTCACCCTTCATCACATAGCCGCGTGCCCCGGCCCGCAGCGCGCGTTCGGCGTAGAGCGTTTCGTCGTGCATCGAGAGGATCAGCACCGGCATCTGCGGCCAGTGGATTTTCAGGTCTTTGAGCAGGTCGATTCCGCTGACGCCGCGCAGGGAAATGTCCACGACCGCCAGATCGAACGGCTTGGCGTGCAGTTCGGCCAGCGCTTGGGCGGAGTTTTCCGCCTCTCCGCAAACGGCGAGGTCCGGTTCGAAGTTCAGCAACTTGGCCAGCCCTTTGCGCATGACCGGGTGGTCGTCCACGATGAGCAGCCGCCGGCGGTTGCCGGTGGTGGGAATGTCTGGTGGATTCATAAAAAACTTCGTGGGCACCACCGTCGTTTTCTGCCCGTTGCTGAGAGGACGTTAGGGGGAACGCCTACGTCATGAATCGCAAAAACTCGCGCCAAGCTCTTGTTTTTCTTCGCTGCAAGCGGAATGGATCGAATCGGTTAGTGCCGATGTCGTGGCTTGCCCGGGGTCACGGGCGGGGTCGGCGCGGGTTGGGAGAGGAGTAAAAACGACGCGGACGCGAGCGCGGGCTGGCCAGGATCAAACCGTTCCAGCAACCCACGGTTCGGACCGAGGCTTTTTTCGTGCAACACCACCGCATCGAGTTGCCCTGCTTCCGCCAGGGTGGCCGCCGCCCCGCCGGTGAGGTATTTGATCCTCCGCAGATAGACGATCATTGATTCCTCGCCGACCACGGGCTGCGGCCCGATGACGATTTCCATCCGGCGGCCTTCCGTCGCGGCCCGCACCCGCGCGCCGAATTCCGACGGCGCGTTCTGCCCCGTGCGGTAAACGTCGATGATGCCCGCCAGCGTTGTCACCACGGCGACGGCCACCGATGCGCCGGTGGTGAGGCGGCCCCAGCGTTCCGGCCAGCTTGCCTCGGGCGCAGCGGGTGTTTCTCCCACCGGCCTCCGCGCCGCCGAAAGCAGCGCGGTTAGCACCAGACAGAGCGGGGGCACCGCTGGGAAAATCCGGTCGGTCCGTTTAGATGGCACCACGGTCATGCACAGCAACCCGCCCGCCGCCCAGCAGACGAGCCAGAGCGTGCCCGTTTCCTGGCACAGCGACCACCATACCCGCACGGCCCGCACCCGCACTGCCAGCAACAGGAGGCTCCACGGTGCCCAGCGCGTGAATAGCTGAGTGAAATAAAAATAGAACGGCTGGTTATGATGGACCGCGTTTTCACCCACGGTGAACCGGCCCATGAACTCACGGGTCACCACCTGATCCTTGAACCCCGGCACCAGCACCATGCCGCGCTCGATCCAGAACAAAAACGGCAGCAGCGGAAGTGCCCAATGCCACCACCCGCCCCACACCTGACCCGGGTTCCCCCCGCGCCGATGAACGATGAATGTCAGCACGGCCATCCCAGGCAGCAGGAACGCGTACGCGATAGGCCCTTTGGTCCACATGCTCGCCAACAGGAGCGAGCACACCGCCCAGCGGGTCCGGGGAGTCCAGGACCGGCCGCCATTGCGGACCTGATGCCACACGATCAACCCGATGCCGGTAATCCAGAGAGTCAACGGCAGGTCCGTCCGCACGAGGGTCGCCAGCCGGGGCGTGAGCAAGTTGAACCCGAACGCCGCTGCCGCCAACGTGCCGCCCTTGCCCGGCCAGATGTGTTCGCCCGCCCGCCAGAGCAAGCCGACCAACGCTACCGCCGCCAGCAGCGACGGCAGCCGCCACGCCAGCTCCCAGTTGCCGCCGGTCAACCCGTAGAACGCGGCGGAAAACCAGCCGATGAGCGGCGGTTTGGTGGCGACGCCTCGCCCGCCGGGCGTGTGCTGAAACCACCACTGTCCACCCTGCACCATCTCCAGCGAGGTAAACGCCTGCTTGGCCTGATCGAAATCATCGAGCCGCCACGGCAGGTCCCGCACGGCAAACAAGGCCAGCATTACCGCCAGCAACCGCCATTCCGTCAGGGACAATCCCCTCCAAGGCGACGGTGGCTGGATCGGAGCACTGGCAGTGGGAGCGAACACGCCAACATCAAGGCACGACGATGGCCCCGGCGGCAACCGCAAATTTCCCCCGGGCCGCTACTTCTTCCCGGCGGCGAGTTCTCCGGCCAGCGACTTCCGGAATCCCTGCGGATCATCCAGCATGATAAAATGCCGGGCAAGCGGGTACACCGCGAAGCGCACTCCCACCAGCGGCTGATATTGCTGACGAAAACTGCCCGTCACCTGTTCGAGGGTCGAATGGGCGATCTTGTCCGCGACCGAGACCATGACCAGCGTGGGACAAACGATTTTCGTCAGGTCGGGATAAAGGTCGGCGTTCATCATTTCGCCCAGAGCGCGGCCCACCGTCAGCGGGTCGGATTTCCCGACTTCGTCGGCCAGTTTAGACGCCAGTTCAGGCGAGGCAACCCAGGACGGCATCATCTGGTGTTGCCGGGCCGTGAACTCCGCCGTCGTGCTCCGCTGGATCACGGCCACGTTGACCGCGATCTGCTGGCGAACTTCTTTCGGCGGCACGTCCGGGTAGATGACCGCCGCCATGTCCGGCAGCGCATCGACGATCACCAGTCGCCCAGGCAACTCCGGGGCGGTCTCGGCGATCCAGAGTGCCATCAACCCGCCCATGCTGTGGCCGACGATCACCGGGTGGTCGAGTCGCTGTTTGCGGATGTAAGTGATGATCTCGTCGCGCACGCGCGGCAGGAACGGGTCGGTGCGGGTTGCCGGGAGTCCGCCGAATCCGGCCAGGGTCAACACGTGGCATTGGAATTGTCCGCCCAGCGCGTCCACCGTGGGTCGCCAGACCTCGCCCGGTGTGGCGATTCCGGGAATGAAAATGATTGGGGGTCCGCTCCCGCTGACGGACACCTCGAAATCGGGATGCACCGCAGGGTGTCCGCAGCCCGGCAGGAATCCCGTCAGGACGACCGCCGCCAGCGCCAGGGACAAGGCGCGGACGTGGCTGGCAACAGGCAGGAAACGGCGCAGGGGTCGGGGCATCGGGTCGGCGTTACCATCTCCTGTACACCTTGCCATGACAACCCCGGCGTGGGATTTCCCGACGATTCCTGTTGCCCGCGCCGCCCACTCCGCTGAGATGTTCGGGCTGGTCGTCCTACCTTTGCCTGCATGTTCGCCACCTTCCTTTTCGATCCCGTGCCCTTGCCGCTCGCTTATTACATTCATCAACTTAGCCCGTTCATCGTGCGTTTCGGCGGAAATTTCGGTCTGCACTGGTACGGGTTTGCCTACGTGATGGCGTTCTTCTGCGGCTACTTGCTTTACCACCGGCTGGCAGCCCAGGGCTATGGGGAACTTCCCCCGGCGAAGGTGGCGGATTTCATCACGTTCGCCGCGATTTTCGGGGTGATGCTCGGCGGACGGTTGGGCTGGATCATTTTCTACGGTTGGGACAAAGTCCGCGCGCATCCGCTGGATGCCTTCAAGCTCTGGGAGGGCGGCATGTCCAGCCACGGCGGCATCCTCGGGCTGGTGATCTTTACCTGGGTGTACGCCCGCTGGCAGCGGATCAGTTGGCCCGGGGTCGGGGATAACCTGGTCGTTGTCGCGCCCATCGGGCTGTTTTTCGGAAGGTTGGCCAACTTCGTCAACGGCGAGTTGTGGGGCCGGATCATCCCCGCGCCGAATCCGCCGGTCTGGGCGGCGATGCGTTTCCCGAAGGAACTTGAAATGGGCGGCTACGGGGTCAGTCCCGAACAGGGAAACACCCTGGTCGCCGAAGCCTACGCGCACAATCCGCACGCCCTAAGCTATCTCGAATCCCTCCTGCCGCTGCGGTATCCGTCGCAGCTTTTCGAGGCGGGGTTGGAAGGAGTCGTCCTGTTCACGTTGCTCTGGGTGATCCGCACCCGCCTGCGCGCGCCTGTGGGGATGCTGACCGGCGTGTTCATGGTCGCTTACGCGGCGCTGCGGATCATCGGCGAACAGTTCCGCGAGCCGGATTTCGGAATCCCTTTGACCTGGGGACTGACGCGCGGTCAGTTTCTGTCGTTGTTCATGTTTCTGATCGGCGGCGCGTTCATTGCGTATTCGCTGGTGACGCGCCGCTACCAGCTCCCTGGCAGGGAAGCCGCCCCGGCAGAACCCGCCCAGACATGATCCCCTTCGCCGCCGTGCTGTTGGCCGGTGGCCGGAGCCGACGGATGGGCCGGGATAAGGCCCTGCTTCCGCTCGCCGACGGACGCTTGCTCTGGCAGCGGCAGCTCGAAGTGTTGTGGGAGCTGCAACCGGCAGAGTTGTTCATTTCCGGCCCGGAACGGGCAGGGTTTCCTGCGACCGTTCCACGGCTGGAGGACGAGACACCCGGTTTGGGGCCGCTTACCGGGATCGTGACGGCACTGAAGGCGATGCGTTCACCACGGCTCGTCGTGCTGGCCGTCGATCTACCGATGATGACAACCGAATTCCTGCTCCGTCTCCTCGCGGATGATCATGGCGTCATCCCGCAGATAGACGACGGGTTTTTTGAACCGCTGGCGGCCGTTTACCCACGCTCGGCGCTCGTGACGGCAAACGACCAACTGCGAAGCGCGGATCGCTCGTTGCAAACTTTCGCGCGCCGATTGGTCACGAGCGATCAGGCAACCGCCCACCTGTTGACCAGCGGAGAAATGCCCCTCTTCGCCAACTGGAACCGCTCGGAAGACATTTCCCTCTGAACCACGGCGGCCGCGCTTATTTCGATGGCGGCGTGGCGGCGGCATCGGCGGGTGCTGCCATGACCGGCGCGCTCGTCACACGGAAAAGCGGTTTCGACTTTTGCACGGTCTGGAACACTCCCCATGCCAGGGGAATGCCGACCGCCAGCCAGTACACGGCCACCAGAATGCTAGGTGACTTGTTCACAGTCGATGCGGAAGAATTAACGGGAGTATCCATAAAGGAAAAAGGGAAGCGAACAACATCTCAGGCGGTTTGCAGAACGGGCGGCGCGGTTTTCACGGTCACCGGCCGCACGAACAGATTGCCGATGAAGGCGACCAACAGCAACCCGGCCATCAGATGCATGGTGTCCGCGTACACCCCGACACCCTTCACTCCCTGCGCGACCTTGTTCTCCCGGATGTGATTGACGATCATCGGCCCGACCACTCCAGCCGTGGACCAAGCCGTGAGCAACCGGCCATAGATCGGCCCGAAGTTCTTTGTGCCGAATAGGTCTTTCAGGTAAGCCGGGCTTGTCGAAAATCCGCCGCCGTAGATGCTCAGGATCACCGCGCACACCGCGACAAAAAACACCACGCTGCCCATGGCGCCGGCAACCGGAATCAGCCAGAACATGACGGCATTGATGCCGAGGAAGATCGCCACGGTACCTTTGCGCCCAATGAAATCACTGCTCGACGACCAGAAAAATCGTCCCAACAAGTTGAACAGGCTGATGACTCCGACGAAGCCCCCCACCGCCGTCAGGCTCGCGGCTGCCGCCGCGGCTGGCGACTGCGGGAAATGTTTGGGAAACATTTCCTGAATCATCGGCGCCGCCTGTTCGAGGATTCCGATGCCCGCCGTCGTGTTGCAGACGAGCACGAGCCAGAGCAGATAAAACTGCGGGGCTCGCATGGCATCCGAAGTGGCGACATCCGCCGTGGTCACGATTTTTTGCTTCTGTTTCGTCGGGTCATGTCCCTCCGGCGCCCAGCCCGGGGCAGGCACCCGGATGATCAGCGCGCCGAACAAAATGCCGAAGAAGTAAATGATGCCCATGACCGCGAACGTGTTCTGCACGCCCACGTCGGCCGCAGTATGGAAATGGGCCATCAATAGGTTGGACAATGGCGAGCCTACCAGCGCACCACCGCCGAAACCCATGATCGCCATGCCCGTCGCCAGACCCGGACGATCCGGGAACCATTTTACCAATGTGCTGACCGGCGCGATGTAACCCAACCCGAGCCCGATGCCACCAAGCAACCCGTATCCGAGATAGATCAACCAGATGCTGTGGAGATGCACGCCGACCGCCGACACGAGAAAACCACCGCCGAAGCAGAACGCCGCGATGAAACTGACTTTACGTGGGCCATTGCGCTCCGCCCATGTTCCCAGAAAAGCCGCCGCCAAGCCGAGCACGGCGATGGCAATGCTGAAAACCCACGCAATTTGTTCTTGTTTCCAATCCTGTCCCTTCACTTCCTGCGTGATGCCGATCAAATGGGTCAGCGGGATTTTGAACACGCTAAACCCGTAAACCTGCCCGATGCACATGTGGATGGCCAAAGCGGCGGGCGGCACGAGCCATCGGTTGTAGTTGAGCGGGGCAACGGTATTTTCTCGGTCGAGGAATGACATGGTGGGGGAGTGGAGGATATGGAAAGAACGTCTGATGGTAGACTAGCGGCGACATGCGCTTAAGAAGCCGTCAGCGCTGCCGGTTCGTGCGTCGTGTTTTCACGCGCTCCGCTAATGATCTTATTGACGGCCATGTCGGCGTCCGGCGACGGGGCGACGGAGATGATGATGAATTTGGACGCCGGGGTGTTGGCGCGCTCGGCGGTGCTGTTGATCGACACGAGCACGTTAGTCTCCGGGTAATATGTCGCGGTGCAGCCGCGCGGGATGTTGTACGGCGTGACCATGAAATGCCGCGCCTGCCGGGTCTCGCCTTCATGGTGGCTGGTGAGGTCCACGAGCTGCCCCTGCTGCAAGCCCGCGTCGCGTACGTCATCCTTGTGCATGAAGATGACGCGCCGCCCGTTGTACACGCCACGGTAACGGTCGTCTAACCCGTAGATGTGCGTGTTGAACTGGTCGTGGCTGCGGATGCTCATCATCACGTACTGGCCCTTTTCCAGCGTGTGGTTGGGCAAGGGCGCAGTGATGAACTTCGCCTTGCCGATGCCGTTGTTGAATTTGCGGTGATCGCGCGGGTCGTTGGGCAAGTAGAAAACGTTCCGGCGGATGCGCTCGTTGAAGTCCTCGAAACCGGGGATCACCGCTTCGATCCCGTCGCGGATCAAGTTGTAGTTATCTTCCATCGCCTGCCAATCGACGCTCGATTTCGCGCCGAGCGTGGCGCGGGCCAAACCGCACACGATAGCCACCTCGCTCTTCAGGTGCGGGCCGTGCGGGGCGAGACTCCCACGCGACGAGTTCACGATGCCCATCGAATCTTCCACGGTCACGAATTGCAGGCCGCTCTTCTGGTAGTCCTTCTCCGACCGACCCAGCGCGGGCAAGATGAGCGCGGTGTCGCCCGTGATGAGGTGCGAGCGGTTGAGCTTGATGGAAACATGCGCCGTCAGCTTGCATTTTTGCAGCGCGGCGGCGGTGTAATTCGTGTCTGACATCGCCGACACGAAGTTGCCGCCCATCCCCAGGAAAAACTGGATTTCGCCCCGGTGCATCCCCTTGACGCACTCCACCGCATCGACGCCGTGCGGCTTCGGCGGCTCAAAGGAAAACACCTTGCCGAGCTTTTCCATGAACGAGTCGTTCATGCGCTCCCAGATGCCCATCGTGCGGTCGCCCTGCACGTTGGAATGACCCCGCACCGGGCACGGTCCCGCGCCGGGCTTGCCGATGTCTCCACGTAAGAGCAGCAGGTTCATGGCGTACTGAATCGTCGCCACGGCGTTGCGTTGCTGCGTCAGGCCCATCGCCCAGCAGATGATCATGCTCTTGGACTTCATGATCGCCTCCGCCGTCTCGCGGATTTGC
>CAXSED010000040.1:20273-30999 GCA_964236475.1 uncultured Chthoniobacterales bacterium
GCAGATGATCATGCTCTTGGACTTCATGATCGCCTCCGCCGTCTCGCGGATTTGCTGGCGCGACAGCCCGCTCTGTTTGGTGATTTCATCCCAATCCGCCACGCGCAGGTCGGCGATCATGGCTTCGGCTTCCACGGTGTACTCGCGTATGAAATCCAGGTCGAACACGCTCCCCGGGTCCTTGTCCTCGTCGGCAAGCATCTCTTTCATGATGCCCTTGAACATGGCCATGTCGCCGTTAATCCGCACCGGCAGCCAGATGTCCGTCAGCGGCACGCCCTTGTTGAACACCATGCGCGCGGCGAATTCCAGCGGGTTGCCGTAGTCCTGCGGGTTGGGGTTGACGATGCTCATCAACCCGGTTTCCGGCAGCGGGTTCGCGGAAATGATCGTGGCGCCGTGTTTCTTGGCGTGCTCCAGTGAGGTCATCATGCGCGGGTGGTTTGTGCCGGGATTTTGCCCGATGATGAAGACGCACCCTGTCTCCTGAAAATCGTCCAGCGTCACGCAGCCTTTGCCGATGCCGATGGTTTCGTTGAGCGCCGCTCCGCTGGCCTCATGGCACATATTTGAGCAGTCTGGCAGGTTGTTCGTGCCGAACTGTCGCACGAAAAGCTGGTACAGAAACGCCGCCTCGTTGTTGGTGCGTCCGCTGGTGTAAAACGCCGCCGCGTCCGGTGAGGGCAGGGCGTTGAGTTCGTCCGCCATCACCTTGAACGCTTCTTCCCACGTCGTTTCCTCGTAGTGCGTGCCACCCTTCCGCTTGATCATCGGGGTGGTCAGCCGCCCTTGCTGGCCCATCCACAGGTCACTCTTTTCCTGTAATTCGGCGATGGAATGTTTGGCGAAGAAATCGCCCGCGATGGAATGTTTCGTTCCTTCGTCCGCCACGGCTTTGACGCCGTTCTCGCAGAACTCGAACATCTTTCGCCCTTCGTCCGGGCTAGGCCACGCGCAACTCTGGCAGTCGAAACCGCTCTTCTTGTTGACATCCAGCCACGTCCTCAATCCGCGTCCGATCCCCATCTCGCGCATAGTGAAACGCACGCTCTGGTAAACCGCCGGAATGCCCGCCGCGACACGGTGAATGTGGCCGATGCGCGCACCCTCGGTTTCTTCGACCGGTTCCGAGCCCGGCACATCGGCGAGATGCGCGTCCTCGGCGGGCGGCGTCTGTGGGGTGCCGGTGCCAATGTGACTGGGCTTCTGCGACACGGTGTCGAGTTGCTGCTCGTCGGCCGGATTGGCGTCTTTGGCGGGGTCGGGAGCGTGTGTAGTGTGCGGGTCCATGAAGAAAGAAGAAAAAATGAAGAGGTTCAGGCAAGCGCCACCATGGCGTGCGTACAGGCGGGAGCGGATGGAGCCCTATTGGAATCGTCGCCGTTTGCCGTGCGGATGCGTTGTTCGCCCGCGTAAACGTTGAAACGTCCACCGCGCACGAATCCGAGCAAGGTCATGCCGTGGGTCTGCGCGAGTTCAACGGCCAAGCTCGACGGCGCGCCCACCGCCGCCAACAGCGGCAACCCGGCGGCCAACGCTTTCTGCACGAGTTCAAAGCTCGCCCGCCCGCTGACGAACAATCCGCAACCTCCCAGCGGCAGCGGCACGCCTGCCAGAATTTGCGCGCCGATAACTTTGTCCACCGCGTTGTGCCGACCCACGTCCTCGCGCAGCCCGAGCAACTGCCCCGTCGGGTCAAAAAGAGCCGCCGCGTGTAGTCCGCCAGTCTGGTCGAACACCGCCTGCGTGGCGCGTAACGTCGCCGGAAAATCGTGGATCGTCGCCGCGTCGAAAACAGGCCCGGCTCCTGGTCGCGGCTGACGGGCGTTCAGATTGAGCGCGGCGATGGAGGCCTTGCCACAGACGCCGCAGCTCGACGCCGTGTAGAAATGCCGCTCCAGCCGCCGCAAGTCGACTTTCACCCCAGCTTGGAGTTCCACCCGCACAACGTTGTTGTCCTCGGCACGGATCGCTTCGATCTGCGCACCGTCACTGAGAATCCCTTCCGTGAAAAGGAAACCGGCGGCCAATTCGTCGTCCGCGCCCGGCGTGCGCATGGTGATCGACACGCTTTTGTGGACTCGCCAGCCTTTCCGCTCGTAGCCCAACTGGATTTCCAAGGGTTCCTCCACGGCCAGCAAATCCTCGCGTGGTTCACCCGCTTGCCGGTCTTTGACCCGGACGATCAGGCTTTTGATGATGCTGCGCTCCATGACCGCTGAGAGGTGGATGGCAAGCCGGCGAAGTGATGCGGGAAGGGGAACCCGCCGGTTGCCAATAGAACCTTAAAGTATCGCAGTGGATTCCGCAAATGGCGTCCACCGATTGCGCCGCTGCGGATTGTCCGCTAAACTGTCGGATGCATCAGCCCCCGCTGCGAGTGCGGCACTTGTACATGTCTCCCGGGCACAATTTCTTCGGGCGGCACGGCAAGCCCCCTGGTGAGCATGAAACGCTGGAAGTGCCGGAAATCCACTGTGTGCCGGGCCATGGGATTGAGGGCGACCGCTTCTTTGATTTTAAAGAGGGTTACAAGGGGCAGATCACCTTTTTCGCCCAGGAAGTCTACACCCGGCTCTGCGAAGAGTTGCGAGTGACGGGTAAATCTCCCGGCGCGTTCCGCCGCAATGTCGTCTGCGAGGGCGTCGATCTAAACATGCTTAAGGGCGGCCAGGAATTCGAGGTGCAGGGCGTCCATTTTCGCGGACGCGAGGAGTGCCGCCCGTGTTACTGGATGGACCAGGCGTTCGGCGCGGGGGCGGAGGCCGCGCTCAAGGGTTGGGGTGGTCTGCGGGCCGAGATTCTGACCGAGGGCGTTCTGCGGGTCGAACGATGAACCCGTCGGCTGCCCGCAAACCCGCGCTTGGCCCGACGCGCGTGCTGGTTGACGCGGACACCATTCTCGACGCACGGCTGGCGCTTTATCACCGCACCGAGCGGTGGCTAGCCGTGGCCGACGTGCATTTCGGCTACGAACTGAGTCAGCGCGCGGCGGGAGCACTGTTCCCGTTGTGGGGGATGGATTCCGTAGAGGCTCGGCTGCTCGCTCTTCTGGACGACTACCGCCCCGAGCGGCTGATCATCGCAGGGGATTTCGTCCACGACCGCACGGCCCGGGAACCGGCGTTGATCCTGCTGGAACGTCTGCGGACGCGTGGCGAGGTAATGCTCGTCGCGGGCAATCACGACCGCCGGGCGTTCACCGCCGTCGAGATGCAGCCATTCTGCGTGACGGAGCGATTTTGTTTCCAACACGGCGACCAAGCCCCGCCACCGGAATCCGATGGGCGACAGTTGGTCATCGGACACCATCATCCAGCGGGAATCTTGAGCGATGGCGCAGGGCTGTCGCTCAAACTACCGGCGTTCGTGGAAACATCGACCCAATGGGTGTTGCCTGCGTTTTCGCCGTGGGCAGCAGGCGGCAGCGGGCGGTTCGGACGTGGGGCGCGCCAGTGGTTGTGCAGCCCCAGACGAATCCTGCCGCCGTTACGCAAGTAATTCATTTTCCATCGACCGTGGCGATGCACGATGCATAAAACCTCTGACATCCTTCGGCTGCGTTGCACTCCGCTCAGGATGTCAGAGGTCACCTGTTGCGCAGGCGAGGTGTCGGCGTCGGCGTCTCATCATCATCGGTCGGCGGAGTATTTTCCTTCACCTCGTCTTCTTTGAGCTGCGCCTTAAACTGCGCCCAGGCATCCGCGCCCGCCGATTCGAGTTCCGCCAGTTTTTTGTCGGTGTCTCCGCTTTTGCCTTCGAGCTTGGACAAAGCATCCTTCAATTTTCGCTTGTTGTTGTCGCCATCGACCTGCCCTAATTGCGTCTTCAACTGCTCGATTTGCGGCAAGAGCGCGTGACGTTGCTCTTCGAGCTTTTCGCGCCAATGGTTTTTGTCTTTGCCCAGCTTGTCGGAAACTTTGTCGGCCAGATGCTGGACTTTGTTGCGTAGCTTGGGGTCCTGATCCTTGAGAAACTTTTCGAGGCTGTTGGCAGCCTGGTCGGCTTTGTGCCGGATGCTTTTGGCGGAAAAGTCTTTGGAGTTGTCAACGGTTTCCGGCGTGGGCGTTGCCTTTGTCTGCAAAGTTGGTTCGGGATCGGACTTGCCGCAGCCAACCAGGCAAAGCGACAATGCCAAGCACACCAACAAGTAAAAATCTAGCTGGTTTTTCATAGAGTCGTTCGGGCAGTTCGCACGCTAAGCCACGATATTCACGAGCTTGCCCGGCACCACGATCACCTTGCGCGGGGTTTTGCCGCCCAGGTGTTCTTGTACCTTCGCGCTCGCCAGTGCAGCGGCTTCGACTTCGGCGGTCGAAGCCTCTTTTTTCACGGTGAGCCGTTCGCGTAATTTGCCGTTGATCTGCACGGGAATCTCGATCTCATCTTGGACGAGCCACGCCTCGTCGTATTCAGGCCAGACGCGCCCGGCGAGCAGTCCGCTGCCCGTAGGGAATTTTGCTTCAAGCGTCTCGTTCAGTTCTTCCGTCAGATGCGGGGCGAACGGATTTAAAATTTGCACCAGCGCGCGCAACGCTGCTACCGGCTTGATGGTCGCGGCGGTCAGTTCGTTGGTGCAGACCATCATGGCAGATATCGCTGTGTTGAAGCTGAGCGCGTCGATATCCGCCGTCACCTTCTTGATCGCGGCATGCACGGCGCGCTGCTGCGAGGAGGTCGGCTCCACGCTTTGTACGGCGTCACTCAGGTTCCAGCGGCCTTCCTGGTCTTCTTCCATGACCAGCCGCCACACCCGCGCCAGGAATCGCGCCACGCCCTGCACCCCGGCCATGCTCCACGGTTTGACCTGTTCCAGCGGTCCCATGAACATCTCGTAGAGGCGCAACGCATCCGCGCCGAATTCGCCGATGACCTCGTCCGGGTTGACGACGTTGCCCCGGCTCTTGGACATTTTCTGGCCGTCCTCACCGAGAATGAGTCCCTGGTTCACCAGCCGTTGAAACGGCTCGGGCGTGGACACGTAGCCGTAGTCGAAGAGCACCTTGTGCCAGAACCGCGCGTAGAGCAGGTGCAAAACGGCGTGTTCGGTGCCCCCCACGTATAGATCGACGCCGCCCGCTTTGCCGCTGTTCATCCAGTAGCTTTCCGCCTCGGTGCCAACGAATTTCTCCAAGTTGCACGGGTCGCAGAAGCGCAGGTAGTACCAGCACGACCCGGCCCACTGCGGCATGGTGTTCGTTTCACGCGTCGCGGCCTCGGAATAGCGGACCCAGTCGGTCGCCTTGGCCAACGGTGGCTCGCCGGTGCCGGTCGGTTTAAAATCGTCGAGTTCGGGCGGCAGCAGCGGCAACTCGCTTTCGGGCAAGGATTCGTGTTTGCCGTTTTTCCAGAGGATCGGGAATGGCTCGCCCCAGTACCTCTGCCGCGAGAACAACCAGTCGCGCAGTTTGAAGTTGATCCGTCGTTCGCCGCTGCCATTCGATTCGAGCCAGCCGATGATCTTGCTTTTCGCCTCGGCTGTAGTGAGACCGTCGAGTGAGACAACGGCATTGTGCGAGTTGATGACCGTGCCTTCGCCGGGAGTGCAAACGTCCGCCTCTGCATCCGTGCCCGCAACGGTAACCACCGGACGAATCGGCAAACCAAACTTCTTCGCAAACTCCCAGTCCCGTTCGTCGTGGGCGGGCACAGCCATGATCGCGCCGGTGCCGTAGCCCATCAGCACGTAATCCGCGATCCACACCGGGATGCGCTCGCCGTTGACCGGGTTGACCGCATACGCGCCGGTGAAGACGCCGGTTTTCTCCTTGGACAACTCGGTGCGTTCAAGGTCGGACTTACCGCCGATTTCCGCGCGGTACTTGGCGATGGCTTCCTTGTGCTCGTCGGTAGAGAAAAGGTCCACCAGCGGATGCTCGGGCGAGAGCACCATGTACGTCGCGCCGAACAGCGTGTCGGGGCGCGTGGTGAACACGGTCAACTCCGCCGTCTGATGGACGCGCCGCCCTTCCGGCACGGCGTCCGCCGCCGGATGGTCCGCTTTTTCCGTGTCGAGTGCTAGCGCGACGAGGCTCGTCGGGCGATTCTCGAAATTCTCCAGCACGAAATGGACGTGCGCGCCCTCGCTGCGGCCAATCCAGTTTTTCTGCAAAAGCTTGATGCCTTCGGGCCAGTCCAGCCCGGCCAGTTCGTCGATAAGCCGTTCCGCGTAGGCGGTGATCCGCAGCATCCACTGGCGCATGGGACGGCGTTCGACGGGGAACCCGCCCACATCGCTCTTGCCATCGACGACTTCCTCGTTGGCCAGCACCGTGCCCAACGCTTGGCACCAGTTCACCGGGGCCTCGGACACGAACGCCAGCCGGACGCTGTCAAGGTCGCTGCCGGTGTAGGTGGCAATCGGTTCGGCCTTGTTGGTCGCCGGGTTGAACCACGATTCGTACAGCAGCCGGAAAATCCACTGAGTCCATTTGAAGTAACCGGGGTCCGTCGTGTTGACCTCGCGCTCCCAGTCATAGTTGAAGCCGATGCTGTTGAGTTGCTTTTTGAAGTTTTCGATGTTCGCCTCCGTGGTCGCGCGCGGATGCTGGCCGGTCTTGATGGCGTACTGCTCGGCGGGCAGGCCGAAGGCGTCCCAACCCATCGGGTGCAGGACGTTGAAACCCTTCTGACGGCGGTAGCGGGCGATGATGTCCGTGGCGGTGTAGCCCTCAGGATGGCCAACGTGCAAACCCGTACCGCTGGGGTAAGGGAACATGTCGAGCACGTAGAACTTCGGCTTGGCCGGGTCGAAATCCGCGTCGCCGGGATTCGGCGTGCGGAACGTTTTCCGCTCGGCCCAGATCGCCTGCCATTTCGGCTCGATCAGGTCGTGGGGATAGGGCTTACGCTTTTCGTTCATATCGACAAAATAGTAGGACCGCCGGGGAATAGAGGACGCTGGGTTCAAGCGGTGTGATCAGGGAATGGGGGGATAGTAGAGGGGCAATCGCCGCCTGTCTAACAAAGGGGGAACGTGAGAAAGCTAAAAAGGCATTTTTTGCGGGTGTCCGTGCTTGCGCGGCGTCACGCGTTCCTCGAAGTTCGACCATTGAATCCTGAATCTACCGTCCCGAGGCGTCTCCTGCTGGCTACCCGCAACGCGCACAAGACCGGCGAGATCCGTGCCATCCTCGGCGAAGGGTGGGTCGTCGAAGACCTACTGGGCCACCCGGAATTGCCGGAAGTCGAGGAAACCGGGACCACGTTCGCCGAGAACGCCGCCCTCAAGGCGCTCGCCGGGTCGGGGCATTTTCCCGGGGGGTGGGTGATCGCCGACGATTCCGGGCTGGAGGTGGATGCGTTGGGCGGCGCGCCGGGAGTATATTCCGCGCGCTACGCCGGGCCAGACGCCGACGACGAGGCGAATCGACAAAAGCTGGCCAGGGAGTTGCGGGCGGTGCTGGTGCCGGGTTCCGGGCACGCCCCGGCGGCGCGGTTCCGGTGCTGCATCGCCGTGGCGCGCGGGGGCGAGTTGGCGGGTCAGTTCGACGGCGCGGTGGAAGGGATGGTGATTCCGGCGGTGCGCGGCGAGGGTGGATTCGGGTACGATCCGATGTTCATCCCGGTGGGGTATCAGGATACGTTTGCGGAGTTGCCTGCCGAGGTGAAGAACCGGTTGAGCCATCGCGGGAAGGCGTTGGCTAAGGCAATAGAACTTCTGCGCACGGTGCCCGGTTGACCAAAGTGTCTGGTGTTTATCGGCGGTGTGACGTTCCGCTCAGGAAGACAGAGGATCAGCGCGATGCGGTGAGTAAATGAGTCGTTTTAGCGCTTGCCGTCGAGTGAGCCGAGAAACGCCCTCAATTTGTCCGGCCAGTCGCGGGCACCCTCGGGAAGATGTGCGGTCAATCCAAAGCCGTGCCCGACGTTCGGCGCGACCGTATAATCACAACGAACACCTTTCTCCTTGCAAGCGGCGGCGTAGGCCACCGAACTCGGATAGAAGTTCTGGTCCTTGTCGCCGACGTAGAGAAACACCGGCACGTTCGGTGGAGCCACTTCGTCGAGACATTTGCCTTCCTTCTCCAGATAGGCCGGGTACATCAGCACGAGAAACGCGGGAGGCGTGCCGCCAGTCGCCGTCTCGTGCGCGAGCCGCGCCGTGAGGTGTCCTCCCGCCGAAAATCCCATCGCGCCGACTTGCGCCGTCGAGAGGCCAAACTCACCGCCCCGTTTTTGCAACAGGGCCAGCGCCTTTTCGGCATCTTCCAAGGCGAGTGTGCGTGTGTTCGGGGGTGTGCTGACATGGTACAGTAGCACGGCGGCGTCCCAGCCGTCCGCGTTGAGCATCCGGGCTACGTCCCGGCCTTCCTTGCCGATGGCCAGGAAGCCGTACCCGCCCCCGGGCGAAACCATGATCGTCCCGTGCGATGGCTTGACGGCGGACGGAAAAATTTCTAGCGCGGGCGTCGGAACGGCGCGGATACTGGCGATCCCGTGCTCATCGACTTCCTCCGCCGGGGCGGGCACCTCCTCCTTGCCGTCGAGCGTGATGCGCCGGGGTTCCTGGGCCTGGATGGTCGTGGTGAAGAGCGCGCAGCTGCCGAGGAGGAAGAGGAGGGTGCGGGAGGGCATCCAACCAGCTTGCTCGGGTTCGCTCTCAACGCAAGCTCACCTCAAGGCTCGTGCGCCAAATCAAAAGCCAGTTTGCAGATGATCGCCGAGACCACCGCCAGGAAAAACCAACGCACGAAGCGGCTCCCGCGCAGGATGGCCAGCCGTGTGCCGGTCAACGAGCCGAGCATGTTGCAGACGGCCATGGGCAACGCCAGCCGGTAAATGACGTGGTCTGTCCAAGCAAAATACAGGACGGTGGAAAGATTCGTGGCCACGTTGACGACCTTTGCAGCCGCCGAGGCTGACAGGAAGTCGAAGCCGAACACACCGATGAAGATGAAGATCAGGAAGCTGCCGGTGCCGGGTCCGAAAAAACCATCGTAAAATCCGATGACCGCACCCACGCCCAGGCCGATCCATTGCTTACCCGACAGGGACAGGCGCGGGGCGTGCAGCGAGCCGAAGTCCTTGCGCGTGAACGTGTAGATTGCCACCGCCACGAGCAGACCCAAAACCAGCGGTCTGAGAAGCGCCGGATGCAGATGGCTGACGGCCTGCGCTCCAAAGTAGGAAAAGACGAAGCCCGTGAACGCCGTCGGCAGCGTCGCGCGCCAGTCGATTTTCACCTGCCGCGTGTAGTTCCAAGCCGCCATCGCAGTGCCGGAAATGCCGACGAGTTTGTTCGTGCCGAACACGTCCGCCGTCGGCGTGGCGCGCGGCAGCAGAATCAGCAGCGCGGGGAGCTGGACAAGCCCGCCGCCACCGACCACCGAATCAACGAATCCGGCCAGAAACGCGAAGGCGCAAAGTGCGAGGGTCGTCGCGGACATAGCGGATCACGCAGCCACCTGCACCTCGACCACCAGCGCGGTCGTGTTGTCGCGGCCCGCGCGTTCCAGCGAGGCGGTGATGAGGGTTTGCGCAGGATCGGGGTGGTCTGCAAATTCGGCCAATTGGTAGTCGAAGAGGCCATCCACGAGGCCGTCGGTGCAGAGCAGGAAACGATCACCCGGTTCGCACGCCACCGCGCCGACCTGCGGATCGACGAACTGATGCCCCGCGCCGAGCGCCTTTTGCAGCACCGTGCGGCGGGGATGCGTGCGCGCCTCGCGTTCGTTGAGCTTGCCGTTGCGGAACAGCCAGCCAACGTAGGTGTCATCGTGACTGAGCTGCCGGATGCCGCCCTCCCGCCCGGGCAGATGGTAGATGCGGCTGTCGCCGATGTGCCCGAAGTGCATGCAGCCGGATGTGAACCAGCACAGGCTTAGCGTCGCGCCCATGCCGACGGTTTCCTCGTAGGAGGAGCCGACGAACATCAGGGCGCGGTGAATCTGCGCGAACAATACCTCCAAGACCTGGGGGCACCCGGTCTCCAGGCCGATCTCCGATTGCCGGAAAACCGCCGGCATCAGGCGCGTGATTTTTTCGACCGCGATGCGGCTGGCAAATTCCCCGGCCATCGCGCCGCCCATGCCGTCGCTGACCGCGAAGACGAAATCGTTGCCGACCGTCGTGGCGTCGCCCATTTTTCCGAGGTAGTGAACCTCCCGCGCATCGAATTGCAGGCAGAGAAAGGCGTCCTCGTTGTTGGCGCGGACCCGGCCGCGATCCGTGCCGCCGTGCCAGCACAAACGATGCGGCGCGGTGTGCGCGGGGGGGTGGTTAGAGGGCGGGGGCAGCATGGGTGGGAGGCTCGGGCGCGGCGGGAGCATCGAGCAGGGTGGCGAACTCGAAGTCGATGACGCAGAAACGGCCCTCGCGCTGGTTGTAGGTGATGTTGCGGACCTCGGCGTCGTCGTGGCGGACGCCGTAGGGTCTCAGCTCGGCGAAGATTTCCCTGGCACGGGCTTCGTCAAGATGTTCGACGCGGCTGCCGCAGTTGGCGGTGACGATGCGCAGGGCAGTCGGGTCGGATTCGAGCAAACGGGGCACGAACGGACAGCCGCGCGCTTCGAGGTGGCGGAGGACTCTGACCTCGGTGGCAAAGCGTTCGTCCGCCTTGGGACCACGAAACGTCTTGTAAACACGCCCATCATACGAGATGCGCACCAGAGCACGGAGCGTGTCTTTGATCTCGTTCATTTTCCCCGCATCATGCTCCAGCCCCGGCATCGCGCAAGGGATTGCCGAAATGGCATTGATCATGCTAAATGGTGCGACCTGCAAA
>CAXSED010000040.1:31099-33029 GCA_964236475.1 uncultured Chthoniobacterales bacterium
CGCGCAAGGGATTGCCGAAATGGCATTGATCATGCTAAATGGTGCGACCTGCAAAGGTCCTGCCAAGAAGAAAGGGGAAATCACGGCTCTTCGGGGCGGTCAGTTCTGGACAATGCGATCAAAAAACGACAACAACCACCGACACTAATGGCGAAGTATAAACTAGAGTACATCTGGCTCGACGGCTACGAACCCGTTCCCAATCTGCGCAGTAAAACCACGATCAAGGATTTCGACAGCTTCCCGACACTCGAAGAACTGCCGATGTGGAATTTCGACGGCAGCTCGACCAAACAGGCTGAAGGCGGCAGTTCGGACTGTTTGCTCAAGCCGGTCGCGGTGTTTCCCGACACGACACGCAAGAACGGTGCGCTCGTGATGTGCGAAGTGCTGATGCCGGACGGCTCGCCGCATCCCTCTAACTCCCGCGCGACGATCTTGGACGACCCCGGCGCGTGGTTTGGCTTCGAGCAGGAATATTTCCTTTTCCACGGCGGCAAACCGCTCGGCTTCCCCGACGAAGGCTATCCGGGGCCGCAGGGTCCGTACTACACGGGCGTCGGCTACAGCAACGTGGGCGACATCGCGCGGCAGATCGTCGAGGAGCACCTCGACCTGTGCCTAGACGCGGGCATCAACCACGAAGGCATCAACGCGGAAGTTGCCAAGGGCCAGTGGGAATTCCAGATTTTTGGCAAGGGGTCGAAATCGGCGGCGGACCAGATGTGGGTCGCGCGCTATCTGCTGGCGCGTCTGGGCGAGAAGTACGACGTGGACATCGAATGGCATTGCAAGCCAATCAAGGGCGATTGGAACGGCTCGGGCATGCACTGCAATTTCTCGACCGAATACTTGCGCGACAAGGGTGGCAAGGAGTACTTCGAGAAGCTCATGGGCGCGTTCGACAAGTACAAGAACGAGCACATTGCCGTGTACGGCCCGGACAACCACCTGCGCCTGACGGGTTTGCACGAGACCCAGTCCATCGACAAGTTTAACTACGGCGTGGCGAACCGCGGGGCGTCCATCCGGATCCCGCACAGCTTCGTCAACAACAGTTACAAAGGATACCTGGAAGACAGGCGCCCGAATTCGCAGGGCGACCCTTACAGGATTGCCAGCCGCATCCTTCAGACCGTGGCGACCGTGCCTACGGCGTAAAAGGAGTTCAGATCTGGTGTGGGTGGAAGCAACGCCGTCCCGAAAGGGGCGGCGTTGTCTCTTGTTTCGCGGGCTCAGATCGCGGCCACGCCGGTTTCCTCCGTGCGGATGCGGATGACCTGTTCGACCGGTGTAATGAATACCTTCCCGTCACCGGTTTTGCCCGTGCGGGCCGCGCGCAACACCGCTTGCACTGCCGTGTCGATCAATTCGTCCGACAGGATTACTTCCACCTTGATACGCGGCAGGAAATCCACCTGATAGGCAGCGTCCCGGTACATCTCGGTGTGCATCGTGTGGTGGCCGTACCCTTTAACCTCGCAGAGCGTCATGCCTTCGACTCCGAGGTCGGTCAGCGCGTCTCTGACCTCTTCGATCTTGAAAGGTTTGATGATCGCTTCCAGCTTTTTCATGAGAACAAAAGGGTCGCACCCTAAGATGGGTTGAATCGACCCGGGGAAAACGCTGGCAGCCAGCTGATGGTAAGGGGCAGGTGCAAACCCCCGAAAACACCCGCCCCTCACCGGTTTAGCTTCTGCCGGGTCTATTAGCAAACGACGTGCCATGCTGTCCGGAGGGTGTTTTTCCTTCGATTTGGGGCGTCGAAGATGCGATGGTTGCAAAGACTGGTCATCTTTACGCAAATCGGCAGGCTAAAATAATAGTATTGTGGCTAGATTTTTAACGCGGCAGGCTGACGAAACCCTCGCCTGGGCGGACAAGGAGACAATCTAATGGGGCTATTCGGGCTAGGGTGGGTTCGACGCGG